>JAUSEB010000165.1 GCA_030650495.1 Armatimonadota bacterium | reverse complement strand
CCATAAGCCGGCGACGGGAATGAACGCCAAGGCCGTTGTTTTGGTCGCGGCGGCAAGTCCCAGAGAGATAAAGGCCAATACGCCCCACTGCCCTCCTTCGTCCCAATGGTTCAGCAGCGCCAGTACCGCCAATACTACGTAAAATGACGTCGCGAGATCGATGTAACCGGCGGTCGCTTCCCATCCGACTAGAGGTATTGCCGCGAACACAGCCGCGCCGATTGCCCCGGCTTTGGGAGAAAAGTGTTTTTTGCCGATGACGTAGATCGCCAATACCGTCAGAACGCCCGCCGCGAAATGGAACAGCTTCGCAAGCGCCGCTCCGCCCAACGCGGGAAAGAGCAACCCGATGGCATAGAGCATTTCCATCAGAAACGGCAGGTTGGAATGAGACGTGAATGGGACGTATTTGATCGCATGCCATTTGATGTAAAGGGATGGAACGGCAAGATGATAGGCGAGCGCGTCCCAGTCATTGAATGAAGGCGGCGCAAGCGCTCCGATAAGCGCCGAGACGCCGATAACGGCAATCGGAATTCCAATGTAGGGGTGAAGCATCTGCCCAATAATGCCACGCATTGTATCTGACGCGCTTGCAGATGCTTCACCCCTACTTAGATTACGGCGGGAGACCAGCATGAGCGCAAGCATAAGAATCAAAACAGCGGTGGGATATAGCAGTCCGATCAGGCCAAGAGCTAGAATGAGATACGAGAGAGCGCCCATGCCGATTGCTGCGGCGAACAGAAATCCTTCCAACCCGCCGGCGTGTTTCGGCGCAAACGCTCGCAGTATCAGGCGGCCAAAACCCGCGCAAATCAGCAGCGTGGCCAGAAGGGAAATAATAGCCAAAAACGCCTGTATGATCATTAGCTCTACAGTTCCATTTAACAGTTCACTCTTGATGAGGAATACACGTCACCCTGAACTTGTTTCAGGGTCTATCCCTTCGTAGAATAGATGCTGAATCAAGTTCAGCATGACGTGGCGCTCACCAATCTTGGATTGTTACCTTACAGTTCCATTATACCGCCGGTTACCTTGACTTCGTTCCCGATCTTCTCAACTTCGACCCGGCCCACTTGCCGCGCCCAATATCCGGCTTGGACTATCGGAACCCCGGTGACGATTTCAGGCTTCTCGATGACCGCGTGGGTGTGCCCGCCAACTATGAGATCGATTCCAGGGACAGTTTCGGCCAGACGGCGGTCCTCTTTCAACCCGATATGGGTAAGCGCGATCAGCAAATCGCAGCCCTCGCGTAATTTGGGAACCAGCGCGGCGGCAGTCTCAATCGGGTCATCAAATATATAGGAACTGACTTTTCGCGCAAGCATTCGCTCGGTTATCATCGGGACGGTTAACCCAATGATTGCGACCCTGAGTCCGCCAATGGTCTTTGTGATATGCGGGACAACCGGCAGGCTTGCCCGTGGCCGCGCGCGGCGTATATTGGCGCAAAGAATTGGGAATTCCGCCCAGCCGAGCTTTTTCCTGAAGCCGGAACTCGTAAAATGGAATTCTCTATTGCCCATCGCCATGGCGTCGTATCCGGCGCGGTTCATAAGCCGCAGGACAGGCTCGCCGCCCGGATGGACGTATATATTGCCCGCCCGGATGGCGTCGCCCGCGTCCAATAGGAGTGAGTTGGGAGATTGTTCCTTGAGAGCCTTCAGCCGGTTGGCTTTTTGCTCGTCAAGGGCATTGTGGAAATCGTTTGTGTGGAATATGGTGAGCATAGGCGTACAGTTCAGAAGGTGAACAATAACCCCCCTCAATCCCCCCTTCTAAAGGGGGGAAGTGTTATACTCCCCTCCTTACGAAGGAGGGGCTGGGGGAGGTTAAAATTGTAATCTCCGAGAGTGGACAGTTACGCATAGGCTCCCAATCAGCCCGCCGTCTTTTCGACTTGCCCCTCGGCCTGCTCGCGTTCGAACTCTTTCAGAACGGCGGCAACGGCGTCCTGTCGCTTACCCTGGCTCTTGAGTATGATCTCGATGACCTCGCGGATCGCGCCTGAACCTCCGCGCCGTGTGGTGATGAAATTGGCGGCGTCTTTGATGTCCTGCACGGCATTGCTGACGGCGAAAGACACTCCGGCGGCTTCAAACGCGGGGAGATCGTTCAGATCATCGCCAATATACGCTACTTCCTCCGCCGAAAGTCCGTGCCGTCGCATCAACTCCCGCACGGCTTCACTCTTGTAACGGGCGCCCTGGAATAAATCGGTTACGCCCAGGTCTGTAGCCCGGCGGGCAACGGTTTCGGATATGTTGCCGGTGATCCAGGCGATTTGCAGTCCGGCGAGCATGGCCATTCTGATCCCCAGGCCGTCCTGTACGTTGAAAACCCTGGCCTGTCCGGCTTCCTCCAAATAGAACATCGAGCCGTCTGTTAAGACGCCGTCAACGTCCATCGCCAAAAGCTTGATTTTCTTCAGTCTTTCCATAGTTAGCCTACATTTTTCGCAAATAAAGTAAAGCGCCGTAAACCGTCATTCCGAACCCTCACCCGTCATTCCGAGTGAAACGAGGAATCTGATTTTCTTTATAAGCTGTCAGCCGTCAGCTATCAGCTTTCAGCTGATAGCTGACGGCTGATAGCTGAAAGCTATTCTCAAAAGCAGATTTCTCGACTCCGCTACGCTTCGCTCGAAATGACGTGAAGATTATACGATCCCTGCTTCCAGGAGGTCTTTGAGCATAACCATTCCGACCACTTTGGAATCTTTAACCGCGGGCATCTCGCCGATCTTCAACGATTCCATGATCTTAAGCGCCTCGGTTGCCAGTCTATCGGGCGTGATCGTCTTGGGATTACCGGTCATAACTTCCGAGGCGGTCTTGCTGAGGAAATTCTCATCCGTGAGCGCGTGGCGGCGGACGTCACCATCCGTGATAATGCCGATCAAATTCCCCTTTGGATCAACCACGTTCGTAGCGCCCGCTCCGGCTTTGGTGATTGCAAAAAGGGCGTCGCGCACCGTTATGCTCTCACTCACAACCGCCACCGCTTCTCCGGTCCTCATCACATCCTCGACCCTCAATGTCAGGCGGCGGCCCAATGCCCCACCCGGATGGAACTTCGCGTAGTCTTCCTTTGTGAATTGCCTGACTTCCATAACCGCCAGGGCTAAAGCGTCGCCCAAGGCAAGCATCGCCGTTGTGCTGGCGGTCGGCGCCAAACCGAGCGGGCAAGCCTCTTGAGTAACGGATACGTCCAGGGCGATATCGGCGTACTTGCCGAGGGTGGAACCGCAATTGCCGACGAGCGAGATGACTTTGGCGCCCATGCGCTTGACCGCCGGCATTATGGCTATTAACTCGTCCGTCTCGCCGCTGTAAGATAGAAGCAAAACCAGGTCCTGGCCCGTTACCGCGCCCAGATCGCCGTGGACGCCTTCAGCCGGATGGAAAAACAGCGATGGCGTGCCTGTGCTGGAGAACGTGCCCGCGAGTTTGCGCCCGATGGCTCCCGACTTGCCGATACCGGTGACAATGAGTTTCCCATGACAACACAGGATCAAGTCCGTCGCAGCGACAAAATCATTACCGACCCTGGCCGACAAATCGATGACTGCTTTAGACTCGATCTCCAACACCTGCCGCGCTCGTTCTATCACGCGCTCCGGATCGATATGGCGTTCAGCGGACACGTCAACCTCCTGGAAATATACTGGGAATATAACAGTAGGGCTTCCCAATTATAGCAGAGTAGGATGGGGGAGTCGAGAGAGTGGTGTTTCGCGAATCTTGTTCCCGAAACCAACTCATCTCCGTGTTCCCGAGTAGGAGCGAAGCGACGTACCGAGGGACGGTACAACCTATCGCGGGCATCTTACTAACGACTACCGGCTAACGACTGCTTCCGTCCGATGCCGCCTTCCCAGCGTATTCGATCAAATCGTCAACCTCTTCCCGCGATTGCGCGCCCCCGACACTCAGGATCAGACCCCGTGGAGAAAGTTCCTCCAGCAGAATTCTTGCATCGGACACGCTTGCGGAACAGAGCAGCAGCTTGCCCGCCTTCTGAACCTTCTTCAAAAGCGGAAGCCAGTGGACAGCGGGCTTCTCCCCTGCCCCGGGAACCCATTGAATGCCGTCTATCTCCGGCGTCGCCAAAAGAGCGTCGAGATGCCGTGTCGCGCCGGGGCCGTCTAGGTGATAGATCGTGCGGTCTAGATATTTTGCCTGCGCCGCCAATTCCGGAAGAACGTACTTCTCGAACAGCTTGGGAGAGATCATGCAAGAGAAGTCACACTGCAAAGGATAGGTCTTGCCGGGATGCCAAATCCCCATCCACGAACAGGAACCTTCCATTTCCGCGTTCACTATGCCATGAAGCTCATTGTAAACCTCGAACCACATCTTAGTAATGGCCTCTCTGGCCCTCACAACGGATTCCGGACGCTCCAGCAAATCCATGCACAGCTTGTCAGGCCCCCTGAGGTGCGACAAGAGGTCAGTCGGCCCGCCTATGTCCGAATGCGACACAAAGCATTTCCCTTTGCCTGCCTCAACCGCTGCCGCCGTCATTGCTTTGGTATGCTTCCACCAGCGGTTGTTTTGGTCGAACTTGAGCTCAAAACCGTCCCAGTCGTCCACTATATGCTCGAACCAGCACGTACTGTGCTCAAAGTGTATTGACGAACCAAGATAGGCCGCTATTATTCCAGGACCAAGGTTGGGGAATACGTGGGGTATGGCCTCTCCGCCATAATAAACGCCTTCTCCCGCCTGAATGCGTTTCACAAAGTAGTCGATGTCGGTCCAGCGTTCCTCCAGCGTGTCAGGCGCCGCGACCTCCGGCGCCGGCTTGACCCGAACAGAAACACATATCGCGGCCCGGTCAATCGCGTCTCCCGACCACCATGCCTCGATCCGCTTCCGGCGCTCCGGCCAGTCTTCCAACCATGCAAACTCCAATTTCCCTTTACCTCAGTTCAACAACTAATACTCGGCGGCAAGACGTTTTGCGACCAGCTTCCCTACAAATACGGCGCCTATATACCGACAAATATAATGGCAAAAGCATTTTGTCCGGCAGTTACGATTATAACAGACGCGCCATTATATGGAATAAATTCATTTGGTGGGAAACTGGTCGGTTACTCAAAGGAGGATGCTGGTTGGACATCTCAGAGATCAATATGAGGCTCTCATCCATGGCATGGACGAGCATCAACGGCAAGCAGTCGGATGACGACGTCAGAATATTCCCGGCGGCTAGAGTCCAGGCGGAAGTGATCGGCGTGTATCAACGGTTCGCTTCCGAGGCGCAGCGGTTCGAGGTGGTTTCACAGGACGGGCGGATGGTGGTCAGACCCTGGCTGCCCGAAACAAATCTACTTGCCCAATCATCGTACGGCGTAACCGAAGAGACATTGCTCAAGGTCGCTTGACAAGCCTTGCTTATACTGCAATCAATATGACGGGCTTTGCCCGGCGAAAAAAATGGGAACGGTTCATTGAACCGCTCCCATTTTTTATAGATTTTGCCGGGATAGCCATCTCGGGCGCCGTTCCGAGACGGCTATCCACGACAAATATAATTCTTTTGAAACTCCGTTATGCCGAATAAAACGCTCCGGCTAAGTGGCTCACCGGCCCAATCCAGACTATACAGAGTTCACTATCCAACTTATACAGGAACGGGAAAAACTTGTTAATAGGTACGTATACCAATCTATAAGATATTATCGTGGCTAATGTATGAACAATTCTGGCAGGGGTTCGTAATGGCTGGAGGGAACGCTTCAGTAAGGCCGGATATTAAGACAGATCGCGGATTCTGACTACCGAATCGTCGAACGATTGCGCTATGGATTGACCGGCGGGAACCAGCAGGAAATCTTCCGGGTCCCATGGACCTTCGACCAGCTTGCTCAACAGGGAGAGGTCGCCGGCGATTTCCTCTTGAAGCCAACCATGGGACTCAGCGACTCCGCAAGTGAACTCGCGATACTGCTCCACATTCCCCACGCCGGTGTTGATGAACGCGGCCCTGTCGTAATTGGCCAGCCACTGGCTCTCCTGTTCGATAAGAAACGCCGCGTTGTCCTCTCCGTATTTTTCCTTATACTCCTGAAATCGCCGCTCCCGGTCACGAGCTTTCAACTCGACCACGCTGCCCTGGTCCACTTCCCCGTCCTTGCGTTCTATCCAGCCGGGCGTGTAGTAATAAGTCCCCGGATGGTCGGCGAACCGGGCGTCATAACGCGACCGCGATCCCAGGAATAGAGTAATACAGTCGTGCGCTCTTGGCAGCACAATCGGCGTGTCGCGCGACACAAGGTTGGCGGTCCCCCCGCTGCACAGGCCGTACGCCAGCGCGATATACTCGTAAGCTCCGGGGGGCTCCGCGTCTATCTCCTGCTGCAGGCGCTCTCTCAGCTTTTCCGGCGTGTCGTGCAGTCCGAAGGGGATGAATGTAATATCTAAAATGTTATTGCTTCTTGCGGCGAAATGGCAGACCTCACGGAAGAAGACTTCGCAGGCGATTAACTTGAGCTTCACAACTTACCTCCAATTCTGTACTATAGATTGCACTCAAGCGATTGTCAAATGCGGGGGAAATCATCGTGAAACCGTAGGGGCGAAGCATCTGCTTTTGTATCTTGTGCAGTGCATGGAGTCGTGGTGCAGATGCTTCGCCCCTACCCTCAACCTTAAAATCTCAACTCGTTCATAGGCACAGGTATTGAATAATTAGGCCATATCATGTATATTATTATAGTTAATAGTTGTATGTTGGCGGCTTGCCTTACCAGCTTACGCAAATTCATAAACATCATAACCGGCAGGGAGGTGATCAATGATGGGAATATCCGGCAAAACCGTTCGATCCATTCTTGCGCCATGCATGATGCTCGCAGGCGCTCTTGGTGGTTGGTGGGTAGCTAAAAACTATCTTGAGTTCCTTGCTACGCCCGGAAATGTCGAAAGCGGTTTTATGAAGAACGTTACCGACTTTCTTTCTCTGGGCGGGCCGCCGGACTTGCTCACAAAGTCCATCCTATTTGCCACACTTATAGTGATTGGGCTGCTGGTGGGCCTGGTGCTGTCACTTGTGGTCTACAGGCAAATGGTGCGCGCCAAACAAGCCCTGGAAAACTCCTCACCGCAAGAGAAGATTGCTGTCGCCAGCGGTTTGACACTCGGACTCGGGCTTACGGTTCTTATAGTATTCAGCCTGCCCATGGCTCCATGGGCCAGAGTGCTGGTGGCGCTGGTACTTTCATATCTGGGAGTAGTGGCCACAATGAGCATGAAAGAGCAGCTCCGGTGGTATTTCCCTGGAATCGCAGGGGAAACAGCGGCTGCGAAAGCTCATTTACAGCGACCTAAGATACTTGATACTAATGTCATCATAGACGGACGAATTGCCGATATTTGCCGTGTAGGGTTTGTTGAGAGTCCGATTTATATCCCGCGATTTGTTTTGGAAGAACTACAGCAGATCGCGGACTCCACCGACTCTCTGAAGAGAGCGCGTGGCCGTCGCGGACTAGATATTCTTAACCAAATGCAAAAAGAGATGGACCTTCAGATAACGGAATATGATACTGAAGGCCAGCCCGAAGAGGTAGACGCTAAACTCGTCGCCCTCGCGCAGGAGCTTAACGGCTCCATAGTAACGAACGACTTCAACCTCAACAAAGTCGCCGAACTTCAGGGCGTGAAGGTCCTGAACGTAAACGAACTGGCTAACGCTCTGAAGCCCGTGGTCCTGCCCGGCGAAGAAATGTCGGTAACTATCATTAAAGAAGGAAAAGAGCAGAACCAGGGAATCGGATACCTCGATGACGGCACAATGGTCGTTGTAGAGGGAGCGAGAAGATTCATCAACGAAACACTGCACGTCGTTGTTACCAGCGTTTTGCAGACTGTCGCGGGCAAGATGATCTTCGCGACAATGAAAGAGGATCACGAAGAAGAAGAGGAATTGATTGACCGGAACATCCGCAGTTATTCCAGCGGCAGGCAAAGGAAAAAGATTAGGTAAAGGATTCAACAAGGCCTTCGCGGAAGTCGCGGGAAAGCCGCTGGTGGCGCATACGCTTTCCGTATTCCAGGCGTCAGATGTTATTGACGATATAATACTGGTCTGCGGAAGTGAAGATGTGGCCGCCTGTGAGAGCCTTATCAGTAGATTTGGCTTCGATAAAGTAACCGCGGTTGTCGAAGGCGGAGAACACCGCCAGGAATCCGTCTATAACGGCCTTCTTCGTGTAAAACCCGAAGCTGAAATAATAGTAATTCACGACGGCGCCCGCCCTTTTGTGACTGAGAAAATCATCACGGAATCGGTGAGCGCCGCACGATTGTACGGGGCCGCAATTGCCGCCGTGCCTATTATAGACACTATCAAATCAGCGGATGATGAACGTTTTGTAGGCGCGACTATTCCCAGGGAACAGCTATACGCCATCCAAACTCCACAAACTTTCCGCGGGGAAATCATACTCTCCGCGCACGAGAAGGCTCTCGCAGAAGGATTTCAAGCGACCGACGACGCCGCGCTTGTCGAACGCTTGGGAGGTAAGGTGAAAATCGTCCCCGGTTCCGCCGATAACATCAAAATCACCGAGCCGCGTGATTTGGACTTCGCCGGCGCCAAATTAGGCGGCGGAGCGCCTATCATAAGATGCGGATTCGGCTACGACATTCATCGTTTTGGCCCAAATAGACGCTTAGTATTGGGCGGCGTTGAGTTTCCCAACGAAGAAGGTCTTGAAGGCCACTCCGACGCGGACGTGCTCCTGCACGCGGTATGCGACGCCTTGCTCGGCGCCGCCTCCGCAGGTGACATCGGGCGAATTTTCCCTGACACGGATCCTCAGTATAAGGGTATATCTAGTATGAGACTGCTGAGTCATGTTGGCGCGATATTGGCGGCGGAAGACTGGAAAATTATCAACCTAGACGTGACACTTGTGGCGCAGAAACCCAGAATAGCCGCCTTTGTTGAGGAAATGAGAAAAAACATATCATCAGCGCTCCAATTGAGGAAAGGCCAGATAAGCATAAAAGCTACTACAGCGGAAGGCCTTGGCTCAATAGGCAGGGCCGAAGGCATAGCCTGTTACGCGGTGGCAAGCATTGTCCAACAAGAGTTGAGGGTTTAGAGTTGAGGGTTGAGAGAAGGGAGTATCTATCCTTCGGCTTGTTCTTTGAAGCCGAAGCAAACGTATGGCTGGGCGGCGATTTCCGAATCCCGAATCGTCCTCGATTCATTTTCCCATCCGTGTTTATCAGCGTCCATCTGTGGTTAAACAAGCTCTCGCGCGTTGACAATGCAAGCTGCCACATGGTACACTTGGGAGGTTTGTGCGTTCGGCTCAACAGGGCGCCGCGACTCGCATGAAAGGAGTTCCCACAACAAATGCAAGTCAATGTCAAGGGAAAGAATATCGACGTAACCGATGCCTTAAAGCGGTACGCGGAGAAGAAAGTCCAAAAGCTGGGCAAGTACTTCAAAGAGATTAAAGAAGCGCAGGTCACTCAGAGCGTCCAGCGCAACTGGCATATTGTCGAAGTCCAATTGGAAGGCGACGGTGTTACGCTCCGAGGTGAGGAGCGGACGGATAATATGTACGCCTCCATCGACCAGGTGGTCGAAAAGCTCGAAAAGCGTATAATGCGCTTCAAGGGCAAACTCTACGGCAAGTCCCTGGAAGAAGGGCCTAAAGAAAAAGAAGCGTTGAGAGAAGCGGCGGCTATAGAAGCCGGAGCCGTTGCGACTGAAGAGGCTCCCGTTGAGCCGATGCCGGTGATCGTCCGGACCAAGAGATTCGCAGTCAAACCGATGGCGCCGGACGAAGCCGCGTTCGAGATGGAAATGATGCATCACGACTTCCATATGTTTCTCAACGCGCAGACCGAACAGGTGAACGTGGTTTACAAGAGGAAAGATGGAAACTACGGGCTGATAGAGCCTGCCATCTAGTTATAATATAAATAAGCCGACTACGGTCTCTAGCCGGCGGCCGGGCGGCGCGGAAGGAGGGTTCGCGCGTTTATTTGCGCGAAGTTTAGATGCCATTAGTAACAAGTAAAGAGATGCTGCGGAACGCTCAGGCAGGTGGTTACGCCGTCGGCGCGTTCAACGCCAACAACATGGAATGCGTCCAGGCCGTCATCGAAACCGCCCAAGAGGAACAGGCTCCCGTTATCCTGCAAGTCAGCCAGGGCGCTATCAAGTACGCCGGCCTGGAATTCGCTACCATGCTAGTAAAGACCGCGGCTGAGTTGGCGACGATTCCGGTGGTTTTGCACCTTGACCATGGCACTGACTTTTTCCAGAACGTCAAATGCCTGCGGGCAGGCTTCACCAGCCTGATGTTCGACGGTTCCGCTCTTCCACTCGAAGACAACATCAAAACAACCGCCAAGATCACCGAGATCGCACATTCTTGCAACATTCCCGTCGAGGCCGAACTTGGCAAAATCCCTAAGATCGAAGACAACTTGACCGAAGATCAGGTCGCATCCCTTTTGGCCGACCCCAACCAGGCCCATGAGTTCATTGAGCGCACCGGACTCGACAGCCTTGCCGCCGCCATCGGCAGCGTGCATGGGATGAAAGACAGCATCCAGCCTCTTAACATCGAGCGATTGGACCAGATTCGCGAAAAGACCGGCGTTCCCATCGTTCTGCACGGCGCATCCGGCGTTCTTCTTTCCAGAGAATCCGCCGCTGAAAAAGGCGTCAAACTTCGCGACTATGAAGGAACCCTGGAAGACGCAATCAAGCACGGCGTTTCCAAAATCAACGTTGCGACAGAGCTGAGCATGGCCTACCTTCGCGGCATGAAGGAAGCATTTGAAAAGAATCCGGGTGAGAAAGATATGCGCAAAATTATGCTCCCCGGCAAAAACGCCGTCAAGGACACGGTCCGCGGCTACATCCGGCTCTTCCAAAGCAACGGCAAAGCCATGAATAACGGACACAAAGCCTCCGGGCTTGTCGCAAGCGAGATCAAGTATCACGAATAGACAAGCTAAAGCCTGAAAATAAGTTACTATTGCCCCGGAAGTTTTCTTCCGGGGTAATTTTATGATTGTTGGTATTTGCCAAACGTATACTCGTAGCCTATATTGTATTAGATGAAATCACGAAACCCGAACAATCCTGAAGAACTACAAAGCTTATTGCACTCCGGTATGGGGAGAGCCATTCTGTTTCTTATGAAACAGGACTTATCTTTGCATCGCGACTTGATACTGGACTCATGCCTTCACGACACCTATTCGGGAACAAGAGAATTCGCGGCAAAGCTCAAACAGGAAATCAAATAACATTAGATATATCTGGAGTTCATCTATTATTATTGGGTTGAGTAATGATGAGGCGGATGAAGAATAAAAGGCAATGCAATGATTGCTCATTGCAAAGCCTCCAACATCATAATACCCTATTTATTGCAAAAATTCAAGGGTTATTTCACTATAAAGGCCAAAGAACCAATGATAGCAACGGTTACACTGAATCCCGCTCTTGATAAAACAATCTATCTCAATAATTTGCTCGTTCACGACGCGAATCGTATCGTGAGACTCGAACAAGACGCGGGCGGCAAGGGAGTAAACGCTTCTCGCGTGCTGAAAGAACTGGGGTCGGAAACCGTTGCGCTCGGCTTCATTGGGGGAGCCACTGGGAGTTACATAGAGCATGTTCTGACGCGGGAGGGCATTCCCACTGATTTCGTTCATATCAAAGGAGTCACCCGGACGAATATAGCTATTCAGGAAGTGGATGGCTCGCCACCGACGATGCTCAACGAGCCTGGGCCTGAGATAACCGATGCGGAACTTCAGGAATTACTAGCAAAGGTCAAATCAGCCGCCTCTCGAAGCTACGCCGTGCTGTTCGGCGGCAGCGTGACAAGCGGAGTCCCCAAAGATATATACCGAACGCTGATAAGAACTGTCAGGTCCGAAGGCGCGCTTCCCGTACTCGACACCGACGGGCAGAGTCTGATTGAAGGGCTGTTGGAAAAGCCTTATATGATTAAGCCGAATATAGACGAAGCCGGACGGCTCGTTGGGACGAAGTTGCAATCCGAGGCCGAAGTCGTGAACGCCGACCGGCAGTTGTGCGACCGAGGCGTATACCTCGTCGTAATATCCATGGGCAAGGACGGCGCAATCGCGGCGACGAACGGCGAATGCTGGTTCGCAATGCCGCCTGAGGTGCCGGTGGTTAGCACTATAGGCTCCGGTGACTCGATGGTCGCGGGGATTCTTCATACACTCGCAAACGGAGGCAGCCTCGAAGAAGCGCTCAGGCTCGGCAGCGCAGCCGGCGCCGCGACCGCCATGACAAACGGCGCGGAAATCGGCAAAAGCGCCGATATTCTGAGGCTGATTGACCAGGTAACGATGAGACGGATCGAGATGTAAGCACCAAAGCTCTCAACTTTCCTTGACCCATAGGCGTCCAAATGCTATACTTCTGTTGTTCAAGCTACGAATAGTAACCTCAATGCGCGCGGGAGTAGCTCAATTGGTAGAGCGCTAGCCTTCCAAGCTGGATGTCGCGGGTTCGAACCCCGTCTCCCGCTCCATTTTATGTACCCCCTATCAGTCCATTAACGTAATCTTTTGAAATCCTCAGTTTATTATATTGTTGAGTTGGGTACAAAACACCGTATCTCATGCGTATACATAACCAGGTGGAATTGCCGCCACGTCCGGCTTGCTGTTTACTCGTCGCGTGGTTGAGGGTAATAAACCGGGTGTGTCATTAGACATGGGAGACACGCTGCGCGGTAAGCAGGACGCGCGCCGGTTGCCACCGAACTACAGATGGGCGCTTCATTACCCGAAATGAAGAATAGTTTACTACCTATAAATGGAGGTACGTTCGTATGTTTAGAAAACTAACCGTCATAGCGCTGATTCTTACCGTGGCCGCCGTCCTGGTTCCGCCGGTAAGCGCGGCTAATGAGCAGGTGATTACTCCCGGCGATATCCTCAGCATTACGGCGCTGGGCGAGCCGGATCTCACTAAAAGGGTGGTTGTCGATTCGTACGGCAAGATCACTCTTCCACTTGCCAATGAAGTAGAAGTGGGCGGCTTGACTACTACTGAAGCCGCCGCCAAACTGAGGAATCAACTATCGCAGTTCATCAAGAATCCTCAGGTGACTATTGAAATCGCCGAGCCGGCGAAAAGAATGGTGGTAGTATCGGGAGCGGTTAAGACCCCCGGCTTGTATGAGATAGGACTTAACTCAAATGTCCTTGGAGTGTTGACCCAAGCAGGCGGATATACTCCCGAAGCGGATTTGTCCAGCATAACGATAACGCGCGGCCAGAAGCGCGACACCATTCTGAGCGTCAATATGGCCGAATTTTTATCCGGCTCAAGGCCGGAGGCGAACATCGCGGTTTTGCCGGGCGACACGATTGTCGTTCCTGAGAGAAATCCCGTGCAGGGAATGATCTTCGTGCTTGGTGAAGTCAACCAGCGCGGTCCGATGCAAATGCGCCAGGGAATGACGCTTCGAGAAGCGATAGCCAGCGCGGGCGGCGTCACGACCATGGCCGATACCACCAAAGTGACGCTGAAGCACAAGGATGACACCGTCGGAGCCCCCGTGGATTTCATCAAAGCGTCATCCGGCGATCCTACCGCTAATGTCGCGCTGCTTCCGGGCGATACGATCTTTGTTCCGGGCATGGAGTCGCAGGGAATGTTCACGATTATCGGTCCCGTGGCGCGGCCCGGCCAATATCCGATCAGAGGCAGCATGTACGTCACTGACGCCGTAGCAGCGGCGGGAGGAACGACCGAGCGGGGCAACCTGAGCAGCGTTCGATTAAATCGTGGTTCCGGCGATAGAATGCAGACTTTCAAACTCAACGTGCCCAAAATAACCGAAGGCAGGGCGCAGAACGTGGCAATCCAGCCGGGCGACACGATACTCGTATCGGAGAGAAAAGAGCCTGTGGATAAGATGAGGGCCGGAGGGCTTTTGGTCAGCATACTGTATCTGCTCACAAGGTAGCGCGGCGGGACGGGAAGACTATGATCGGTGTTCCCGCAAACCTTGAGACGCGGATAACCTGCCTGGGGCAATAGCATTGAGGAAAACCAATGAACCGGTGTTTCGGGATTTGAATGGAGCGCAGCGGAATGGAAATCCCGAAACAAGCCGCGTATGTATCGGTATTTCCGCTACGCTCAAATCCCGATACACCACACAAGCCGGTTTAGCTAGCAGGGTTGGACGGGAGTTCTAATCCGCACAAATCAGCGCAAGGACGCGCTTTCCGAAATAAGCTCTAAAGAGGTGAATGTCTTGAGGTTCTGGGAGATATATCGCATCCTGCGTAAAAGAAAATGGATGATTATGCTGCTCGTCGCGGCAACCGCCGCGTCGACGCTATTGGCTACGGCAAGCCGTAAGCCTACATTTATGGCGGCGTCTCGCATACTGCCTTCAGATGCGGCATTGTATAGACCTATATTGGCCGACCCGCGGGTTGACGGGACCGAACCCCGGCCTCCAGCCGCCGCAAGAGGCCAACTGCCAAATCTGATGAGCCTCATCAAGAGCCGCACCGTCGCCGAACGCACGGTTCAGGCTCTCAACTTGAATGTTTCCCCCGACGAATTCCGAAATCGAGTGCAAGTTGAAACCGAGGTAAACCCCGCTTCCGGCTCACGGACTGACCGCTCGACCGATGTGGTTCAAATATCAGTATATGACAACAATCCACAGCAAGCGGTCAAACTGGCGAACACTGTTGCGGCGGTATTTGCCAACTATTATCAAGAGGTAAGCCACCAGGAAGCGATAGCTAACGCCGCGTTTCTGGAGACACAACTCGATAGCGCGAAGCGCAAGCTGGACGAGGCTTCGCAAGGTCTTGCCTCTTTCAAGCAAACGCACGGAATCACATCTCTTCCCGAAGAAACCACGGCAGCGGTTTCGCAATTAGGCGAGGCGAGGCGCGAGCGCGATATGGCTCTCGCGGAATACGCGCAAGCTCAGGCGAAATTGAATAGGGTGAACCAGCAGCTCAGAAGCATCGACCCCAATCGCGTCACTTTGTCGGGCACGACCGATACCCCAATGGTGCAGCAGCTTGAGATCCAGGTTGCCACCCTTACGACTCAATTAAACGAAGCAAGAGCAAGATATTATGAAGCGCACCCAACTGTGGAGAAATTGCGAGATGCTCTTACAAACGCGCAGAGCCAGTTACGAGCCGAGCGAAACAAAGTAAGCATGAAACGCAATGTCGCTTCCAACCCGGCTTACGAGACGCTGATCCAACAAAAGATAGCTCTTCAAGCCGAACGGGATGGCTACGCGGCGCGAGTTTCCCAGCTTTCCGCCGCGGTGGGAAGAACTGCTTCCGGCCTCAAGCCGGGCGCTGACGTCAAACTGGCCATGCTCCAGCAAGAGTTCATGGACGCGCAAACATCCTATTCGAGCATCAAGAATCAGTTGGGCCAGGCTCGCATCAATGAGCGGGAAACTACGGGAACCGGCGCCATACGCCTGGTTGATAAAGCCGCTGAAGCATGGAAAGTCGGCAGAAGCCGAATTTCCTATCTCATACTTAGTGTTTTCCTGAGCTTATTTGCCGGCATAGCCATTGCGCTTGGCCTGGAGTCTCTGGACAACCGCATCAGAACAGATACGGATCTGGAGAAGCTTCTTGCCCTGCCTGTCACCGGCCTAGTGCCCAGGATGATGGGGCAGCCCATGGCGGCTCTGCCTAAGGTTACTTATGTAGATCCGCTGTCTCCGCTTTCCGAAGCGTATAAATTCATCCGCACGGACCTGCTGCTCAGCGCAAATGACGAGCCGACCAACGTCGTGATGGTTGCTACGGCTAAACCCGGCCAGGGTGGAACCACTACTGCCGCGAACCTTGCGATCTCCCTCGCTTTGGATGGCAAAAGAGTGGTTCTGGTGGACGCGGATATGCGCCGCCCGCAGCTCCATTCGATATTCAAGACGTTGAATGACCAGGGATTGAGCAACGTTCTGACCGGCGAAAAAGACCCTGATGAGGTGATGGTCGCCACAGAAATACCAAATCTGTTCCTGATGCCGGCAGGCCCCACTCCGATTAACCCTTCGGAGTTGATAGGCTCATCGCGGATGGTCAATATGATCGAGGCGCTGAGGTGTTCCGCGGACTTCGTCCTCTTCGATACGCCGTCAGCAATAGCCTTCACCGACAGCGTAGTCCTTTCCAGGTTTATGGACGGCGTGCTGTTGGTCGTAAGGGCAGGCCAGGTTGCGCGGGGAGCGGAACTGCAGGTCAAGAACCTGCTCAACAAGGCTAACGCCCGGATCGTGGGGTTGGTGCTGAACGATGTCCAGCCGGAAAGCGTTGATAGTTACTACTACCACTCACACTATTACCCGAACACCAGGCCCGCCGGGCTAGCTATAGCAGGCAGAGCCGGAGGAGGACTTCCGGCGTTGGATTCGGAGAAAGACTAAGCGGCTGATTGACTGATGGCCCTGGATTTGCAATCCAGGGCCTTTGATTGTTCGGATTTATAATCCGGGAGCTTTTGTAGCTAATGTTATTGTTCTGTAATCCGTCATCCTGAACTCTAACCCGTCATCCTGAGCGAAGCCGAAGGATATACCCAGGTAATGGACATGTATATACGTTACGCTATATATACAACTGATTAGATTCTTCGTCGCTTCGCTCCTCAGAATTACGGGTTTTTTACGACGATCGATTCCTGGAAAATCCAGGCTGGTTGTGGGATTAAAAATCCCAATATCTAAGGCCCCGGATTGCAAATCCGGGGCCATCAAACTATCAACTAACAACTAACAACCGACACTATCGTTTCTTCACAGTGACAGGAATTACCAAAGTCTCAGCGCCTCTCACACTCGGCGTCGTCGAAGCCCAAACGCCGTTCTGAGCTACATCCCAAACTAAACAGTACTGGCCGTTGGCTTCAGGCGCAGTGACTTTAGCCTGAACCGTAAGCGCCTGGCCGGGCGCTGCTGATTTCAATGAAACGCTTTTAGCCCCCGAAGTAGCTTCGGAGCCGTCGGGGCGTATCCAGCGGTATCCCAACTGGACCTGCCCGCCCTTCCAGGGCGCGGAACCGCTGTTCTTCAGGGTGACGGAAGCGGTGACCGGCTTGCCTGCTTCGATTTCTTTTGGCATCTGACAACTCAGGAATTGCGCGCCCACGTCAGCGCTAACAACATCGATAGTCTGGCAGAACGGGCTGCCGTCGCTTTCACCAAGCCACTTCTTGTCCGCCCACAGGACCCAACGCACTCGGTACGACCACAAATCGTCTTGAGACCTGGCCGGTATTGCTTTGCCGTCCTTATCGACCAGTGTTAGTGTTCCCTGGAAGTCCAGCAGCCTGCCGGGTTCAATATCGTTCGCAAGAGGTATCTTAACCGGCTTTAGGTCAATCGGTTCCACATTTCGCTCCGGGGCGTCTTGGACCTTGTACAGACGGCACAGGATTTCCACGCTCGATCCGCGCTTCCATGCCACAGCGCCATCGTTCCGTATGATAGTTCTGAAGGGATAAGAACCTCCCGTCTTTGCGACGGCCGGCAGCGTGGAACTAATGAATCTGGCTTTCGGCTCTGTAGGAAGTCCGACGCGCACGGGAACGACCAGAGGAACATCTCCCGCGTCAGCAAACCATTTGTCCGGCATCTGGAGAATTTCAAAATGAAGCTCATACACACCTGGAGGAATCGTCTGGCCGTTTCTATCCTGAGCAATAACACCGGTGGACAAGTTCACCGTATGGCCCGGAAGCACGTTTCTCATCAGCGGGACTTTGACAATACCGTCATCGAAGAACTTGTCGTTCTGGAACCAGCGATAAGAAAGCGCAAAACCTTGCCCTGACCGCCAGGGCCTGACACCAACGTTCTTGACGGCCAGGTCCACCTGGTGAATCGCCTGAGGGACTATCACCGGCGGCACGTTGTTCCTTAAAAACGCGGCGTCCAATTCTCTCATTCCACGGAAGCGCATGGCCTGGACCGCGGTCATTTCGGTGTAGTTATAGCCGTACTGAACCGTAGGGCATATCTCACTGCCTTCGCAAAGCCCATTCCAGCTATCTATAAATATCCAGTCGGGCTTCTTGTCCAGCAGCGCCGACCAGTCGTTCTGATATGTCTTTCCACCCTCCCGCGATCGTATTCTTGGGTTCTTAGAAACGGACGCGCTTTCGTCGAATCCCGGTCCAACAGCGGCTAAATCAAGCCATCCGGAATCATCGAACTTAGGCTCCAGCCCGGCGCCAAATGAGATATAGCCGTCGAGATTGGAAACCTTCTCTTTGAATCCGGTTTCGCCGACCCATAGGATTTTGGCTCCTCCGAACTCACGGGTAAACATATCATCGCAGTATTTGACGAAACTGGAATCAAGATCGGCGAAATTGCGGCTGTCGGAGAGAACGATCACGTTGGCGTTAATTCTCGCTCGTGACGAATCAAGCTGGCTCACCAAGAGAAACTCTTCCGGTATTCGAGAAAAGAAGGCGCTTATCATACCGTAGAAAGATCGCTGGACTTCCGCGTCTTTGAGGTCCGGCTTGGCGCCATAGGCAGCGGACATTGCGCCTGTGTCGAAGAACATTGCCACCAGCGGATAGTCTTTGCCCTCGGCTTTAAGCTCCTTCAGCGCTTGGGCCAAACAGCTTAGACCTCTGTCGGCGTAACCCTTGCGTGAAGATGTGTCGCCACGGTAGACCGGCAGGATGACGTCGATTCCGGCTTTTCTTATCTCCTGAAGCTCGTTCTTATGCCACTGCACATTGTCGTAGCTCATCCACGGTCCAACTCCACTGATCGGCTGGTCGGTAAGCGAGCAGGAGCCATCGGGATTTTGAACATGTTCGACCGGAACGGATTTGCGGGAATCCGCTTGATACCAGTAATAATAAGGCGTTAGAACAAGCCTCTCCGCCGGATAGACGCTTTCCTTTGCCTCTACCCGCTCCGTAGGCTGAGTGGTCGTGGTCGAAGCCGTCGCGTCGGGAGCTTGCGGCTGCCCTATCTGCAATGCCGCCGCTGCTTGCCATTCCCTGTTCTTTGGCAGGCCATCGATCAAAGGAGCAGCTCCGGCCAGCTTTGGGCACACCAGCGTTCCGGAAGAAAGGGTTTGGTTGGCGCCTGGACCGGTAAATGTGAGCGCAATCCATTTGCTTGGATTATATAAATCCCCAACGCTCTTTGTCTCCGGTGAGAGAGTCACGAAGCCTTCGGTTTCACCGCGAATTATCCTAAGGACGTTGATCCCCACGGTCTGCCCAATCTCCGGTTTACCGCCAATCTCCGCCCAGGGAAGGGCAATCTCCACGCTGAAGCCGCGGTCGGCGTCTTCCGCGTTGTTGATCGTTCCCTGGATAGTTGAGCCGTATTTATACGTAAAAATCTTGAGCGGCTGCCATGCGCCGTCCTTGCCTACCGCAAAACCGGACCCGCCGGCGGAACTCACCGCCATGCGGTAGGTATTGGGCCCGGGAGCGGTCGCTTTCTCGTGTTTCGTGTCGATGAACAGCTCGATGTCGTCATCTTCCCAAGGTTTAGAGTTCGGGGATTTATTGACGCCGGTGATGTTGGGATCATCCACGACAAAGCCTATGTAGAGATAAGTGTCATCCCAGGCCGATAGGAAGAGGACTCTGCCGCCCGATGCTGATACGCCGACGCAGATTAGTAGGATTAGGGTTAGAGTTAAGAGACAGATAGCAGCGACTCGGTTCAGATCAGTCACATCCTTTCAAATTTGCAATGCGCTGCGATTCCGGTCGTTCAGGCCAATCAGAGCTTTTTGAGAAATTTCTCCATTCGCTCCAAAGCCGTTTCGATCTTGTCAGTAGCCGTTGCGTAAGAGCACCGGATATGACCTTCGCCGCAGTCGCCAAACGCGTTGCCGGGCACGACGGCCACCTTCTCCTCGAAGAGAAGACGCTCTGAGAATTCCTCAGAACTCAGCCCCGTGCTCTTTATGGAAGGGAAAGCATAAAAAGCCCCGTTAGGTAAGACGCACTCCAGGCCGATTTGGTTAAGGCCGGAGACAATCAATCTTCTTCTCTGGTCGTATTGCGTGACCATCTCATCTGAGTCGCCGTTGCCGTTCTGAAGGGCTTCCAACGCGGCCATCTGAGACATAATCGGCGCGCAGAGTATTGTATATTGGTGGATTTTCATCATCTGCTCGATGATGTCCGGTCGGGCCGCGGCGTAGGCGATCCTCCATCCGGTCATCGCGTAGGCTTTGGAAAATCCATTTAAGAGGATGGTATTTTCATAAGCCCCGCGCAAAGCGGCCACGCAGCAGTGACGCCCGGAATAGGTCAGGCGGTCATAAATCTCATCGGAGATTATATATAGGCCGTTATCAACGGCAATATCGACGATTTTTTGCATCTCATCCGTGGGCATTGTAGCTCCCGTCGGGTTGCATGGATAGCTTAGAAGGATTCCTTTGGTTTTTGGTGTTACAGCGGCAGCCACTTTATCGGCGGAAGTGCGGAATTCGTTCGCCGCGTCGGAGCAGAGTGGAACTGGAACGCCGCCCGCGAAGATCACGCAAGGCTTATACGACACATAGCACGGCTCCGGCACGATTATCTCGTCGCCGGGATCTATGATTGCGCGAAGCGCCAGGTCCATACCCTCGCTGACGCCGACAGTGATAAGTATTTGGTCTTCGGGGTTATATTCCAACCCCTCGGTCTCCATAAGTTTTCTGGCGACCGCCTGTCTAAGCTCCAGCAGGCCGTAATTGGACGTATAGTGGGTGTATCCGCGCTCCAGGGAATAAATACTGGCCTCCCGCACCCGCCAGGGCGTGACGAAGTCCGGCTCCCCCACGCCGAGGGAGACCACGTCCTTCATCTGGGACACCACATCAAAGAACTTCCTGATGCCCGAAGCCGGTACGGCTGTAACTATGCTTGATAGGGATTTCATACCGAGTTGATAACTCCACACTTATAGGTATCCGGTAGCCCAGTGCGCCCGGTGGCCCGGTGGCCCGGTGTTTCGGCATTTCAGATGCCGAAACGAATTGCCCCGCGCCGGTGTTTCGGCATTTCAATTGCCGAAACAATTTGGTGTATCGGGACTTGCCGTTGTTTCGGGAAACCCCTTTCCCGAAACCAGGAATCCAGGACGCCTACGGACTCACGGCAAGCCGCCGGTCCTCGCCCGGTTCCTCAAAGATGTCGGTGTCTTCCTTGTACTTCTTCAATAAAAAGTGCGTGGACGTGGACTGCACGCGGTCGATAGTCGAAAGCTTCTCCGCCACGAAAAACGCCACCTGCTTCATCGTTTCACCTTCAATAACAACTCGCAGATCATAAGTCCCGGAGACAAGATACACCGAGTGAACCTCAGGGAACCGATAAATACGCTCCGCGACATCGTCGAAGCCGACTCCCCGCGCAGGGGAAACTTTTACATCGATAAACGCGAATACCCGCTCGGACCCGGCTTTTTCCCAATCGATGACCGTCTTGTACCGCCGTATAATCCCGCTTTTCTCGGCGTCTTCGATAATCTTCCGGACTTCATCCTCCGGCCTGCCGGTCATCGTAGCTATCCGGGAGACTGAGATTCTAGCGTCGCGCTCGAGTATCTTCAGAACGTCTTTCATCAGGTTTATCCTTTGGCTAAGTTGCAGAAAGTATAACATCGGACGCGCGGGGTTGTCAAAGGTCGATTACCGCAATTAAAGGGAACAAATGTTTGCATTGAAGAGTAATTTGACAGCCTTTGCGCCAGGCGCTAGACTTCATCTTGCTGGAACTAAGATGGGCGAAAAAAATCCTGATATTTTTTACAGGTAACCCTAAAGAAGCTCCGAGCTTTCGCCGATAATCCATATAGAGACAAATAGGGTGATAAAGGCAAACTCTTCGAAAGAGGGGGACGCAAAGCCATTGGGACTGACGAACCCGGAGATTCCGGGGAACAAGTCTGCCAGGCCGCCGCTCTTCTAATTCGATTGCTTGCCTTTTTCTTTGCCTGGGAAACCCCGGCGGGAAAGAGGCGGCGGTCGGAAGGAGGCGGACAGATGAAGATATCAAGTTTTGAATCAGGTAAGGCCGGACACGTATCACCGGCGCAGAGCCAGAAAATTCTGCCGAAAGACAGGCCCCGGCGCAAGGAACTCCGCTCGCAGCTAGCCGAAGCGCAGCTAACTCCGCTTGAGCAAGGCATTTTGCAGGCCGAACGCGCTCTGGAATCCATCCCGGACGTGCGCGAGGACATAGTCGAGTCGCTCGCAAAGAAGATTCAAGAAGGCAAATATCAGGTCAGCGGGCAGGAAATCGCGGATATGATGATCCGCCGCCGTCTTGCCGACCGCATTCGTTAAGGAATTTACGCGATTGAGCAAGTTTATCGCACAATATGGGAGAGGCTGGGATTCCGGCCTCTCTTTATATTTTTGCATAGCCAAACAACCAGAAGGAGTTGTGCCGTAAGGCGGAGAAGTTCTATCTGTCGTAGATGGAGTGAATATATGGCGAAGACCTTTGCTGTAGTCAATCAAAAAGGTGGAGTGGGCAAGACCACCACGTCAGTGAACCTGGCGGCGTATATGGCGGACGCTGGAATGCGTGTGCTCTTGATAGACACGGACCCGCAAGGCAACGCCACCAGTGGCCTGGGCGTCGTCAAGTCGAACATCAAGAGCTGCATCTACAACGTCCTGATCGATGACGAGCCGATCGAGAACGTGGTCGTTACCTGCGCCACGGAGGGGTTGGACATCGTCCCGGCGACCCTCGATCTGGCGGGCGCGGACATAGACCTTATTTCGATGATGTCCAGGGAAACCAAACTGCGCCAGGCGCTGGAGCCGATCCAGGACCGCTATGACTATGTGGTAATCGATTGCCCGCCGTCTCTTGGATTGCTGACGATAAACGTTCTGGCCGCTGTACGCTATGCGATTCTTCCTATACAGTGCGAGTATTATGCCCTGGAAGGCATCAGCCACCTGCTCAAGACCATAGAGCTTGTCAAGCAGCACTTGAACCCGGACCTGGAAGTTGCCAAGGTCCTGCTTACGATGTTCGATTACCGCACGAATCTCTCTCAGCAAGTTGTGAGAGAAGTGCAAATGTTCTTCCAGGATAAAGTATCCCCCGTCCTCGTTCCCAGGAACGTACGGTTAAGCGAGGCTCCGAGCCACGGGCGGCCGATACTCACATACGACCCTAAGTCCAGAGGGGCTGAAGCCTACAAAAAGTTTTCCGCGGAGGTAATGGAATTTGGAAAAGAAAGGTCTGGGTAGAGGTTTAGGTTCCCTGATTCCCGGAGCGAACTGGAGAGAGGAGCGAACCGCGCCCACGGAGATACCGCTCGACTCGATAAGCTTCAACCCATTTCAGCCGCGCAAGAGCTATGACGATGAGAAATTCCAGGATTTAGTCCGCTCGGTCCGCGTGCATGGGATATTGCAGCCGGTGGTTGTCCGCTCCAAAGGCGAAGGCAACTTCGAGCTGGTAGCAGGAGAAAGAAGACTCCGCGCGGCATCCGAAGCTGGTCTGACCAAGATTCCAGCAGTAATAAAGGAGCTTACTAACCAGCAGAGTCTGGAAGTAGCGCTTATCGAGAACATACAGCGGGAAGACATTTCCCCACTTGAGGCGGCCCGAGCGTATAAGCGTCTCAACGATGAGTTTAATCTGTCTCAGGACGAGATAGCCTTCCGCGTAGGCAAGAGCCGTCCGGGAGTTGCAAATACCCTCCGGCTTCTTAACCTGCCTACTGAAATCCAAATCAGCCTGGAAAAAGGCGAGCTGACAGAGGGACATGCGAGGGCGCTCCTCAGCATCGGTGACATCGATCTACAGCGTAAAGCCTGGGAAAAGATCGTCGGCGAGAAACTCACCGTTCGCGAGGCTGAGAATATATCCAAAGACGGAAAACAAGCTGATGTTTCACGTGAAACAATTCCGGCGGCTGAAAAGGACCCGAACTTGCTTGAGGTAGAGGACCAACTGCGCAGGCTTTTCGGAACAAAGGTTTCAATATCGAATCGTAAAGGCCGTGGAAGGCTTGAGATCGAGTTCTATTCCCAGGACGACCTCGAACGTATAATAAGTATGCTACTTGAGTAAACCTGCCATGCGTAAAATAAGTGACTCTTATCAAACAGACACAGAACATCCCAAATCATCCGCCGACAGGTCGAAGGCCATTACGAATACATTGGGATTTGTAATCTTGTTGCTCGTATTCTTCTTCGCGGGATTCTATGTTCTTGGTCCAAGATTGCAGCCCGCAGCCGACCCCGCGCCGTCTTCGACTCAGGATAGTCTTAATGATTCCGACGACTGGGGCGTGGCTCCCGTGCCGCCGCGCAGGGATCCTGACCCGCAAGAAAGAACAACGACCGGCGTGGAAGTCGAAGTAAATGAAGTCAAACCCACCGTTTCGGCTGATGAAACGGCCGATTCGCAGGAAACAGATGTAAATTCCCAGGATTCCCAATCCGAAACGCCGGATGTGAGCGTAACACCTGCTCAGCGGCCAATGCCGCAAGCTCAGCGATTCGTCGTTCAAGCAGGAGTCTATAACAACAGGACAAATGCGGAAATAGCGGCCTCTGATCTTAAGGACCAGGGATACGCCGCCACAGTCCGGCAGATCACGCGCAGCGGAGCAACAAGTTATCAGGTAATAATCGGCGGCCCTAAAGACCGCCCAGGCGCAGATCAACTCGCCGCGGAGCTTCGAAACGCCGGCAAAGACGTTATCGTAACTCCAGCCGAGTAATCATGCAGATCAATATGGCCTTAACTCACAAGTCCGTACATTAAAACAGGCCGGAGTTCTGCCCAACCCGCGGCCTGCGCTTGCGACAACGTTTCCATTGTCAGCTACTCTTATTATTGGACAATCCGCTGCTTTTGCTCAGACCTCACAGCTACAGTTTCTTCGACATGATGGCGCGTTTCACGTCCTGAATCGCTCGCGTGACTTGAATATCGCGCGGGCATGCGTCGGTGCAGTTGAATATGGTCCTACATCGCCAGACACCTTCGCGTGAGTTAAGTATCTCCAAGCGCTCGCTCCCAGCTTGGTCCCGGCTATCGAAAATGAACCTGTGCGCGTTCACTATAGCAGCGGGCCCGACATACTCCTCATTGGCCCAAAAAACCGGGCACGACGCCGTACAGGACGCGCAGAGTATGCACTTTGTCGTATCGTCGTACAGCGCCCGCTCCCGAGGACTCTGCGGCCGCTCGACTGTCGGCGGCGGATCATCATTCACCAGGTACGGCATCACGCTCCGGTATTGCTCGAAAAAGGCTTCCATATCTACGATTAGGTCTTTTTTTACAGTGAACCCGCGCAGCGGCTCGATAGTTATGCGAGCTCCCGCCTCTTTGATGAGAGTCTTGCATGCCAGACGGTCAACCCCGTTTATCCGCATTGCGTCCGAGCCGCAGATTCCGTGCGCGCACGAATGCCGGTATGCCAGCGAGCCGTCCACGTACCATTTCACGTAATTTAACGCATCCAGTACCCGATCCGTAGGCTCTACTTCGGCTTTGTAGTCAGCGAAATAAGGCTTCTCATCCTTATCAGGATCGAATCTCTGTATCTTCAGCCTGACCTGCATTCTCTTACTCCTATATTGACCGGTGTTTCGGCATTTCAATGCCGAAACTCACTAATACTTCCGCTCCTTTGGCTGGAAACGGGTAATAACAACCGGCTTATAGCGCAGCTCTATCCCTTTTTCTTTTGAAAAAGCCAGAGTATGCTTCAGCCAGTTCGCATCGTCCCGCTCAGGATAGTCCTCCCTGAAATGCGCTCCCCGGCTCTCCGTGCGAGCGATTGCGGAAACAACCAGCGCCTCCGATAAATCAAGTAGATACCCAAGCTCAACCGCCTCGGTAAGCTCAGTGTTGTATTTCGCGCTTTTATCCCTTATGGTAATTTTCCCGTAACGATCCTTCAACTCCGCTACCTTGTTCAGCATTTCGGAAAGTATAGCCCCATCGCGGAAGACGGACGCTTTGTCCATCATCTCTCTCTGCAACTCCGCTCTGATATCCGCGACCAGCTCGCCACCATTAGATGATCTCAAGCGAGACAAATGCTCCACGACAGCGGCGTCGTGACTTGGCGGGAGCGGCAGCAGCGGGGATTCCCGCACAAAAGCGGCTATATTAGCGCCCGCTCGTTTGCCGAAGACCTGAATATCGACCAGCGAATTAGTCCCCAGCCTGTTTGCGCCATGAACGGAAACGCACGCGCACTCCCCCGCGGCATAAAGACCGGGAACGGGAGCCTCAACCCCATCGGCTAAAACACGCGCATCCAAATCCGTCGGGATTCCACCCATTGCATAATGTGCGGTAGGCTGAACCGGAATAGGCTCTCTTACGGGATCGATTCCCAGATACGTGCGGACGAAACCTGTCACATCGGGCAATTTGCTCTTGATCACGTCCACCCCCAAATGAGTCAGATCGAGCAGTAGATAGTCTTTTCCGTCAACACCGCGCCCTTCCCGAATCTCCTTATACATCGCCTGGGAGATCATATCTCTTGGGGCCAAATCCTTTATAGTTGGCGCGTAACGCTCCATAAACCGCTCCCCTAACCCATTCAGAAGAACGCCACCCTCACCTCTGGCCCCCTCGGTTATCAGGATTCCGAGCTTATAAATGCCCGTCGGGTGGAATTGAAAGAACTCCATATCTTCCAGTGGAATACCGTTTCGGAAAGCAATGCCTGGCGCATCGCCCGTTTGCGAGTGAGCGTTGCTGGTCACTTTATACATTTTGCCGAAGCCGCCAGTGGCGAACAGAACCGCCTTAGCGTGAAATGTATGAACCTCACCCGTGGCAATGTCGAGCGCTATCACGCCACGGCAGGCGCCGTCATGCATTATCAGATCCAGCACGTGGTATTCGTTGAAAAATACGACATTGTTCTTGACGCACTGTTGGTAGAGGGTTTGCAAGATCATATGTCCCGTGCGGTCGGCGGCATAGCAGCTTCGTAGAACCGGCTCTTTGCCCTCGTATTTGGTGTGGCCGCCGAACCTGCGCTGGTCGATCTTGCCTTCGGGAGTCCGGCTGAACGGCAGCCCCATGTGTTCGAGGTCATAAACAACGGCTATCGCCTCGCGGCACATCATATCTATGGCGTCCTGGTCGCCCAGGTAGTCGCTTCCCTTAACCGTATCGAAGGCGTGCCACTCCCAATGGTCCTCTTCACGGTTGGCGAGCGCCGCCCCGATTCCACCCTGAGCGGTTCCTGTGTGAGAGCGCGTAGGATAAAGCTTGGTTATTACCGCCACATCGGAAACAGACGAAAGCTCGAGCGCGGCTCTTAATCCCGCCCCGCCCGCGCCGACTATAATGGCGTTGTATTTATGATACATGCGATGTCTCCTCTAGCGGCCCATGGGCTGGAAAGTGACTATTATCAGTCCCCCGACAACGAGGAACAGGAAACTTGTAGTATAAAGTCCGGCGAGGAATAAAGCTCGCCAGCCTCGTCCGTGAATATAGTCGTCTATCAGCGTCCGCCCGCCATTTGCTCCGTGGACGAGCGCCAGTGTGAGCAGAAGAAGGTCGTAAGCGCGCCAGAACGGCGTGGCGTATTGCGCGGCAACGAAACGGTAGTCGATATTCTCTACGCCGTGGCGCAGATGCATGTATCCGAAATGCCCAAGGACCAGGAGAATAAGCAGGACTCCCGAAACTCGCATAAAAAACCAACTGTAGAGTTCAAACCCGCCTGACGCCGGTCTTAAATGCAGCCTCAATTAGTCCTCCTAATTGCCTAAGAGCGGACGAAGCATAATATAGGCGCCGGGGGTGAACACGGCCAAAAATACGCCAACCACTGCATAAAACAACGGCCTCTGTATGGCCGTCCCGCCCTCCCAAAAGTCAATAATCATTATCCGAACGCCGTTCAGCGCGTGGAACAGCACAGCGGCGGCAAGCATAATCTCCGCGCCTCTAAAAAGGGGAAGGCTGTACCACTTTACGAACATGTTGTAGTACTTAGGCCCCCAGCCTATCAGCGAAGTGTCGGCAATATGGACGAGCAGGAATAGGAATACCGCGACTCCTGCGATTCTATGCAGCGCCCATGCCCACATCCCCTCGGCTCCCCTGTATACTGTCATATTCTCCCTCGACTCTCACGATTTCCTATCCTTCGGCTTGTTCTTGGGAGTGTTCAAAAACCGTCATTCCGAGGAGGAACGACGAGGAATCTGCTTTTCAGAGACCATACATTGTGCTTAAAAGCAGATTTCTCGCTTCGCTCGAAATGACGGGTCGCGCTAAGTTA
>JAUSEB010000162.1 GCA_030650495.1 Armatimonadota bacterium | reverse complement strand
GCACCGTGAGGTGGATTACAGCTTGGCGGTCATCCGTGACAACGCCGGTAATCATTCTGCGGGTGATCGTGGGTAGGACCCGAAATGGCGCGCATAGCGGGAGCCAATCCGCCTCAACCATATCTGAGCGTTTGGAACCCGGGCCAGAAGGCGATCCGAGGCAGCTAGTTCATCCCCGTCAACCTCGTAGGCTCCGGATTCGATATCGATGGCCACGAAATTCCCCTCGCTCCCCTTTTCGAGAATGGGGCGAAGCTGACTTTCATAGATTGCATCCCCGCGGTGGGCGAACTCGTCTTTGCTGTAACGTGGTTGGGTGTTCATTGCGACAACCATCTTTTGGATGAACGATTATAATATATACCAGGCCTGACGATCTTACCAACTCCGAGGTGGCTAACGCTTAAGGCTGAGCGGACGAGGCCAGCGAGCCTCGCGAGCGGGTCCGAAGATCCGGCTCAAGCCGCATGTTAGCCGGCCCTCAGTATCAGTCGTCCAGTATCTCCTCAGGCGAGTAATCGGCAACGTGACCACACGTAGGGCACGTGAACGGTGAACTTCTCGGGCCTCCGAAACCGAGCGATCCCCCTCGCCGAAAGGAGATGCTGCCTCCGCGTCCGAAGACGGCGGCTCCTCCTCCGACTCGAACCTTCCCCTGAACATTAACGCCTTGTAGTGAATTCGAGCCGCTCGGACGTCCGGCGACGGCAATGTTGACCGCACACTTTTTGCAGACGACGTGCAACAGATACCTCCTACGAGGGCGAAATACTTTGCTGGAACTGCCCAACCAGTTCCGACCTGAACGAGCCGGAGCACTGCGCCGAGCTGCCACATCGACTTGATCGTCACGTTCACGAATGTCGAAAAATCGATCGTACCGATAGTCACATCGCGAGGGAACTGAGGGATCGCGGCCAGAGCGATCGTCAAGCGGTCAATCTCTTGGAGAAGCGGCACGTACTTCGCCGTAACCATGCCTATCACACGACCCGCGGCGTCGAGAACTGGGCCGCCGCTGTTGCCGTTGTTGATCATGCCTGCCATTTGGACGAGGTCACATCGGGGCCTAGTGACAAGGCCAGTGCCGACCGCGGAAACCATCGCGGGAAAAGCTGATGCTTTGCTCAAGCCCTGAGGCAGCCCTGTGAAGATCAACTGCTCGCCGACCTCCGGGAGCGTGGCCGCAGCGTGTGGTGGCGGTTCCATTTCAGGAGTCAGTAGCGTGGCTACATCGTGTTCATCATTGATCTGGTCCACCTGCACTTCATAGCCACCTCCGTTCGGCAACGAGACGCGCACGCGTGAAGCTCTGTAGCCCTGATCGTTAACCACAACGTGAGCACATGTGAGTAAGCGTCCCTTGGCCGGCGCGAGAAATGCGGAACCCGTTTTGCTCGGTCCGGAGGAAAAATACGCCTCCAGTGTTCGGACGATTCGCATTCCCTCTTTACATGCGGGCACCATATGGTTTTTGTCTGGCTAACGCGAAGGGTTACCGGGCCACAAGGCTCCGGTGCACCCAATGGTTAGCTCTATTCGCCGAACAACAACTGTATTTTATCGTCAAAATTGAAAGTGTTGAGAACCCATTTGCCATCGGGACTATAAAATATGAAACGCCAGCGCATAGCGTGTTTTTGAAATTTCTGGAGTTGGATTATCTGCAACAACGACTTACCAATCATTTTTTCATTGATAAACTCAGACCCTATGATCTTGCCAAACCTTCCCTGAATTGCGGGCAACTGTAATTTTGTTTGCTCCAACATCACCTTGAATTCAGAATCAGGGATGATGAGATAGGGCTTCAGTAAAAGGAGGCCGCCGTCTAAATCACCGGAAGCAACCTTAGCCATAACTTGGTCAGTCAACTTTCTTGCGGCCTCTTTCGAATCGAGGCTCGCTGCTTCCCCGATCGTGGTGCACACTAGAAGTATAAATACGGCAACACCTTTCATCCATGCCTCCTTCGTTCATTGAGCTAACCACTGAGTATACTGACCAATATATTTCCGAGTGCAAAAATCACAGTTGCGCAACTATTACCTTTTCGATCAACAGCTTGTCAATCAGTTTCCATTCGCGGTTTTTCCAATATACCTGGTCAGTATAGTAACAATATACCTGCAAAGCGTCGAGGACGGTCGATTCTTATGCGGGATCTTCTCGCCCTGGCCCAATCAGCCAAATCGCGTACCCGGCAAACGTTTTCTTCAGTCTCTCATCCGAGATTAATTTATCTCCCGGCTCGTAACGAACTCCAGCAGCGCGGCTTTGACATTGTCGGTGACTTTTCTTGCGCGCTTGAGCGCGGGGACGATCTCGCCGGGTTTATCGGCTTGTTAGCTGGCGTTTTGAAGCGCGAGAATCTTCTTTCTTACAGCCGAAGGAAAGTCGACAAAAACGAACTGATCTTTGTGGAAAAGGTAGTCCTCCCCACTCTCGTCTACGATCCGTACAAGATCGTCCTTGGCTGCCCGCGAATCCGGCAAAATTCGATAGACTTTACCGAGGATCAGCGAGGCTTCGTTCCCGGCATTCTTGATACACAGCGCAAATGGTTTCGTCGGTTGCTTCATTTTTCGTCCAAGTACTCCTTGATTTTGAAGTCCCTTTTGCCGATGCCGTGAGCTTCATACCAATGCAGCTCCACCCGGCGCAAAGTGCCGTTGGGAAGGCGAACCGTTGCGACACCCTTCAGCTTGCGCCATCGGAATCTTGGCGCCTCCGCTGACACGGTCAATATCACTGACGATGATCTGCGTCGTGGCATGAATCAATCCAGCAGATTGCCCGCCCATAACTCTCGGAAGAAGTCGCTCGGGGGTAATATCTCCACGCCGTCGTCCGCGCGCCGGCGTTGTTTCTCGCCGCAAACTACGAGTTTTCTTTTGAGCTTCACCTCTTCGCCAATCGCCAGCAGGTTCTGGGGACATAATACTAATTTTCAGGAAACCCCTTCGGCCGAGATCCTCGCTTTCCTAAGCTGAGATGCCGTCCCGTCGGCATATGCGCTACGGTCCGTGTCGCTGCTGAAGATGGGGATTGAGCGTATGCCCCTTTGCGTTACATGATGTGGATAACCAGGCACCACGAGTCTGGAAATCAGAGCCATGGACGAAGCGTATTAGATTACCTGCGAAGCCGTCAAGAAGAATTTAGTATGGGATATGGGACGTTGTTGACTAGCTGGACAAAGTCTAGGCCCTCGGATCGTAAAGCCGCGAACCTGGCTTTCCTGAATAAACCCAGTAAAGTTTATTTAAGGGCTAACGCTCCCGCACAGGGGCGCGGCCGCAACCGGAACTTTTCAGGTTCATCATAAACAGCCACCGGGGCCGCGTCCCTCTGGGGCGAACTTGTTAGGATGGACTAC
>JAUSEB010000161.1 GCA_030650495.1 Armatimonadota bacterium | reverse complement strand
TCGCGGCAGGAAACGGACTCGCTTGTTGTCGAAGTTAAGCCTAGGACCGTCAGAAAACCTGCGCCCGATCACCCTTGGAGGAAGCCAGCTGTGACAAAATCACTGACAGATTAGGGGTGACATAATCCCAGACCTTCGACACGCCGCGAACTAACCCGAACTAACCCGTGTCGCGAGCTAACCCGGGCGCTTGTCAAATGTGGGGAAATCGTCGTGAACCCGCAGGGGTGAAGCATCTGCATTTCTGAATAGTTGTCGTTGGCGTTGTGTTATGCATTATCTTGAGTTAACATATAGAAGGGCTTGTAACTAACCGATACTTATGATTGGCCGTGACAATTAGACAAAAAATCTGCCTGATGTCAGGCACGCTAGCCGCCAAGGTTGCGTATATGTAAGTAAACCTCATCCGGCAAGACGCGAAAAAAAGCAATCTGGGAGAACTTCGATATGAGAGCTAAGGTTGTTATCCTGTGTGGCGGACAAGGAACCCGTTTGCGGGAAGAGACCGAATATCGTCCAAAACCACTGGTGGATGTCGGCAATCGTCCCATTCTCTGGCACATAATAAAGCAGTACGCTCATTACGGATTTTGCGAATTCATCCTGTGCCTTGGCTATAAAGGCGAGATGATAAAGGACTACTTCCTCAACTACGAAGCTATGACCAACGACTTCACCATTTGCCTCGGCTGCGAAAACCGGATCGAATACCACGGAGCGCACACGGAGCAAGGCTTTTCGGTGACTTTAGCGGACACCGGCGCGGACTCGATGACCGGTTCCCGTGTCAAACGCATCCAGCCCTATATCGACGACGATATCTTCATGGTCACGTACGGTGACGGTCTCAGCGATGTCAATATCACTGAGTTATTGAAATTCCATCAGTCTCATGGAAAGATAGCGACGCTGACTTCCGTGCGCCCATCTTCGCGCTTCGGCGTTCTCACAATCAGCAAGCCGGGAAAAGTGGAGAGCTTCGCTGAGAAGCCGCGGCTCGACAGTTGGGCAAATGCCGGCTTCTTCGTGTTCAACCGCCGAGTATTCGATTATCTTGACATTGACCCGAGCTGCATTCTCGAGCGTGATCCCCTGGAGCGGCTCGCACGCGACGGCCAGCTTATGGCTTATCAGCATGAAGGGTTCTTCTTTGCGATGGACACATATCGCGAATATCTATATCTCAACCAATTATGGGATAATGGAGCGGCCCCATGGAAAGTATGGTAGACACGTTTTGGCTTGACCGGCCCACTTTTGTAACCGGCGCAACCGGATTGGTGGGCGGGTGGTTGGTGAAACGCCTGCTCTCCGCGGGCGCGGATGTCGTTTGCCTGGTGCGAGACTGGGTGCCGCAGAGCGAGATGGTCCGCTCAGGTGATATGGAACTTGTCAAAGTCGTGCGCGGCGACGTAAGCGACCGGACGCTGCTCGAAAGAGCGCTGGCCGAATACGAAATAGACACGGTCATCCATCTTGCGGCGCAGACCATAGTCGGCATAGCCAACCGCAATCCGGTTTCCACATTTGAATCCAACATAGGTGGGACATGGTCGCTCTTAGAGGCGTGCAGGCGAAACCCGACAGTCAAGCAGATCGTAGTCGCGTCATCAGACAAAGCCTACGGAGACCAGGAGGTCCTGCCTTACGATGAGAATACGCCTCTGCAAGGCCAACATCCGTATGACGTGAGCAAATCGTGCGCTGATCTAATCGCGCACGCGTACGCCGTCACATTCGACTTGCCGGTCGCAATCACCCGCTGCGGGAATTTTTATGGCGGCGGAGATATGAATTGGAACCGCATAGTTCCGGGCACAATTCGTTCCATCGTTCGCGGACAGCGTCCGGTGATTAGATCAGACGGCCAGTTCGTTCGCGATTATTTCTATGTGGAAGATGGAGCCGCCGCGTACATGCTGTTGGCGGAGAAACTTGCCGCTAATCCAGCCTTGAAAGGCGAAGCGTTCAACTTCTCGAACGAGCTGCAGGTCACGGTTCTCGAACTTGTGCAGCGGATACTAACCTTGATGAAATCCGACCTTCAGGCGGACGTCCGCAACGAAGCCAGTAACGAGATACGGCATCAATATCTCAGCGCGGCCAAGGCAAGAGACATGCTTGGTTGGTCGCCACTGTTTACGCTTGAAGAAAGTCTGCGGCAGACAATTGTATGGTATGAGGAGTTTCTTGCCAATGACCAGAGCTGATGACCTCCGCGCGCGGATACTTGATCTGGTGGCAGAGTATTACTGCGCTGCTTTTCCAGCAAAAGACTTCGTTCCGGGCAAGACCCATGTGCCTGTTTCCGGCAAAGTCTTCGACGCGTCGGAGCTTCAGCATCTTGTGGACGCGTCACTAGATTTCTGGTTGACCACTGGTCGTTTCGCCGCTAGATTCGAGCCGGAATTTGCCCGCGCAATGGGAATGCAATACTCGATTTTGGTGAATTCAGGTTCGTCCGCCGACCTGCTTGCGATATCTTGTCTGACTTCTCCCAAGTTGGGCGAGCGCCGGTTGAAGCCCGGCGATGAAGTTATTACAGTAGCCGCCGGCTTCCCGACAACGGTTAATCCCATCATCCAGAATCAACTGGTTCCGGTGTTTGTCGACGCTACTATTCCAACATACAACGCGGACGTGACACAGATCGAAGAAGCGTATTCGGAGCGCACACGCGCCGTCATCTTCGCGCATATGCTTGGCAATCCATTCGACCTCGACGCCGTGGCGGATTTTGCCCGCAAGCATGATCTTTGGTTGATTGAGGACTGCTGCGACGCCGTAGGAGCGAGTTATGGCGGAGAGAAAGTAGGGACTTTCGGCGACCTGGCCACGGCGAGCTTCTATCCCGCCCACCAAATCACGATGGGCGAGGGTGGCTGCGTTTTGACGAACCAGCCGCTGCTGAAGACGCTGGTGGAATCGTTCAGGGATTGGGGACGCGACTGCTGGTGTGATCCCGGCAAAGACAACACCTGCGCCAGGCGCTTCGAGTGGAAACTGGGCGAACTGCCGCATGGTTACGACCACAAATACACGTATTCCCACATAGGTTACAATCTGAAGGCTACTGATATGCAGGCGGCGGTCGGTCTTGCCCAGTTGCAAAAGCTGCCGGAATTTGTCGAGACGCGCAGGAGAAATTTCCAAATACTCCGTGAATCTCTAAAGGACCTGGAGGAGTTTTTAATCCTGCCGGAAGCGACTCCAAACACGGAGCCAAGCTGGTTCGGCTTCCCAATAACAGTCCGTGCAGAGGCCCCCTTCACGCGTGATGAGCTGGTGCGGCGTCTCGATATGCGAAATATAGGCTGCCGGCTCCTTTTCGGAGGGAACCTTGTATGCCAGCCTGCGTATAAAGAAGTGGAATATCGCATAGTAGGCGACCTCTCCGGCAGCAGCGCGATAATGGAGCGATCCTTCTGGATAGGCGTGTTCCCCGGCTTGACCCAAGAGATGCTGGATTACGTTGCTGCGACCATCAGCGAGTTTTGTCGAGGGCGGTAATTGATCAACCTTTTAGCAGAGGATATCGATCACGTTTTAAGCCACACCCAAGAAGTGTGGGAAGATTTGCGAGGGAAGCGCCTGTTTATCACGGGCGGGACCGGATTCTTCGGATGCTGGCTTTTGGAGTCCTTTCTCTGGGCCAATGAGCGCTTGGGTCTTGGGGCGGAGGTTACAGTCCTAACAAGAAGCCCGGAAGCGTTCAGAAAGAAGGCCCCGCGCCTGGCCTCGAACGCCGCCGTGCGGCTTCTGGCGGGCGATATTCGCTCCTTCGATTTTCCTCAAGGAGCATTTTCCCATATAATTCACGCGGCGACCGAAGCAGGCGTGAAGTCAGGGGATAAGAGCCTACTAAGTGAGATGGACACAATAACCCAGGGGACAAGGCGCGTTCTGGATTTCGCCGTCCATTGTGGGGCAAAGAAATTTCTGCTGACAAGCTCCGGCGCGGTGTATGGGAAACAGCCGCCCGACGTTACGCATGTTTCGGAAGACTATGCCGGTTCGCCGAATACCATGGATATTAGATCTGTCTATGGCGAAGGAAAGCGGTTCTCCGAGTTGCTCTGCGCCATATACGCGCAGGAACACGGGATAGAGACGAAAATCGCTCGCGGTTTTGCTTTCGTAGGCCCTTACCTGCCGTTGGACGCGCATTTCGCCATAGGCAACTTCATCCGGGATGGGATGAAAGGCGGTCCGATCCAAGTTAGCGGAGACGGGACGCCTTATCGGTCTTATCTTTACGCCGCCGATTTGGCAATATGGTTATGGACAATTTTAGTAAATGGAACGACTTGCCGAGAATATAATGTAGGCTCCGAAGACAGCCTCACCATTGCGCGATTAGCGCGTAAAGTAGCGGATGTCCTCGGCTCCGGCGTAGAGGTCGTTGTGGCTCAACAGCCGGCGCCGGGCGTTCCTCCGGCGCGGTATGCGCCGTCTACGCAAAGGGCGCGGACCGAACTCGGGCTCGATTGCTGGATTGGCCTGGAAGAGTCGATTCGCCGCACTGTGGCATGGAATAAATCAATACATAATCTTTGACCTTAATGGCGCATGCTATAATGAATATTGGTTGAGCTGCTGTTTCCGTCGAAAGTTCGCGCAGATTCCGATGTTGTTTACTCAGCTTAATGCTGTCGCTTCATGAAATAAGGAGGATTGACTGTATGAAGAGTGTTCAGATAGGCTCCAGAGAAGTTGGTCCTGGGCAGCCCTGCTATATTGTCGCCGAGGTAGGTATCAACCATAACGGCGACATCGATATAGCCAAGAGACTGATCGACCTGGCCGCTATGTCGGGATGCGATGCCGTGAAGTTCCAGAAACGAACTATCGAAGTCGTATACTCCGAAGAGGAATTGTCGCGACCGAGGGAGAGCCCGTTCGGCGCTACTAACGGCGACCTGAAACGAGGGCTTGAATTCGGCCTCGACGAATACAAAGAGATCGACAGATACTGCCGCGAGAAAAAAATACCGTGGTTCGCATCCTGCTGGGATGAACAGTCCGTCGATTTCATCAATCAGTTCAACCCGCCGTGTTACAAAATTGCATCGGCTTCTCTCACGGACGATAATCTGCTCCGATATACAAAGGCGAAAGGCAAGCCGATCATCATGGGCACGGGAATGAGTTCCATAGAGGAAGTCGACCACGCGATCGAAGCGCTCGGGAAAGAGGATTTGATACTTCTGCACGCGTGCAGCACGTATCCGGCTCAGTACAAAGAGTTGAACCTCCAGGCCATCAACCAGCTTAGGGAGAGATATGGTGTGCCGATAGGCTACTCCGGCCATGAAACAGGTCTTCCTTCCACGGTCGCGGCAGTCGCGCTCGGATCATGCATGGTTGAGCGTCATATTACTCTCGACCGCGCGATGTGGGGATCGGACCAAGCCGCGTCTCTTGGAATCAACGGCATCATCCATCTCGTTTCCTACATCCGTCAGACCGAGCAGGCAATGGGCGACGGCGTTAAACGAGTCATGGAGAGCGAAGTGTCCGTCATGAAAAAGCTGCGCCGTGTCGGACTGAAAGTATGATCAAAATAGAGGCGGTGGCGCTGGATGTCGACGGCGTGCTCACGGACGGCTCCTTCTGGTGGGGGCCAGGCGGCGAGGAGTACAAACGCTTCTCGTTCACGGATGTGATGGGCGTCTCCATAGGCATAAAAGCGGGCATGCGTTTCACCCTCATATCCGGCGAGGATGTCGATCAGGTGGATCGTTATGCAAGTAAGATGGGCATAGTCGATGTCTACAAAGGCTGCAAAGACAAAGCCACCGCGCTTCGAAGTTTCGCGGAAAAAAATGGGATCGATTTGGCCCATATATGCTACATGGGTGATGATGTAAACGATCTTCCCGCGATGAAACTAGCGGGCCTGGTCGCGGCGCCCGCCAACGCTCATACCAGCGTGAAAAGCATAGCTGATATTGTAACGCAGCGTAGTGGCGGAGACGGCGCCGTTCGAGAAGTGATCGACATGATACTATCGTCCAAGACATAAATAAAGAAAACCGGTAGCGGATGAAACTCTCCGATTATATCTTCAAGTTCATAGCCGGCCAGGGAGTAAAGCATGTCTTTATGCTCCCTGGCGGCGGCGCCATGCACCTGGTGGACTCTTTGGGCGCTAATCCCGACCTGGACTACGTATGCAACCTTCACGAGCAGGCCAGCGCCGTCGCCGCCGAGGCGTACGCGCGCGTTACGAACAACCTGGGGGTTGCTTTGGTAACCACAGGGCCGGGGAGCACAAATGCGGTAACCGGAGTTGTGGCGGCGTGGCAGGACTCCACCCCATGCATATTCATTTCAGGCCAGGTTAAGCGAAGCGACATCGCGTCCGGCACGGGCATTAGGCAGCTTGGGGTTCAGGAGATAGACATTGTCTCCATCGTAAAGCCTATAACCAAGTACGCGGTCACCATTATGGAGCCGGACAGCATCCGATACCATCTGGAAAAGGCTTTACATCTCGTGAAGTCGGGTCGACCGGGACCGGCATGGATCGACGTCCCACTTGATGTCCAGGCCGCGGAGATCGATGAGACTCGACTGAAGGGATTCGACGCCGGTGAATTGCCCGTGCGTTCGGACGCCATCAGGTTGGACCAAGCCGTCGATCAGACGCTTGCTCTGCTGCGACAATCCGAAAGACCGGTCATATTGGCCGGTAATGGAATACGCATTTCAGGAGCCCAAGATGATTTCCTTGCTCTTGTCGAGAGGCACGGAATACCGGCGCTGACCACGAGGCTTGGGGTTGACCTGATCCCCGGATCGCACGACCTATGTTTCGGCATGCCTGGAAGCATCGCTTCCAGAGCTTCGAACTTCACTTTGCAGAACTCGGACTGCCTCTTGATCCTTGGGGCAAGGATGGATATGGCCCTCATAGCCTACGCTCCTGAAAGGCTTGCCAGAGCCGCCAAGAAGATAATGGTGAACATCGATGAAGCGGAAATCCGCAAGCTGGGGCCTATTATTGATGTGCCTGTGCCCGCCGATGTGGGGCTTTTCATCCGTGAAATGCTTGGTAGATCAGATGCTCCGGCATCGGTAAGCCGGTCTGCTTGGCTTGACCGCTGCAAGGACTGGAGAGCGCGCTATCCGTTTGTGCTCCCCGAGCATTATGACACCAAAGACGGCCTCAGTCTCTACGCGTTCTCGGATATCCTGTCGCAGGAGATACCCGAAGGCGATGTCGTCCTGCCAGGCAACTCGGGATTTGCCGCCGAGATATTCCTGACTGCCTTCAAAGCAAAGCGCGGACAGCGCGTGTTTCACAACAAGGGAACAGGGGCTATGGGTTTCTGCCAACCCGCGGCGATAGGAGCGTGTCTGGCAAGTGGCCGGAAGCGCACGGTGTGCGTAGACGGCGACGGCGGGTTTCAGTTGAACCTTCAGGAACTTGAAGTAGTGAAACGGCTGAACCTGCCGGTAAAGTTTTTCATTATCAACAACACTGGCTATGCCTCGATCAGATCGTCGCAGGCCGGTTATTTTGGGCGGCTGACCGGTGCGGATGCGACCAGTGGGCTGACCTTGCCCGACATGGTAAAGGTAGCCGAGGCGTACGGAATTCCCACGATGCGCATATCGGCGGGAGACGACGTCAGAAAAGCTGTGCGAAGCGCGTTAAGGTCGGAAGGCCCCTGCTTAATCGATGTAATGGTAATTCCTGACGAGCCTCGCGCGCCCAGAGTTGCCGCCATGAAGAAAGAAGACGGCTCGATGGTCTCGAAGCCGCTGGAGGACATGTGGCCGTTTCTCGATAGGGATGAGTTTCTCTCGAATATGCTCGTTGAGCCGGTCGAAGCGTGATCATCCAGAGACTCCAATCCAAGACGTAAACTCTGCCCTAAAGGATTGCAGTAATGACATGTCAGATAGACTTTAAGAAAAAGCTAGATGAATTTATCGACCAGGATATGGACTACATAGCCGGGCGCTGCGCCGACCTCTTTAGCAAGGAAATCGGCGGCGTCGCGGATCGTCTCATTCTATTTGGCGCGGGAAATCTTGGCAGAAAAACTCTGGCCGGGCTGAGGAAGCTGGGGATCGAGCCGCTCTGTTTTGCGGATAACAACCCGAAATCCTGGAACACTATGGTAGATGGGGCGCGGGTCATATCTCCCACGGAAGCCGCTCAGAACTATGGCGATAACGCGGGATTCGTTATAACGGTCTATAGTCCGGGCGATGATAGACAGCTTAGTAAGATACGGAAATCGCTGCAAGACATGGGCTGCCGGATCGTTGCGCCGTTCACTCACCTGTTTTGGGAGCATCCGGAACTATTTCTGCCCCATAATTGGATCGATCTACCCACAAACGCCTGCAGGTCGGCGGACGAGATACGCAAAATCTTCGACCTTTTGGCTGATGACACTTCGCGTATGGAATTCCTGGCCAGGCTGCGGTGGATCGTATCTAGTGCGGATTTCGAGCTGATTCCTAATGGCATGGAAGACAGCACGTATTTCCCTGATGACTTGTTCCAATTATCGGACCATGAGGTATTCATCGATTGTGGAGCATACGATGGCGATACGATTCAGGGGTTGCTGAAACGAGTAGGAAGCGCATTTTCGAAGGTCTTGGCCCTGGAGCCTGATCCGGGCAACTATAGTCTGCTGCAAGCCTATATTGGCGCATTGCCTGATGATGTTCGTTCTAAGATAAGCGTGATACCGGTTGCCACCGGCGGCGCTTCGGGGAAGGCCGGCTTCTCCGCTCTTGGCACGGTAGGATCGCAGATAAGTTCCATAGGCGATATCGAAGTCGATGTTCGGACAATCGATAGCCTTGTTGGCGATATGCGGACGACGTACATCAAGATGGATATCGAGGGAGCTGAGTTGGACGCCATTGAGGGAGCAAGAGAAACAATAAAGCGTGATTTGCCGATATTAGCGATCAGCGCCTACCATCGCCAGGAGCATCTATGGGAGGTACCGGAGCTGATTCGCGGAATATCGAGCGATTACACTTTCTACATGAGGCGCCATGGCGATCAGTGGGGTGATCTGGTTTACTATGCTGTCCCGCCCGAAAGGCTTATAGCGTAAGACGTTCTTTAATTGTATATGGAGGATCGATGCCAACGCTGGACGATCGACTTAATGAAATACTGGGAAGAAATGCTGATCACGTGGTTAGCGAGCAATCGGACCGTGTTCGCGGCTTGGTATCCAGCCGGGGCGGCTCGATAATCATCTTTGGAGCGGGGCGTTTAGGACGAGATGTTTTGGACGGTCTAAAAAGAACCGGTATCCAGCCGCTGGCTTTCGCGGACAACAACCCTGCATCGTGGGGTAAAGCGGTCGATGGTTTGAAAGTGATCTCTCCAAAGGAAGCCGCCGCCTATACAGGCAAAGCGGTATTCGTAACAGGCGTCTATACCAGCGAGCCGTTGAGAAAGCAGCTTCTCGGCATGGGCGTCGATGTCATCACGTTTCCGCAATTGGCATGGGCTTATCCTGACGCATTCCTACCGCATTGCGCGGTTGAACACCCTTACTCCATATTCAAGAACGCCTCGGATGTGCGAGCAGCCATGTCGCTCTGGGCGGATGAAGAGTCAAAGCGCGAGTACGCGGGCCAGCTCGATTGGCGCACCTCGCTCGATCCTGAAGCGCTGCCGCCGCATCGTCCGGCGGATGAAACCTATTATCCTGAAGACCTGGCGGTCCCAGCGGCCAATGAGGTCTTTGTGGACTGCGGCGCATTCGACGGAGATTCCATCCGTGATTTCATCGAACGTCGCAACGGCGATTTCCGAAAGGCAATAGCAATCGAACCAGATCCCACGAACGCCGGCGGCCTGAAGTCTTTTATCGAAGGGCTGCCTGGCGAAGTGGCAGGTAAGATCGAGGTTATGAACTATGCTGTGGGCGATTGCCGGGAGACCGTCAAGTTTGACGCCTCCGGTACGGTCCAGTCTTCGATGGGTTCGGGCTCTTACGAGGCGCAGTGCGTTCTCCTGGACGATCTCATCTCCGAGGAATCGCCGACCTACTTGAAGATGGACATCGAGGGCGCGGAGATCGACGCATTGAAGGGAGCGCTGTTGACGATAACACATAATGCCCCATTGTTGGCTATATGCGTTTATCACCGCCAGGAGCATCTTTGGCAGGTTCCGTTGCTCATCGCATCGATGTCGGACAAATACAAACTCTTTCTGCGCCGATACAGCGATGAGTGTTGGGAAATGGTATGCTACGCAATTCCAATCAGCAGGTGCAAGGTATGAAACTAATAACGATCTTAACCCCTTGCTTCAACGAAGAAGATAATGTAGAAGAGATCTACAAGCAAGTCAAGGACGTCATGTCCAAGCTGGACGGTTACGCTTACGAGCATCTATTCATAGACAACGCTTCTCAGGATAAGACTGTTTCGATATTGAGGCGGATCGCGCAGCAGGACAAGAACGTTAGGGTCATTGTTAATGTCAGAAACTTCGGGCATATCAGATCGCCTTACCATGCGCTTATGCAGGCCAGAGGCGACGCCGTGATAGGCATAGTCGCGGACCTGCAAGACCCGCCCGAGATGATCGTCGATTTCGTTCGCAAATGGGAGGAAGGCTACAAGGTAGTCATAGGCATAAAGACGAACAGCGAGGAATCCCGCCTGTTCTTCATGGTGAGGAAGATGTACTATAATCTAATCACCCGGCTATCCGAGATCGAGCTGGTGAAGAACTTCACTGGATTTGGACTATACGACAAAGAGGTGGTCGAGGCTCTCAGGAAGGTCGACGATCCATACCCATATTTTCGCGGGCTGATATGCGACCTTGGCTATGAGCGGGCGGAGATCGAATACGTGCAGCCGGTCCGAAAACGCGGGTTCACCAAGAATAACTTCTATACGCTCTACGATATCGCTATGCTCGGGATCACAAACCACTCCAAAGTGCCGCTGCGGCTTGCCACACTTGCCGGATTTGGTTTTTCCCTGATGAGTTTTCTGTTCGGCCTACTCTATTTTGCCTACAAACTGATCTTCTGGGGGCGGTTCCCTGCGGGCATGGCGCCGATCGCGATAGGTCTTTTCTTCTTCGCTTCGATGCAGCTATTCTTTATCGGCGTCCTGGGCGAGTACATAGGCTCCATCCACACCCAGGTTCTGAAACGTCCCCTGGTTGTGGAAAAGGAACGAATTAATTTTGACTAGGGGGTGGGCAGGTAAGTACTGCAACCGGCAGTTCATCCGCTATCTTATCGTAGGCGCCTGGAACACGCTTTTCGGGTACGGCGTTTACGCGCTCTTTACATGGATATTGACGGATAAGATCCCTTACGCTTATATGGCGGCAAGCGTCATCGGCACGGTCGTCTCAATCACGAACGCGTACGTCGGCTACAAGCTTTTTGTCTTCAAGACCAAGGGTAACTACCTGCGGGAGTATCTGCGCTTCTATGTAGTTTATGGAGCCGCCGCATTAGTGAACCTGTCCCTGCTGCCGATAGCGGTATATTTGTTCGGCCATATCGTTTCCAAATACTCTGCCCCTTATGTCGCCGGGGCATCGCTTATGAGCTTGACGATAGTATTCAGTTTCTTTGGACACCGCAACTTCTCATTTAAGGTTAGGTCTTAGAAATCCGAAATGACGATGACAAGCAAAGCATCTATAGATAGATCATTTGATTTGAAACAGAAAATGGCGCTGGCTGGCATATGCGTGATGGGACTGGCGCTGCGTTTGTATAAACTAGGAGCGCAGAGTTTCTGGTTTGATGAAACCGTTGAAGTCGATGTAGCGTCTCGACATCTGTTAGATATAGTGACCTGGCAAGGAATAAACTGCGATGCGCTTCCGCCTCTGTCACATTACTTCTTTCACTTCTGGCTGACTCTCGGCTCCGGTGAGTTCTGGATTCGCCTTCTTCCGGCATTGTTCGGGACGGCGACTATCTACGTCATATATCGTTTAGCAGCGCATATCTTCGGACGCAAGCAAGCTCTCATTGCCGCCTTGCTCCTTGCCGTATCCCCCTTCCATCTCTGGTATTCCCAGGAGGCGAGACCTTACGCCTTTCTGATGTTCTTCAGCCTCAGCGGCATGCTCTACTACCTTCGCGCGATGGAGCGAGGCGGGCGGGTGAACTGCTCGCTGTATGTGCTGTGCAATTTGTTTGCGATGTATAACCATCCATATGCGGCTTTCATAGTTCTCATTCAGTTCGTCTATGCAATGGCTGCCAAGAGAGCGTGGCCCAACGAAGCAAAATTGCCGCTTGTTTATTTCATGGCAATGGCCGCGCTCTACGCGCCATGGATATACATCTCCCTGGGCATAGCAGGCCGGGACATTCAGGACTCGAAACCTCTGGGTGTGTCGGCTTTGGTATACACGTTTTATGCCTATACCTTTGGCTTTTCCGTCGGCCCGTCGGTCGCCGAGCTTCGCCTGAATCCGTCGGTTTCTACCATGACTCCATATATACCTCTGTTGGCTCCTCTGGCGGCAGTGTACGGATTTCTGTTTCTGCGAGGAGTCCTGGTCGACAGGGATCAACAAATAAGACGGAACTTGCTGCTCGTGGCTTGGATTATCATTCCTATGCTGGGCGCTTTTGCATTGGCAAAACTGGTGGAAAGCAAGTACAACGCCCGGTATGTCTGCGCGGGTATGCCCGTTTACATCCTGATCCTGGCGCATGGCGCCGCAACATTGAGGAAACACTGGCGCTCAGCCGCTGTTTTATTCATTGTCCTGAGCAGTCTATATTCCATCCATAATTATTACTTCGACTCCAGATATCACAAGGCTGATGTGAAACACGCGGCTGATTATGTGATCAGAAATGAAGTTCCAAGCGACATTATCTATGTGTGCTCGGCTCTGCCTTTTAAGTGGTACTATACCCAGCGTTATTCGGGTCAGACCGATCTCACGCTTTTAGAGATACCCTTAATCAAAAAACAGCGCGTGGAAAAAGAGCAGCAAATCATCGGGTCAGGTCAATATAAACGGCTTTGGTTGGTTATGAATGCTACTTGGGAGAATCATCCGAACGGCAGAATGCTGAAGTCCATGTTCGATCGTGATTATTTACTGGAAAGCCGCCGGGACTTTACCGGTCTTCATGTATACAAGTACCGCGGGCTGCGGAAAATCAAATAAATGAAAAAATCCGCTGGTGTAGAAGACGCGCGTTCACTACTAAAAAACACAAGCGTTAGTGTTGTGTCTCTTCTGCTGAGCCAAGGCGCTGCGCTGCTTAGCGCGATGTATATAGCCCGTAAGCTTGGTCCCTCCGTCACCGGTCTATACAGCATGTCCTTCGCCATCGTCACAATGGGTCTTGCCCTCGCCAGCTTCGGGACAGACCCGGTGTTGACTAGAGAGATTGCGAAGGATCGTAAATCAACCGGCAGGCTGCTGCTGTCCAGCCTTATGCTCAAACTGCCCGCATGCTTGGTGATCTATCTAGTTTTAGTCTTCCTGCTGCGTTTTGACCACGGTGTTACCTCTGACCAACGAGCGATGATGATCGTAGTGTGGCTAACGCTCTTCACAGGCGCTGTTGAGCTCGCATGCCGCGCGGTCTATTCGGGATTGGAAAGACAGGAAATAACCTCGGCTATTATGACTGTGGCGGCTAGTTTGAGGGCAGGTTTTACGATTCTGGTCGTCTACATGGGCCTGCGGCTCGTCCACATGGGCACGGTAGTCGTAGTAGTCGGCGTTGCGGGAACCTCGTTCCTTATGTGGATACTATCCAGACATGCAAACCTTGAGTGGAAGCCCGATTTGACCGCCGCGAAAGCATTGGCGGTGACCGGCGCTCCATTTCTGGTAATGGACGTGTTCTTGCGGGTTGTGGACAGGTTCGATTATGTATACCTGAAGATGATGGTCGCGAAGGACCAGCTCGGCTTTTACACATCAGCCTACAAACTACAGGATGTCGTTCTTATCGCGGCTCTTGCGGCAGACAATGCGCTTTTTCCCATTATTGCCAGACGGTGCGAAGCCGGCGGCGCCGGTCTGAGGAAAACCTGGGAACTCATGCACAAATTCCTTGCCATATCGGCAGTTCCCATCGCCGTGATCTTCACCCTTTTAGCCGACCAGATCATCTTATCGTTCTATGGACCTAAATTCGCTGGCGCGGGGGCTGTCCTAAGAATAGTGATATGGGCAGCCATCCTTTTCTTCCCGATGATCCCAAGTTATCGCATTCTTATCTCGCGAGATGGGCAATTACGGTTAACGCCGCTTTTTGTCGTCCGAGCAGTGATAAATGTGGTATTGAACATTTTGCTCGTGCCAAGGATCGGCATAATCGGCTCCGCCATCACAATGGTTGTCATGGAAGCTGTTCATTTCGTTTTGTGCTTTTCCTTTCCATTTAGGTCGGTTGAGAGGTATCCAATCGCCCGGTGGTATCTCCGTCCGGCGCTTGCGGGTATTCCGATGGCCCTGTTTATATGGCTCCTTCGCGATTATTACCACGTTCTACTGGTGGCGCCGGCAAGTATGCTCATATATATGATAAGCCTTATTGCTGTAAAGACATTCGACCAGAGCGATTTCCAGTTGATCCGCGGCGCCCTCAGATCAAAAAGCGCCGCGCCTGATGAGGCCGAAGGTGAACCACCGACTGTTCCATAATGCTTCTGAAGGCGAGATAAAGGGTTCCGGCTCAGGAAGGATATGCAAGCAAGCAGCCGATAATTCTGTAAAGTGTGCTTTAACATGCTTAGGAATAATTTCGGGCTGAGGCGGCGCAAATAAGACGCCGCCGGATGGCGGTTCCGTTCCATATAACCGGCCACATGATATAATTGTCGAGGTATAACGCGGCGGAGCAGCCTGCTATCATTGCATTAGCAAGCATGAGAAACTCATATGATTTTTAAGACCGTGAAAAAATGCCGGAAGTTGTTGGCTGATATTACCGTGCAAGCCGAGGCTTATGTCGGCTACTTTCAGTTTGACGCACCCGATCTGGCTGAAGCGCTAGGCGGGTTAGAAAATAAGTGTGTCCTGGACATAGGATGTGGTCTGAGTTACCCACATGTGATCATATTTCAGTGTATAGGCGCGGATGTCGTCGGCATTGACATTGAGTTGTTGAAGCCGAATGCCAGATTTAGATGCCTAATGAAAATAGCTATGCAGCACGGAGTCCGGCGAGCGCTGCGGGACGGCGTTATAGCTTGCGTGTTCAATCCCGCTCTGGCTCAGGAGATAAAGCGTCTGATGAATGCCAATAAGAAGATTCCGCCGCCAGATGTGCGGGAGGGAGATGCGCTTAATCTGGATTTTGCTGATAACAGCTTTAACTTAATATACTCCCATGCCGTTTACGAGCATATTCCCGACATAGGAAGAGCGTTGGATGAGGCCAAACGTGTACTGGCGCCTGGCGGAATCATAAGGTTGGGAATTCATCTCTACCCGAGCTTGACCGGGGGGCATACAGGGAAGGTTGGCAAGCTAGGCTGCAATGTGCCTCCGTGGGATCACCTGAGAGAGCGCACATTTCCTCCCACAAGTTATCTTAACGAGTTGCGCGAAAACGATTACCGCAAAGAGATCGAGAGTAAATTTGATATTCTGAAGTGGATTGATTGCGTACGCGAGCAAGACGCGGAACTCTTGACAGAGGATTTAGAGCGTGAACTTGCCGCAAAGGGCTATAACCGCAAGGAACTGTTGACTGAGACACTGGTGGTTCATGCCCGCAATCCTGTATAGACAGGATGACAAGACGATTTTATCGTTATGAGGTAGTCACATATGTCTGAACAACTTACCGGAGTAATACTAGCGGCGGGGCGAGGCAGCCGCATGGCTTTATTCAGTGATGAATATCCCAAGCCGCTGCTGCCAATATGTAACAAACCGATAATGCAATACCAGATCGAGATGATGCGGGATCTGGGCATTACGGACGTGTTCATCGTGGTCGGCCATCTGAAAAACCGCATCATGGAGTATTTCGGCAATGGGTCTGATTTCGGAGTCAAAATCCGCTATGTCGAACAGAACCAGCCTTTGGGCATAGCGCACGCGGTGGGCCAACTGGAACGATTCGTCGAAACATCTTTTCTAATGTTCCTTGGCGACATCTTCTACGCTCCAAAAGATATGGGCCTGCTTACCAAGAGATGGCGGTCATGCGAGAACTCATCCGTTCTGGTGATCAAGCCGGACCAACCGGCGGATGTAATCAAACAAAATTTCGCCGTGGTAATGGATGAAAACTCCCAAGTCCGCAGGGTCATAGAAAAACCGCGTCACATAACCAACCAGGCCACCGGTTTCGGCATTTATCTCTTCGATTTAGCTGTCTTCGACGCCGTTCGCCGCACTCCTCGCACCGCCATGCGCGATGAATACGAGATCACTGAGGCTATCCAGATTCTTATTGACGACGGCTACCCCGTGTTTGCCGAGGAAGCCATAGATTGGATCGTCAACGTAACTTTCCCGAAAGACCTTCTGGACTGCACGGTAAGATGGATGAAGAGACAGCAGGTCAAAAGCGTAATTGCTGAATCGTCCAAAGTGCACCCGGACTGCAAGCTGGAGTACGCTTCCATAGGCGAAAACGTAATCGTCAAACAGCCGATTAGAATTTGCAATTCCGTGGTTTTGCCAAATACCCTGATAGAATCGGACGGCGACATTGTAGACTGCGTGAGGTCAGCGCGAATCACTGTTGATTGTGGATAGGAAGACATAATGTCAACTTACAAGAGAGCTTTGGTAACAGGAGGAGCGGGATTCATCGGCGGGCATTTGGCCCATGCCCTGGTTGCCGAAGGCATAGACGTAACCGTAATCGACAACCTCCTGATGGGGAAATTGGAGAACGTGCCTCAAGAGGCGGAGTTCGTCGAGGGCGATGTCAGAGACCTCGATCTGATGCGGAAGCTCGTTTCTGAAGTCGATATTATCTTCCACGAAGCAGCCATCGTCAGCATCAGGACCGTCGGCGACTTCTACAATGACGCCCAAACGAACGTTATGGGCACAATCACTCTTCTTGAGGCGTGCAAAGGCTCGCCGGTGAAGAAGTTTATGCTCGCATCTTCTATGGCGGTCTACGGCGATCTCCCTCCGGGGAAAACAATGACGGAAGACTACCCGACCGAACCGGTCTCACCCTATGGCATCGCCAAACTGGCAAGCGAAAAGTATCTGTTCAATGTGTGCCGTATCCTTGGGATCGACGGCGTAGCCCTCAGATACTTCAATACCTACGGAATAAGACAGACCTTTACGCCATATGTGGGCGTTATAACTATATTCATACGCAAGCTATTGGCTGGAGAGCCTATTACCATATTCGGAACCGGAGAGCAGACGCGGGATTATGTGAGCGTCAGGGACATTATCCAGGCAAACTTACTCGCAATGAAGCAAGATGTAGGCGGGCAAGTGTTCAATGTCGCCAGCGGCGTCTCCAGGACCGTGAACGAAATCGCCGAGCTTATCGTAAAAGAACTGGCGCCGGGGACAAGACCCGCCCACGCTCCCGCCCAACCGGGCGAGATGTTTCGCTCGGCTCCCGACATATCAAAGGCAAAACAAGCGCTGGGGTACTCGCCAACAAGCGATCTGGAAAAGGACATAAAGGAAGTAATCGACTGGTGTCGCAAGACTCAAGCCTGACCAGTCTATACAGTCAGTATGGAACCAAAAGTCTCTATCGTAATAGTAACCTGGAATGGTGAAAACGACCTCAGAAAGACTCTAAGCTCTCTGAGAGGGCTTGACTACCCCAACTACGACATCACGGTTGTTGATAACGGCTCCGCCGATAACACATGCGAGATAGTCCGCGGCGAATTTCCCGAAGTCCGGCTGATACCGCTTGAGACAAATGCCGGCAGGCCCAAAGGACTAAATATCGGCACCGCCCAGACCGACGGCAAGTATGTCCTGCATCTGGACAACGACGTCAACATCATAGACCCGCGATTTCTCACGACATTAGTCAAGGCCATGGAAGAAGACGAGTCCATTGGCGCCTGCGGCCCGACCGTCTACGACGAAGGAACCAACAGGATACAGGCCACCGGCGGCATGATCGATATGAAGCGGGCCAAGGGCTCCTATCATCCGTGGACCCGTAAGGACGACACGGGCGAACTGACAGAGCCAATCGAGTGTGACTACATAGTCGGCTGCGCCGCGTTGTTCAGGCGGTCCGCCATGGACGCGGTTGGGCATTACGATCCCCGCTATGTTGTATACTGGGATGACAGCGACATCTGCATAATGATGAAAGAACTCGGCATGAGGGTTGTCAGCCTGCCCGCGGCCAAGATCAGCCATAAGATCGGCAGTTCAGCCGGCGCGCGTTCGGCTTTCGCCTATTTTCACTGCGCCAAAAATCGTATCATCTTTATGAGAAAACACGGCAAGCCGGCCTACTGGCCGGGATTTATACTCAATCTTTTGATTCAACCATGGCCGGGTGACTCCAAGAGAAGGCGCCTGAAGTTCTGGCGGAGAATCTATCCTTCGATGCTGAAAGCAATTTGGTGGAACATTATGGATTCGATCAAAAGCTCCGACTCGACTGGAGGTCAAAGCGGTTAAGAGATGAAGCTCTTCTTTGTGGCGCAATTTCTTCCATATCCGTTGACCGACGGAACAAGTATCTACATATTCAACAGAGTGGATCGTCTCCGCGCGCATCATGACATAGTGTTGTTTGCGCCTACAAGGCGGTCTTGTGATGAAGAGGCTTTACGGTTTCTTCAAGAGCGACGCTGGGTGGTGGAAACGATCTCAAAGCCATCTGGGTTGAGTAAGTTTAAGGCTGTTATGGCTCGCCTAAAAGCATTATCATCATCTGCGCCTTTACATTGGGTTATGGGCTGGGACGATGTTATCGGCGCGGCAATCGAGCGGAAAATCCAGGTTCATAAGCCTGACATAGTGATAGTCGAACATCTAGCCATGACTCGTTTTCTCCCGTATATCAAAAGAGCAACTAATGCTAAGCTTGTGCTCGTTGATCACAACGTAGAGTCGCTATGGCATGCGCAGTCAGCGCGACAGTTTGGATTTACGCTGAAAGGGATAATCCACAGATCCCAGTCCGGAAGTGTCAGGAAAACCGAACGAGCTATGCTCGGCGCATTCGATATGACGATAGCTATAAGCGATACGGATCGCGAAACTTTGCAGCAGATGGTACCATCGGCAAGAGTCAGATTTGTTCCTATCGGAGTTGATATGGGGCGCTTCATTCCTCAACATGACGCAGAGGAAAACGATCTGATCGTATTTGTAGGTGGTCTGAATGTAGGGACCAATGTAGATGGCTTAAAATTTCTTGTCCATGAAATACTACCGTTGGTTCGCCAAAAACATTCAGGGGCCAGGGTGGAGATAGTTGGTCGAGCGCCTACATCATCCATTTTGGCGCTGAATAATCCTCCTATCACTAAGATTATTGCAGATGTGCCGGACGTGCGCCCGTATATGGCAAGAGCCGCCGTGTGCGTAGTCCCAATTAGACCTAAGAGCGGCGTGCGGCTCAAGATATTGGAAGGTTTTGCCATGGCCAAAGCCATGGTCTCGACCAGTTTGGCAGCCGAAGGTCTTGATGTTGTTGACGGCGAGCATCTTTTTATCAGGGACGATGCGCAGTCTTTCGCCGATGCTATTGTGAAGCTTCTTGCGGACAAAACCGAAAGGCAGAGACTTGGCGCGTCGGCTCTAGCGCTGGCGCGGAAAAAATATTCCTGGGAAGCGGCCTGTGCCCGGTTTGAGGAGAATCTTGCGGAATTGACAGGAAACGCAACGTGCCCTCAGGAATCATAGATCGTACCCCGATAAAAACTGGATGGGTAAGTTGCGCAAACAAGGAGGATGTAAAGTAGTGGATACCAACACAGAAACATTGATTGTGAAAGCGCTGACAGAATCCGCGCAGCTCAAGCTGCAGGTCGCAAAAGAGCTAAGAAATGAAATCGCGGCGGCGGCAAAGCTGATCGGCGATGTCTTCCTTGCGGGCGGGAAACTGCTCCTTTGCGGCAACGGCGGCAGCGCGGCGGACGCGCAGCACATAGCGGGAGAGTTCGTGGGACGTTTTCGTATCGAACGCGCCGCCCTCCCGGCAATTGCTCTTAACGTCAATACGTCCGTGCTTACGGCGATAGGGAACGACTACGGTTTTGAGAAAGTTTTTGCGCGCCAGGTGGAAGCTATGGCTGTCGCCGGTGACGCGCTTTTTGGGATCAGCACAAGCGGGCAGTCGGAGAATGTCGCGCTCGCGATGGATGTCGCGCGTAGTAAAGGCTGCAAGACAATCGCGCTCATCGGCGGCGTATTAGGCCGGGTCGGCGAGAAAGCCGACATCGCAATTGCGATACCTTCCCGCGACACGCCGAGAATACAAGAATCACACATCGCGGTCGCTCATGTGATTTGCGATCTCGTCGAGCAAAGAGTAGCCGCTGAGTTGTCGAAGGAGAGCTGAAGATGATCTACCGGAGCAGAGCTCCGCTGAGAATAAGTTTCGCCGGCGGAGGAACCGATGTCTCGCCGTACTTTGAAGAACACGGTGGCATTGTGCTCAGCACGACCATAAATAAGTACGCCTATGCGACTATAAACGAGCGCAAAGACACCGACACCACCGTCAAATCCCTTGACTTCGACGCAGTGGCGAAATACCGGTCAAATGACCAGCTTTCATACGACGGCGAGCTTGATTTGGTCAAAGCGGTGCTGAAGTACATGCGAAAAGGGCAGGGGAAAAACACCGGCCTGGACCTGTTCATCCATTCCGACGCCCCTCCCGGAAGCGGACTTGGCTCATCCTCCACAATGGTAGTCGCTCTGATCGGCGCTTTCCAGATCGCCCGAAACCTGCCGCTTACCAATTACGACATCGCTGAACTCGCCTATAAAATCGAACGCCAAGATCTGGGCATAAAGGGTGGAATGCAGGACCAGTACGCCGCCACATTCGGAGGCTTTAATCTGATCGAATTTCATGCGGACAGTGTAGTGGTAAACCCGCTTCGCATATCGCATGATGTCTTGAACGAATTGGAATACTCGCTGTTACTCTGCTACACAGGCAGAACCCGCCTGTCCGCGCATATTCTCGACCGGCAGATAAGCTCGGTGGAAAAGCACAAGAAAGAAGTTATGAACTCGCTTCACCGTTCAAAGGAGATAGCAATCGAGCTGAAGAACGCTCTACTTCGCGGACGGGTTTGCGACTTCGGCGCATTGCTGCACGACGCATGGCTTGAGAAGAAGCAGCTGGACACCAGCATATCAAGCAGCCAGATCGACGAGCTTTACACCATTGCCCGGAAAAATGGCGTTCTGGGAGGCAAGATACTTGGAGCCGGCGGCGGAGGCTACCTGCTCTTATTCTGCGATTTCCGCCGGAAGCACATCGTCTGCCAGAAACTGGAAGAAGCCGGTGGGCAGATAGTTCAGTTCGCGTTTGACTACCAAGGATTGCAGACCTGGGAAGTAAGATCGCAGGCGCGCGCGGGAAGAGGTCAAGGGCCACAGCAATGCGCTTAGCGATGATTGTCTTCGTAAAAGAAGGCGGCATGTTTTATCCTTACAGCCACAGCCTGCTGTGCAAGCTGGTGTCCCGCGACGTCGAGGCGACTATGTGGGGCAACATAGGATTCCGTATCCCGCATGGTCTTGAAACGCCATACGAACTGCGTTTGGTGTTTAATCGCCGGCGGCATTTCATACCCCATTTGTGGAAGGTCTACCGTGAGATAGTCAATTATCGTCCACAGGTGGTCCACTTTCAGTACCATACGTCTCCATTGGCGGAAATTGTGTTCGCGAGATTAGTCCGTCGAAAAGGGATAAAGACGGTGATGACAGCGCACGACGTGCTTCCACACCATCTAAAACCCTATGACCGGATGTTGTTTCGGGCTCTTTATAACTCTCTGGATGCGGTGATAGTCCACGCAGACCAAAACCGCCGAACGGCGACTGACTTTCTTGGGATTTCCGAGGATAAGGTCCATGTTGTCCCACATGGGGATTACATGCATTTCGACGTTTCTAACGCGCCAACCCGCGCGGAAGCCCTGGAGCGATTAGGTTACAGTCCCAACGCCAAGCTCATCCTCTTCTTTGGAGCGGTCAGGCCTGACAAAGGGCTGGATAGGCTTATCAAAGCTCTGCCGGAGATTCGACGCGCCATCCCAGAGGCTAAACTTGTCACCGCGGGGCCGGTGAAAGGTTCGATTGATGACGCCAAGAACCTCTACGGAAGTTTGGCTGAATCACTTGGAGTGCAAGATGCCGTGGACCTTCGTTTAGGTTACCTGCCGTACGAGGAAGTGCCGACTTATTTCGCCGCCAGCACGGTTGTGGTTCTGCCATATTTGGAATCCACGCAGAGTGGTGTGGTTCAGGTGGCCGCGGCAACAAAGCGGGCTGTTGTAGCCAGCGCCGTAGGTGGAATTCCAGAAGTGATCGACGATGGGGTGACAGGGAAGTTGGTGGAACCGGACAATCTTGGTCAATTGGCTGAGGCAACAATCGCTTATCTTTCCGATCCTGCATCCGCTGATTTAGCGGGCGAAAAAGCACATGAAAAAGCCCGCAGGGAATATAGTTGGGATGTAATTGCTGAAAAGACAATAAGCGTTTATAGAAAGTTGTTGGAAAGCAAGTAGGCGCCATATGGACAAATACCGGGCAAAGACCGCATATCAACAAGCGGATGAAGCGAACACTTACGATGCGGCAAGGTTCGTCTCGGCAAAAGGCCGGATGACTGATAGCTTAGAGAAAAAGGCTATCTTGAAAGCTCTTCGTTATGTCCCGCCGGGCGCGCGCATTCTCGATGTGCCGTGCGGAACCGGGCGAATCACGGAGTTCCTTCTGAATCTTGGCTATAGAGTTGTTGGGGCGGATATATCCGAGCCTATGATGGCTCACGCTAAGAAAGCCCTTGCGGAACATCCGAGCATGGAGGCGTTCTACCTTGCTGACGCGGAGAGCTTACCTTTCAAGGAAGGCGAGTTCGACGCAGTGACCAGCATACGTTTCTCAAATCACGTTCCGCCGGAGATCCGCCTGCGCGTCCTCAGCGAAATGCGCAGGGTTTCGAATGGTCCTATAATCATCTCATACTGTAATCCCAACAGCTTATCAGCGATGAAACGCCGGCTAAAGGCCCTGTTCAGGAGGCCGCATGCTCCCTGGAATCCGGCGTCACGGCGAACAGTAGCTCGTGAGGCCTCACAGGCCGGTCTCAGGATAACGCGCGGTTACGCGATACTGCCATGTGTGTCGGAGACTGTCGTGTATGTATTGGAGAAATAGGCGCTCATAGCGACAAAGCAAGCTAAAGAGACAACGTTCTCTTGGGAAAAATCAAAAATGGCGCATCTGTTTGTTATCTGCAAAGGCGACAAAATGGATTTGCGCCTGTGGAAAAGCGACAAAGCAATAATACTAAGTAATAAATAATACCGATTGACGTGCAATCGGCGATTAACCTGCATTTAGGCAGTCCACGAAGCATAAAGCAGCTTATCATAGGAACTAAAGAAGGGAAGTCCTCTTGTCAATAATCAATATGTGGATTGCCTTGGTGACAGACAAAAAGTAGCGGTTGTTTCTAATCGGGATGTTCTCATGATCAGGTAATAGCGCTGATTGACATAAGGGTAAGGCCGCAGTATATTGTGTATGATGTGTGTTAAGCTCTCGCAAAATGAAGAGCCTGCAAGTAACGTTCACCTTCCATAATTCGTGGCATTACACAACTTGCAAAACGACATCCGTATATGACTTCAGGTCGATCCTTTTCCATGCGTTTGCGAACGCGCTTTTTTTTCAAGGAGGTTATGTTAGAGGTGAGAGGGTATTTTAGTCTCAAATTGGCAACCTATTTGTGCTCGGTCGTATGCTTAGGCATCATGGCAACCAGAGCCGCCCACGCATATATCGACCCAGGAACCGGCAGCTATCTTCTCCAGATGCTCGCAGCGGGGATATTGGCGGCCTTGTTTGTTATAAAGGCCTTCTGGCGGAACCTCAGAGATGGCTTCTCCCGTCTTGTTGTCAGGCGACGCAAAGAATGACGAAAGATTTAGTACCGGGGTCGTTTCGCGACCCCAGCGGCTCACTGTTCTTTCTTGATGGCGAAATCTACCGCCGGGTTAACCCAAGCTACAAGGATCATTATGACTGCCTCATGAGTTCTGGTCTATATGAGGACCTTGCCAGCTCCGGGCTGCTTGTGGCGCACGACGAGGTGGAGATTGACGACTCTGTGGCTTCCGGCGCTTATAAGACGCTTAAGCCGGAGATGATCCCATTCATCTCTTATCCCCACGAGTGGTGTTTCAGCCAGCTAAAGGACGCCGCCCTGGCGACACTGGAGATCCAGAAGAAAGCCCTCGCGCGCGGAATGACTCTGAAAGACTGCAGCGCATACAATATACAATTTGCGAACGGCAAACCGGTGTTCATCGACACCCTTTCATTTGAAAAATATGTGGAAGGCCAACCCTGGGTGGCCTACAAGCAGTTTTGCCAACACTTTCTCGCCCCTCTAGCGCTTATGAGTCTCAAAGATGTGAGATTCAACCAACTATTCAGAATATACATCGACGGAGTTCCACTCGATCTCGCCGGCTCTATCCTGCCATGGCGCACAAAGCTCTCTTTTTCTCTATTGCTGCACATCCATCTGCACGCCAAGAGTCAGAAATACTACTCGGACAAAGCAATAGATAAGAGCAAGCGCATCCCCAAAGTGAGCAAGCAGTCCATGCTCGGCTTGATCGATAGCCTGGAGTCTTGTATAAGAGGATTGAAGTGGATTCCAAAGGGGACGGAATGGGTCGACTACTACAGCGACGACAGCTATGTGTCGGAAGCTCTTGACGATAAGAAACGCCTGGTCACGGAGTATCTGAAGGAAATCAATCCGAAAACACTCTGGGACCTTGGCGCAAACACCGGCCTGCACAGCCGAATCGCAAGCGATCTGGGCGCCTACACCGTCTCTTTCGATATAGACCCGGCCTGTGTCGAGGTCAACTACCTGCAAGTAAAGAAGACTGGTGAGAAGAACGTTCTTCCTTTGCTTTTGGATTTAACCAACCCTAGCCCCAGCATAGGTTGGGACAACGACGAGCGGCAGTCCGTCACGGAACGCGGACCAGCGGACGCCGCGATGGCTTTGGCGCTCATACACCACCTGGCGATCTCGAACAACGTTCCACTTGGCCGGGTGGCGGACTACTTCTCTAAGCTGTGCAACGCCCTGATAATCGAGTTTGTGCCGAAAAGCGACCACAAGGTTCAAATCCTTCTGACCACGCGCGAAGACATTTTCCCTGGCTACACGCAAGAAGGTTTTGAGAACGCGTTTAACGGACGCTTTGAGATTAAGAGGCGCGATGTCCTGGCCGATTCCGATAGGATTCTATACCTGATGATCAAGAGGCAGGAAACCAGGTGAGAAAAGACATTATCATGCACCCCTACCTCTTCGCCGCTTATCCGGTTCTCTTCCTGTTCTCTAAGAACATGGATGAAGCGTCACTCGCGCTGCTTGTCAGGCCTTTATGCGGTATGCTCGCGGTGGCGTTTCTGACATTTGCGATCCTGCGCCTCATACTGAAGGACTCCACAAAGGCTAGCATATTCGTTACTCTCATGATGACTATGTTATTCGCCTACCAGCCGGTCTATGGCGCGCTAGGCGATGTAACGATAATGGGCTTTGAGATTGGGAGGCACCGATTTCTTGCGCCGGCGTGGACGGCCATGGCTGTTATCATCCCTGCCATAATCGTGTTATTTCGATGGGATTTGCAGCAATTTTCCAAGTTCCTGACTATGGCTGGAACAATTCTAATAGTTACTTCGACTTTTCAGACTGCCTTTGGTTTTGTGCGTCTGTCTGAGAATAATAACTGGAAACGTCAATGGGCTAAATTAATCTCTGAGCGGAGGCAGGAAACAAAGAGTTTCAGGTGGAGCAAAAATACTCCCAAGCCGGACATTTATTATATAATCCTGGACGCATATGTCCGCGCTGATATTCTGAAACAGGAATACAAGTTTGATAATAGTGAGTTCTTGGATTATCTGCGCGGCAAGGGTTTCTTTGTAGCCGAAAAGAGTAGGTCCAATTATCCAGTCACCTGTTATTCGATTCCATCCTCGACCAATTTCGATTACCTTCACAAGTTCGCCAAGTCAGCAAAGACCAAGACCATTAAGACAATCATGCTCAGGGAAATGGCTGACAACAGTATGATCTGCCGGACGCTTAAAGACCAGGGATATTCATTCGCATATCTTACGTCAGGATTTCAGGTAACATCCGGGAGCCGCTATGCCAACATTGTCTTTCCTGAGCAAGAAGGGACTCTCAGCGAGTTGGAGCGTGTTCTGGTTGACAGCACACCTTTTCGTTTCCTAAGGCCATCGGATCGCAGCATCAGGAAACACCACCTGTTTCTGTTCAGTCAGCTTAGGCGGATACCAGGCATCGAAAAGCCAACCTTTACATTCGCGCATATCGTGTGTCCGCATCCTCCGTTTGTCTTCTCACGAAATGGGAAACTGCCAAGTTTGGTTGCATCGTTTTCTGAGGGAACGAACTATGTGGAACAGGTCATATATCTGAACAAGCTGGTTGAAGACACTATAGACCATATATTGTCATCCTCTAAAACTCCACCCATCATTATAATACAAGCGGATCATGGCGTGTATCCGCTGAGCTGGAGTAAGTATAGCCACCAGCCGTCTTACGTTAGGACTGCCATACTGAATGCTTACTACTTTCCGGGCGGCAAAGACAAAGTTCTATATGACAGCATCAGTCCAGTGAACTCATTCCGTGTTCTGCTGAATCAATACTTCGGAGCAGACTACGAGATCCTTAAGGACGAGGTATATTATCCGACCAAAGGTGAAAAAGATTGGTCTGACTATCAGGTCGGTGATGTGGGGTTGGTGGAAGGGCTGGACTCACTCCGCAATGCCCGCAGATAGCGTGCTGAGGGTAATAGAAAATCACGACTCACAGCCCCGCGTAAGTTACTCTTATGGCGCTAATCTTGCCGGTTCATAGTTATAATCCTATGTAACCATTCTCACAAGAGATGTTTCTGGCTTCCTGATTATCATAAACTAAGGCTTTTGAATGTGGCTACAGATCAGTAATAATATTAGAATTGATACGCGTAGGAAGCGCTTTGCAAACGGCAAAGTGGCGAGCCTTGGCCTCGCGTTTATTTTGGCGCTCGCATTATCCGCGCCTCTATGGGCCGCAAGTTATGGTTTCGACCAAAACCGCTTCAAGCCGGGATTGATGTGGATATACTTCAACAATCCCGCAAAGAGTATCTCCCTATCGTTTACGCTCTCACCCGATATGGCTGAGAAGAGACTTGCCGGCGCCAGGTTTTATGTGGAAAAGATGGTCGGAACGTCATTCCCAATAATCGGTGAACTGCGCCGCGATGTTGGCGGCCTGCCGACGGGTGAGATACTGGCGCAAGGCAGTTGCGCGCCGGCGGTAAGCTACAGTTGGAATCAGATAAATTTCGCCTCGGTCAGTCTGCAGGCTGGTGAGCGGTACCACCTGGCCCTTCATCCCGCGGCTGGATTCGGAAACGCAAGCAACTACTATATAATCACATATCAACTTTGTGACTATCTGCCGGACTTCGGGGTGTGCCTGAATTTCGGAGGCGGCTGGTTCGAGAATCGTAATGCCGACCCCACCCTTATTCTCACATTTATGGACGGCTCAGTGATCGGTAATCCCTACTTCAACGTGCTTACGGAGTTTCAGGTCTATGGCTCCGATGCCAATTGCAAGGTTGGTCAAAGGTTCGTCTTATCAAATCCGATGACAATACGAAAGATTTCGCTTTGCGTCACCCGGAGTATCGCTTTGCCTACTGCTAATCTGAGGGTGGGTATTGCGGAGGAGGCAACTGGTAATGTCTTAGCCGACGAGGTATTCTCCACTCCACAGGACACAAGCTCCTGGAACTACAACTGGACTTCGCATACCTTCAGCTCTCCCATAGACTTGTCCGCAAATACGCCATACAAGCTTTATCTGACACAGGAAGGAGGACTGGGGGACTCATCCCATTATTACTCTTTAGGCTCCCAAAAGTGCGGCTACAGCTACATAAACTTGGGATTTGGTGGAGACGTTTCATACACCTTCACTGAAACAGCGTCCGGGATAGTAACCGACTCTAAACTTTTCGACTTGTATTTCCTGCTTGAAACTGAAGGCCAGCATCTGGTAAGGCTTACGCCGCATCTGGTCACTGAGACCAGCTTCATCGTGCTGGCGGAATCGCAATCGACCAGCGACGCGGTTATCGAATATGGGACTACCACGGATTACGGCGCGTCAATATCATCTTCCGGCAAGACATTGCACGAATTTCACATCGAGGGTCTTGCGCCCGGCGCGACTTACCACTATCGGGTTAAGCTGATCAACCCCTCGGATCCCTCGGACTTCTTTATCACCCAGGACTACACATTGAAAACCAATTCCGACAATCAGTCCGTCAATGTGACCGTGGTTGGCGATACACAAGGCTTGGATTTTAACACGACCTTCCGACTTGCCTCGACTTTTCCTCATGATCTTGTCTTGACTGTTGGCGATAATACCCCACTGCTCGAACAACCGGATGAGCAAAAAACCTATAGCAGAGCTATGAATGAGTGGCGGTGGTTTCTGTCGGATATAACGCCGCTAACAACCAGCGCAGCTCTTTATACTACACAGGGTAACCATGACGATTACTTCGACCCCTCTCGGCCATACGGCCTAATGAGTTATCAAGATTCAGTTATTATGCCCTCAAATGGCAGCGGTGACGAACGCTACTTCTCCTTTGATTATGGCCCAGCCCATTTTGTCGTGCTTGACTCTATGGAATGGAATGGCAATTCCTATTGGTCAGTCGGACCAACCCAGCTTGCATGGCTTGAGGCTGACCTCAGAGCTTCAACAAAACCTTGGAAGATCGTTCTCACCCATATTCTCATTAACGGGGTTTCGGTGGATGACCGTGGCTGGTGCATCAGTAATTGGCAACAAGTGCATAACTTGCTCAGAGACACCGGCGTAGATCTCGTTCTGCAAGGGCACAGGCATGTCTACAATAGATATTTCAAGAATGGAATCTGCTATGTGACGAATACCACGCCAACGCTGCTCGGCAACTGGTTCACAGGGGATGGATACGAGCAAGGCAGCACGGCTATTCCAGTCGAGCCAAATTTTGGCGGTGACCCCGGCACTATTCCTGCTTATGTGGCCAGGCCGGGCTGGGTGCAGCTAAGTATATCGGAGACCGAAATCCACGTCGCCCATATCGATCAGTTTGGCCGTACATTGGATGCTTTCCAGTTGCCGTTTACTCCTCCGCTTCCCGTCACGAAGTCGCTCGGAGAGGTCAAGAAATCCCCCGTCGGGTCTTATCTGACGTGCAGCGGCGTTGTCTCCAGCGCATCTTCGGATTCGCTGAACAGGGTATACGTGGAAGATGTCAAACGCTCCGCGGGCATTTGGGTGATTTGCGAACCGCCTGTTGACCTTGAGAGAGGCCGGTTGGTGGAAGCCACGGGTATGCTCAACATTGACATCACTGGGGAGCAGGTTCTGAATTGCGCGACTGTTACAAAGGGTGGCCTAACAGATGATCCCAGACCGCTGGGCGTCAAAATATCAGCTATAGGTGGAGAAACCATAAACGGAGTTCCAGGGATTCTTGGCATGAGAGGTGTTAACAACACCGGCCTGCTGATCAGAATCATTGGCATGGTAACATCCGTGTCGGAAACGAACAGCCGGTTCTATGTTTATGACGGTTCTAAAGTTTGGGCTGATAATGGCTCAATAGGAGTGTTGGTTGTGGCTCCGGCCGGCGTTGACTTACCTTCATCTGGAGACATGGTTATTGTGACCGGTATCAGCAGTTGCGATTACTCCGGCTCTGTGCTGTGCAGGGTTTTGCGAATTCGCGACCAAACCGACATAGATAAACTGTACTAGAATAGGTGAGAGCCGCAATGCTATACGGGGACTAATTCGTGGTAGAGGTCCATTAACTTTTGGTAGTGAGCCTGCCGTGAGTATTCCCGCTCCATTTTTGCTCTTCCGATTTTTCCCATTTCAACAATACGCGCCTGATTATGAATTAGCGAGCCGATCTTCTCCGCCAACTCCTCATGATTCCCAGGCTGGAATAGAAAACCATCCACGCCTTCATTTATCAACTCGGGGACGCCGCCGATACGGCTTCCTATTACTGGTTTTCCTGCCGAATATGCCTCGAGAACGGTCGCCGGACAGTTCTCGTACCATTCTGAGGGAACAACTAGAAACATGCAGCGCTCCACAACACGCCTGAGCTTTTCGCCCGTGAGGAAGCCAGCGAACTCCACCCTCCCTGGGGCCAACTCCTCCGCCATTGCTTCCAGTTCCGGCCCTTGGGAACCTGTACCCGCAACCACAAGCCTGGCTGATTCCATAAGGGCAACCGCTCTTATCAACGTCTTTACGCCTTTTTCAGGTGTCAGTTTGCCGAAGTAAAGAATATATCCGTCGTTGTCATAGCTGGGGTTATAGGCGTCTACATCCGCAAGCGCCGGTATATGGACCATCCGCTTGCCGCCCGCCCCGCAGCGCGTGAGCGCGTTAATCAAAAACCGGCTTGGCGATATGAAGACATCCACGTTCTTTTTATACATTCCCAGCAGGCGATGAACATACATTTCAAAAGCGCAGACGGCGCTGGCGGCTGTGCTTCCAAATACGCATTTGTGAATTATCGCGTTGAAGAACTTCCCGCCACAGCATCTCTCGCACACCTCGCCCTCGGTGTGAAAAAGCATATTCGGACATGCGAGTTTGTAATCATGCAGGCTCATGACTATAGGAATCCCGCGTTTTTTAATCGGCCCGAATATTGATGGTGACAGTTGATGATAGATGTTGTGCGCGTGGGCAAGATCGGGTCGCGCTTCATCCAATAACGCTTCCATCTTGCGCTTTGCCTCAGATGAATAAACAATGCTCGTGGCTTCCTTGACGCGCGACAACAAGCCGGGATTGGCATGGTAATCTACCTGCGATACGAAGAAGCGGGACCACTGCGTGGGCCAGTTGTCAGGATGAGCCATGGAAAACGGTATGACATCATGCCCATCAGCTTCGAGCAGCTTGGAGCTTTCCAATACCTGGGTCTCAGGTCCGCCGAACGGTCTGTAAAACTTGTTGCATACAAGAACTCTCATTCCGGCTCAATTATACCATATAAGGCTCTTCTAAGGCGCTCGGAAAAGCCGGGGTAACAGTTCAGGCTTGGTGAGTACGATTTGACCTCCCCCAACCCCTCCTTCGTAAGGAGGGGAGCTACGGCGCTTCCCCCCTTTAGAAGGGGGAGCTACGACACTTCCCCCCTTTAGAAGGGGGGATTGAGGGGGGTATTGCTAACCAACTCTGAACTGTTACAAGCCGGGAATCAACGCAGAACCTCAAGCACATAGAGACTGTAAGCCGGAAGCGTTATGCGCGCCTCACCAGTCCGCGAGAACGTGATCGCCGGCTTTCCAACCACTCCTACTTGCGGTTTATCGCCTTCATTGTTGCCATGGACTCCCGCTGTTGACTCCAAAGCGACGACCCGAAACTTCAGTCCCGCCGCGCTTTTCCATTGAATAGGAATGCCAGGCAAATCAATATCCGTACGGTTGACTATCATCAGCGCCTTATCGGTCTTGCTCGCCCCCTCGAATCCACAGACATATACACCTGAGTAATCTCTGGCTCCATTCGGTCCTTTGTAGTAACACTTAGCCTGTATGAGATTCGACTTGGCGGTGTGGCGGATCAGCTTAAAGGCAGTCGCGCTTGGCCTTTCGAAGAATTCGGTGTCTTTCTTGGGGGACTTAGAAGCTAAGAGACCGGAATCGCTTGCCACGGAATCCGAGAGGTTTCGATGCTGCCAAAGAGTGAGCCATGAATAACGCTGCGCTGAATCCCATCCGCCTTTTAATATTTCGCATAAAGCAATTGCCGTGCTGAGCCCTCCGATATACTCAGCGCCGCCTGAATTCCATTCGGTCAGAGCCAGTTTCTTTCCGGTGAACGCTTTCCTGGCGCGCAGCTCTTCAGCCATTTTCCGCATCCATTCAACGTCATACAGCGCCGTGGTATATGTGCTCTGTCCTATCCGTCGCCATTCCGGTATACCCCAATCCACAGAAGTAGACGGGTAGCTATGGAACGCCAATCCGTCAATTGCCGGCGCCAGCCGCTCAAGCATATCAAGCCAGCCGGGACGAATATCCAGAGTTGCGGAGCTTGCGAAAGCAGTTCCGCCGTTTTTCCTGATGACTTCGGCATACGTTCTGCCGACAGCCAGATATTCTGGAGTCGCAATGCCTAATGATATTTGGCCTTCCCTGGGTTCGCCACCGGTGTAAGAACCACTGAGCGTCCAGATTTTGACGTAATAAAGCTCCTTATCACTTTGAATGGAACCGCCGGATAATGCGCGCGCTGAAGTCCGCTTCCACCGCTCAAAAGGTCCGCCGGGCAGATGGAATGAATCTGACCAATATGCGTTCGCCGTTGACGCAGTAAGATTGCGTATATCGCGCAAATCATCAATCTTGCCATGCTGAGTCATCAAGTAGGATTTTCCACCGGGTCTGCCATCGTGCACGATTTCCCAGCCTGTTCCGGTCCAGATTGCCCAACCGAGTTTTGCATCACCAACGCCGGCTCTGGCCAATTTGATGCGGCACCCGTCCCAGCGATACCCGAAACCGAGGTAAACGGCCGCTCCTTTATTGTTCAATGGAAAAGTATAATCATAATCAGGATCCTTCTCCCCGCCATAATGCAGCAACGATTGCTCGATACGCTGAGGGCCAGGAGGAGGCCAGCGGATTACACCATTGCAGATTTGATCCCATTTGTCGCCGGTAAACACATAACAATCCTGTGGCCGCTGCGTCAATTCGCACTCGTTGCCTATTTCATAAATGCAGTCACGGCGTCCTCGTTTCTCATTGTAATGAACCCAGCCATTCGGTCCATCCAGTTTCTTTCCGGTGTAGTCGCCGCCGGTCACGCATACCAACTGTGGATCGGCGCCAAAGTAGTCCAAGTGTTCTTCAAACGACCGCCCGTTCTTCCCAAGACGTGATGAGGAGTCTCTTTCCTTAAAATAGAATGGTCGTGAAGAAAGCCCGGGGACATCCTCGTCCGCGTCCCAGTCCAACCCGCCGTACGCGCCGCCCGGCATCCATCTGACGGATGTGAAACCCATGGGTAGAGTCGCCGCCTTGAGATTGGAATAAGGAGTCTGGTCTGAAGGCGACCCGGCGCCGACGCCGAAACAGTCGAAGTTTACGGGCCTCAGAACCTTTTGGCTGTCAACGCTGATCACAAGCGGGCTGGGGGACAAGTCAACTTTTGCTAGGACACCGGCTTCGTCTTCGGATGTTGCAACCCTGGCATTGTCTATAACTACTGCAAGACCAGCTCCGTCATGAGCGCCGATTCGCAGATCGCTGATGCTGTTCGGCAGATTTGGAGCGGTCGTGTCATAATTGATCTCGTAAGTTTTCGCGCCGCCGTAATAGAACTTGAGGAAGCCCTGCTTGCCGTATTTGATGCCAAAACCGATGTCCAGAGTCTCGCCTCTGGACCATGTCGGCCCTGTCTTGTGGAGTCCCATCTGGCTCGTGAAAAGCGTCATCAACAAGTCATGATGGGATGATTCGAGCGTTAGACTCGTGCGCCATCTAGTTCTTCCGTCAGCCTCGCCAAGCAGCAGCAAAATATTCCCCTTGTCTCTTTGCTGCTCTATAGTATTTCCCTGATTGAATGACACTATTTTGACGCGCAGCGAGACATACAGCTCAGAATAGCTCCCACCCAGGGAACGGCTGATATAAGAACTGCCGTTCAATGGGGAAGACGCCTTAACGGCTTTCCCGCCCATTTCATCCGCCACAAGCTCCACAGTTCCCCCCGGCTTCGCGGACATCTGCCAGCCTGGACCAGGGACTTTTGCCCATGAGTTGAAGTCCTCATCAACCAGAACGACGGCTCCGCTCAATTGCGGCCACGAAGCGAGGATGAGTAAAGATAAAATGCTGTTCAGCAACCAGCGCATCTATGTGTGCCTCCACATTTCCGCTTATGTGTCATTGTTAAACAATCCTACTATAAAGGACGTTGTAACAGCACAGTTCATCACCGGCTCCAAAAAAAAAAATTCTTAAACCCCTAAAAAACTGTTGACTAGCTGGCAGGCGACAAAATATAATCTGTGGGGTAGAAAGTGGTAGCCGGTGGTAGATTCTGGTAACTTGAGCCAAATGGAGGTCAACAATGCGTCGCCGAATGCCGGTAAAAGCTGTTAAACAGATATGGCTTGACCCTCAGCCGCAGGGGACCCGCGCGGTCTACTTGGTTGAGGCGCGAAATGAAGAGGAGGCTCGGGAAGTGTCTAACCTCTTCGCCGAACTGGAGACGGATCTTCAAGTCCGGCAATTGAGCCAGGGAAAACTGTTTAGCTATGCCGTAAAGATACGGCAGGACCAACAGGCGACGCTTGCGGAGTTGGAGTTTGCTCTCAGATCGAATTTCGGTTTCGTCATATTGCACCGCTCATTCGACGAGGTCATCTACAAAATCGTGGACGAACTCTGCGCGGACACCGGAAGCCAACTCCTTCCTATTCCACGCTGTAATATTTGTGGAAAGATCGAGCCTTTCCCGGATACGGTTGTGAATTTAGCCGATCAGGGCGGGGAAACCATTGCGTCAGGGGCTTACTGCGGGACTTGCACGGCGGCTTCGTCCGCCAGGAGCAACAAGGAGTTTCTGCTTTCACTGCTGCTTGCGGACACCCGAGATTTCAGCGCATTGGAAGACATGCAATTCGTGCGCGCAAAATCACAAAAGCAATCGATCAAGTTCAGAATACAATCGCGCGCGGAGCAAATCCGCGCGGTAAACAACTAAGACTGGTTTTGCGCCCTGGGCAAATTGTTATAAGAGAACGAAATCCCAAACCCAGGGCGGGATAAATGGAGGGGTGTATTGTTCTCGGGGGCCTATGCTCATTCCGTGGACAATAAGGGACGCACTGTTGTGCCGGCCAGATTCAGGGTCAAACTCGGCGAGAAATTCGTCATGACTCGCGGCCTGCACGGCTGTCTCTGGGTCTTCCCCGACAGAAGCTGGTCTGAAGTCCAAAAGAAGTTTGTGCCCAAGTCGCTGCTCGATGAGCGCGGCGTCAAACTTGAAAGATATTTCCTCGGCTCCGCCGTTGAGTGCGTCCCCGACAGGCAAGGCCGCGTGGCCATTCCCCAAATGCTGCTCGATCATGCCGGCGTCAAAGCGGACATCTGGATAGTTGGCCTCTCCGACCGCATAGAGATCTGGTCCAAAGAACGCTGGGAAGAGTTCAACTCCCGCCTGACTGACGATGTGATAATCGATCTTGGCCGTGAGCTTCAGTTGTAGGATTGAAGCTGACAGCTGACAGCTGTCAGCTTGAGTTTACTTCAAATTAATCGTTATTTTCCCACTCACGGATTCGAGGAACAGCTTCGCCGCCCCAGTTCCTAAAGTCATCTTAAACGGATTCTCCGTTTTGGGAGTCCATCCTGGAGATTCCAACCTGACCGTTCCGGCCACGGCATTTGCGCTAATTTCCACATTTGAGCTATTAGGCAGTGTTGCGGTAATTTCAGCATTTGTCGCGTTCACTTTGATCTCGCCACTCTGCAGCGGTTCCAGGTTCAGCACGACTTTCTGATTCACTACTTCGATGATATGCGTTCCATCGGAAGGCAAGCCGAGTATGGCCACGGGCGCGTTGGCCGCGTTTACGCTCAACTGCTTGATCCCGTTCATTTTGACGGTCACAGGCGACCCTGTGCTCTCTATCTTAACCGTGAATCTTTGCGGACCTTTGATGCTGTAGTCCAGCGCGGACCCCATACGGAACTGCTGCATCTGCTGGCTTAGCGGGAGGTCGATACGCATCCCGGAGCCTTCGGTGATAATATCCGGCATGCTAAACTGGCCGGTCGGCTGAAGCTTTTGGACCTCCACGATGTCCTTTGCCCAGGCTTCATATTGCAAGCTGGGACCGGCGGCTGTTATCCGAAGGCCGTTGATGGACGGCGGCGCTTCTTTTCTGGAAAGAGGAGTCAGCGGCACGGATACGCCGTTGTCCTTCTCACCGATTATTCGAGTGAAGCTGGCCTCGCGTTTGGCGTTTTTACCTCTGATTTCGATGAGCATAAACTCCATCAGCCCATCTTTTCGATCATGCGAGAATACAGCGTCGAAACCTCGTCCCGGCCTCTGGATAACGCGTCTCTCCCATGCTTGCCGTGTCAGCGTTGTCTCGAATCCCTTCAGTATTTCCTCATCAGTTGCGTCAGATTTCACGCTATAGCTGAGAACCTCAACCTTGCGCACGACGCTCATCATCGGCTCCAGCATGGCGCGAAGGCCGGGCGAAGGGTCAGTCTCGCTATATACGGAGTCCGGCTCTTGGCCGGGCATAAGCAGGTCGAATATGTTTGAATCGCTCTTTGCCGGACCTCCGGCCACTCCTGTAGGAATCAAGAGCAATGCTATGATCGCCAAAGCTGCAAAAAACCTGGCGTTATAGGATTGCCACATAAACAAACTCCTTTTTTTTGTTTCGGCATTGAAATGCCGAAACACCGACACCTATTCAAGGTCCTAGATGGATGTTATTTCCGCTTCTGATCCGTAAGCATCCGGCTCCATGAACTCATCCGAAACTTCCGACGCCGGGCTTATAATCGCGCGATCTATACTATAATTGGCTTCGGCTAATAAAGTCTTTAATCTCAGGGCTTTCTCGGTTATTTTTTTCTCAGCTTCCAACTTCGCCGACTTGGCCAGCTTTTCCGCGGCCTCGGTCGCTTCGGGAGCTAAGGCAACAATCGCCTTTGTCGAGCGCCGGCGCGGCGATTTATAAATTATAGCCTTAGCCACTCTGGTCGCAATTCGCGTTCGTTCGGGTTTGAACGGCTTGTTTTGGTTGACAACGGGCTGAACCGCCTGCTCGGAAGCAGCTTCTCTAACCGGAGCCGGGACCACTGCGATTTGAGAGTCCGCCTGTTCATGTTGACCCGCGTCATTCTTAACGATATTAGTCTTATTATCCTTCACAATGGGCGCTTGCGGCTTATAATGTGCCGTTCCGATAAACAGCGCAACTATAATCACGGCGGCAGCCACTGAAGCAAACCCAAAAGCCTGGACTCTTGGGAATATGAGCGCGCGCCAGCCTCTTGCTCGCGTCTCCCGCTCTCTCCTCAGCCGGGCGGCAAATGCGTCAGCCAACGATTCCGCGGGTTCTTGCGCTTCCCAGACGGTCAACGTCCGGCGAAGCGTGTTTAACGAAGCTCTCTCGCTACGGCATTCGACGCACCCGGCAAGATGGGCATTAAGCGCAGTCGTTTCACGCTCAGCGATTTCGCCATCAATGGCGGCGGATATTATTAATTTAGCGTTTTTGCATTTCATAATTCAGCGCTCTAGTCTGTTGAATGTTTAATGTTGAATGTTGAAGATGAGGGCGTAACAATACCTTAAACCTTCAACATTCAACCTTCAACTATCCTCGATTTCTGTTGCATCGGTAGCCTGCTGCCGATGCCGGCGCCTTTGGCGCCGAAACTCCTTTTAGGGGAGGGCTGGGGTGGGGTCATCCCTCGACTCCCTCAGAATTCTTCCTCGTTTTCCACCAATGTAATCAGTAAATCCTTCAATCTGCGGCGGCCTCTGTGCAATAAAAGTTTCACGCTGCCGGTCGTGCAACCCATAACTTCGGCGATCTCATCATAAGCAAGCCCCTGATATTCTCTCAAAAGCACGGCGGTTCTCTCCCGTTTTGGAAGGTTTTCTATAGCCGCCCGGACCTGCCTCCTAAGCTCTCGCTGGAGGGTTTCCCCTTCCACGCTCTGAGGCTCCGCGTTCCACAAGTTGGTGGTTATCGGAACTTCTTCGTCCTCATATATCTCGCTGGCCGGTCGTTCCGGGCGCCGCGAGCTTCGTCTAAAAGCGTCCCTGCATAGATTGGTCGCTATGGTGTAAAGCCAAGTGATGAATTTGCCGGCCTCCGGCCTCTGGCCTGGACTACACCGGCACAGCCGGATGAACGTCTCCTGGACAACATCTTCCGCCAGTTCATTTGAGTTCACAACCCGGCGTACGTAACCATACAGCGGCTTCTGGTATCGCCTGAAAAGCTCTTCCATCGCCTCAAGGTCGCCCTCGTGGTAACGGGCGAGCAAGTTCTCGTCTGTATCTGTTATAAATTGATTGGACACTCTGGCGCCGCTCACTGTTTGCGGCCACCAGCCCCGACCAATCGCTTTCGCGGTGGCGTACATCGGCGTCCCTACGTCGGCAAGGTCGGGAAAATCGACTTCGACTATCGACAGCCCAATTTCCCCGCCACATGTACAACGTCAGGACTGGTGGGAAAGTTACGTTTGGAGACTATTGATGGGTGGGATTTTATATTCCCTATGCTCGGCGAGGGTCTCCTGACCCCGCCATTAAAGGTTGGTGTTTCGGGATTTGAATGGAGCGCAGCGGAATGGAAATCCCGAAACAAGCCGCGTATGTATCGGGATTTCCGCTACGCTCAAATCCCGATACACCACAACAGCTAACGACTAATCAATATGCCAGTTTATTCCAAATCCGATCATCCGCGAGTCGGCTTGCTATGTCCACTCCGTAGAACTCCTGTATCGGCGCCAGGACTTCGGGATTACGCTCCCATAGGGCGGTCAGCGCCGACCGCAATACGGACAGACCGTCCTTGCTCATTTTACCTAGAGGCTGCCTGCATGGCCCCGACGGCATTCCCATTACCCTCATCATTGTCTTGACCGGCAGCGGGTTTCGGAACTTATCCGACACTTCCGCCATTCCTCTTCCGGGTATCTCGCGCTGGGAGTTCACTTTGACCACCACGACTCCAAATATCGGGTCCAATGCTCTGCGTATCTCTTCAGCTTCCTGGACATTACCTTCGGCGGCTTCGTGGGTCATAGCCTGAATAGCAGCCGGCGCTATATTGGACATTACCGAAATAACGCCGTTGGCTTTGATTCGCGGATCGGTCATCATCTGGAATGTGAGGTCGTCGTCGCCGGACATAATGGCGAAATCCGGCCCGCACAGATCGCGGGTTAGGGCCATGCGCTTCAGGTCGCCGGTCGCTTCCTTGACCGCATGCACGTTGCTTCGCTCCGAAGCCAGAATCGCCAAATCTTCGGCGCTCATAGCCGTGCCGGTGCGACCGGGGATTATGTAGGGAACAATGGAAACATCCGGGAATTTCTCGGCCACAGCGTCATAGTATTCTTTCCTGAGTTCAAGGGAGGATGGCCCATTATAGTAGCAATCCACAAGAAGAGCGCCTTTTGCCCCGTGTCCGACGGCATACCGGGTGCTGGCAATGGCTTCCGAAGTTGAGTTGCTTCCGGTTCCCGCTAATACCTCGCAGTGGCCGTCGGCTTCATCCAGCGCGACTTCCACGGCGTGATTGTGCTCATCCCAGTCCAAAGTGGGAGACTCACCCGTGGTTCCCACCGGCACGATGCCGCTAATTCCTTGCGAAAGCTGAAAATCTATATTTTTGCGATAACCGTCCCAATCAACGTCGCCGCTTGTGGTCATCGGCGTGACCAGGGCCGTCCACGCTCCTTCAAATCTCATACCATCCTCCTCGTGTCTTACATGTTCCAATTTAGCACAGACTTCATTTTACCGATTTTTG
>JAUSEB010000358.1 GCA_030650495.1 Armatimonadota bacterium | reverse complement strand
GCGAAACAGCAATGGCGCGTGGAGCGGTACAGGGCATGTTGAACTCGCTCGACGATCCCGACAGTCGTTTTCTCGATCCGACGGAGCGGAAACTCCTGGATGATACCGGCGACGGCAAGTTCCACGGCATTGGAGCCATCTTAGCACTAAAAAATGAAAAAGCAGGCGATTTGGATGTCATGAAGATCATCGTTGTCGCACCGATGTCCGGCAGCTCTGCAGAGAAAGCCGGCCTGAAATCGGGCGATTCGATCACCTATGTCAATGATAAGTGGATAATAACCCACGATCCGTTCAGAGAAGCTAAACTGGACAAAATGGCGAAGGCCGTGCGAAACAAGGAGATTGACGATTTCACATATCAAAAGGCGTATGAAGCGGCTTTCAACAGGCTTAAAGAAGGGATGAGTATCTCCGATGCGTTGGATATACTCACAACCAAATCGTCAGGCGAGATAAGCCTCCGTATCGAGCATCCTGGGCAGAGCGAGCCCGTAGATGTGAAGCTTCAATGCCGGAACATACGGGTTGATCCTGTAACCTCGAACATGCTCAAGCGGGGTATTGCTTATATCCGCGTGAGGCAATTTAATAAGCGGGCAATCACGGAATTCGCTGCTGAGCTTAACCGGGCTAAGGCTAATCGAGCAAAAGCGCTTATACTGGACCTTCGCGGCAACCCCGGCGGCCAGATGAATGCAGCCGTAAACATTGCAAGCAAGATCACCGGCGGCGGTGTGATGGCCTATATTAGAAGCAACAGCGGTCGGCGTGTTATCAAGATGCCCAGGACACGCAAGCTTAAACTGCCGGTCGCCGTTCTTATAAACGGCGGGACAACCAGCGTCGCTGAACTTGCTGCCGGAACGCTGCGCGACAGTGCATCCGCTGTGCTTGTCGGCACGCATACCTTCGGCGACGGTCTTACGCAGACGCCCGTCCTGCTTCGAGACGGATCGGCAGCTATACTCACTACCGGTAAGATGCTGACATCAAAGGGCTATGACTTCAATGGCAAGGGAGTGACTCCGGGCAAGCAGGTGTCTCAAGACAAGCGCGGCGATACCCAGCTTGAAGAAGCCGAGAAGATCCTTCTTGCAAAGTTAGGAAAAGCATAATGAAACAGACATCCCATTTGATATTAATAGCAGTACTGATAATCTCGGCGTTCATCTCAGGTTTCACATATCGTGACTTTGGAAACGGTGGGATACACAGCGCACTCGCAACGGTAAGCTCGCTTCCTGCCGAATTTGCCTCTGCGGTCACGATAGCGGTAAATCCAAATCAGGCCGACCTTCCGCCGATCGAGACCTACTGGAACGTCTGCACATATCTGGAATCCAACTATTACGGCAAGAAACCCGATCAAAAGCAACTGACCTACGAGGCGGCCAGGGGCATGCTGGCATCGCTCGGCGATAAATACACCAGGTTTCTCGATCCTGATGAGTATAAAGAGCTTCAGCAGGAAAATAAGGGCGACTTTGAAGGGATCGGGGCGGAGTTGGATGTAAAGGACGGCCAAGTATTC
>JAUSEB010000151.1 GCA_030650495.1 Armatimonadota bacterium | reverse complement strand
CCACCCTTGGCTATCATTAGCGGACCGGTCGTCAAGAAGCTCAAGTTTAACTATGCAGAGGGCGCGCTTTCCGGCTCCGGCCACAGAGTTAATGCAACCATCGGACGTGCTATACGGCTTATTCTTTGGAATATTGGCCAGGGCAAACCTGGGGAACTTTCGAAAGCAGTATTCGGCGGCCCCGGGCGCTGGCACTGTTTATTGGCAGAACGCCCGAGGGATGATGGCAATCCATGGAATGAGTTCCACGTGGACTACGCCGGCCTTAAACCGGATGACAGCGCTGTCTCTGTATTGGGCGCCAACGGCAAGTACGTAATGTGCGGATTCGCAGCCGCTCCCATCGAGAATAACATCTCGACAATTGCAAACGAGATCAAAGGCGATGGAGTGGCGGCTGCTCCTCACATTTTCGTCCTCAACCCTCAGGGAGCCAAAATTCTCGCCGATGCGGGCTGGACCAAAGAACGGTTCCGGGACGCGATTTATGAGCGGTGCTATGCCTACGTCCGAGACATCAAGAAGGTGGCCAGCCAGTCTTCTCCTACCAGCGTGTACTACTGGAAGAAAAGAATTGCCGCCGATGACGACAATGCGAAGCTCTCTACGATTGCAGACCCCAGTCAACTGCACATATTGGTATCAGGCGGCTTCGGTGGCAGCCACGTATGCTACCATTTTAGAGGCAGCACCCATTCACTGACCGGATCGGGACTGGTAACAAAGAAGATTAACTGGAATTGGGACTAGCGGCGCGCTGATCCCCGCCTCTGATCGTACCTCGGAGCGCGGCCTCGATAATGGCGACACGGTTCCGCTAGATCGTTGACAACGACCTGCTTTCTTGTTCCGGAGGATTGCTCTAAATCGGAGGTTCCTATGACAACCCTTGCTCGTCTAAAACCTGCAATCTTTTTGGCGTTATTTTATTTAGCGTGGTTTGTCGACCTGAGAGGCGCTCTTCACGCGCAAACGGAGCCCTTTTACAAAGGCAAAACGATACGCATCGTCGTGGGAGTTTCCCCCGGCGGCGCTTACGACCAGTGGGCGCGGCTTATCGCTCCATACATGAGCAAATATATTCCTGGCAGTCCTCAGATCATCATCCAGAATATGCCGGGAGCAGGCACCATAACCGCTGCCAACTACGTCTATAACGTTGCCAAGCCGGATGGTCTCACTTTAGTTATGCCGGCTAATAGGCTTTACATTGATCAGGTCGTCGGGAGAGACGAGGTTAAATTTGATGTCCGGAAATTTCTATGGATCGGGACGCCGCAGACCTATTACACGGTAATCTATATGCGGGCCGATGCGCCGTACAAATCCATGGCGGACATTATAAAGGCTAAAGAACCTCCGAGATGCGGGGCGCCGGGGACAACCAGCGCGGGCTACACCCTTTCCCAGCTCTGGGAGGAAACGATGGGGGCAAAATTCAAATTTGTATTGGGTTATCCCGGAGCCAGCGAGATCGATTTGGCGGTCGAAAGAGGAGAAGTAATCTGTAGGGGCCACGATATCGTCAACCACTTCAGCGGCAGTACGTATAGAACGTGGCACGAAAAAGGTTTTGACCGCCACATAGTCCAGGACGGGCCGAAAAGAGATCCGAAACTGCCCGATACGCCGACAATTTTTGAGCTGATGGACCACTATAAAACTCCTCAAACGGCGCGGCGAGTCGCTGAATTTATTTCAGCCAGTGCTCAATTTGGCCGGCCCATGATGACAACTCCGGGAACGCCGGAAGCCCGGGTGAAGCTACTGCGGGAAGCCTACGTCAAAGTGACTAAGGACCCAGAGTTCATCTCTCAAGTGGAAAAAGCAAAGTTGCACCTAGACCCGGCAACAGGCGAAGAGTTGGAAGCGCTGGCCCATCGAATCATGGATCAACCTCCACAGGCGATTGAGAAAGTCAGAAAAATCTTGGCTGAATAATGGTTCGAATTGCGCGGCTCGCGGACGTTGTTTCATTCGAAGGCAAACTGGGAAATCGAGAAGCCGAAACGGTGGTTCGACCATCGTCATGAGGCCAGCTTCCTCGTGGAAGAAACTTGATCGCCGAGGCGAGATTGGAATAAACGCAACGACTTCGCAGGCGGGGTAAGCTTTGAATCTACCCGCCCTGTTCTTTCAGGGTCGTCTAACTCTTTCGCGTGCTGCTATCGGATCGCAGTCCGAATCGGCTTCGGGAGTGATGAGAGGCCTCAGAGAATCGGTGTGCTTCAACCATGCCTCCTGGATAAACGCGGGAACATCGTACGCTTGGAGAGTCTCCTTGAGAATTTGGCGCCGCCGGGCGAAGTGTCCGCCCATGAAGGGGGACAAGGACAAGGGGGTCAAATCTGCTGTTGACTTTTAGACAAAGGGGTCAACAAAGGGAGTGGTGTCAGGCTTCATTTTATTGATTTTATTTTATCGGCAACCCGACCATCTACGATTATGACGTGTTGAACCGCTTAACCCAGGTACTCGATCCGCTGAACGGAACCACGGGGTTCACGTACAATCCTAACGGCAACCTGCTCGGCGTCACCGACGCTCGGAGCAACGCGACGACTTACACATACGACAGCATGGACCGGCTGGCGACGCGGGTCGATCCGCTGGTGAGAAGCGAGAACTATCAGTACGATCTCGCCGGCAACATGACGCAGTTCACGGACAGAAAGAGCCAGGCGACGAGTTACACGTACGACGCGCTCAATCGCCGCACGGGCGTGACCTACGCGGACACGTCAACAACCACGTACACGTACAACAAAGGCAACCGGCTGAATCAAGTCGTAGACTCCATCGCCGGGACCATCACGCGGACGTATGATGGTCTTAACCGCCTCACCTCCGAGACTACGCCGCAAGGCTCCGTGAGTTACGCCTACGACGGGGGTCAGGCAGGGGGCAGGCGTGATATTTGCGCTTCTTTCCGTTAGGTGATTCCGATCACCGATCCGCTCAATCATAGAACGAGCTTTGGCTATGATTCGAAGGGGAACCTCGCATCCATAACCAACGCTTTGAACCAGACCACAACCATTGCGCGGAATTTCGCCGGGCAGCCGCTGTCCATCACCGATCCGCTCAACAATACGACTCAGTTTACTTATGACTTCGGAGACCTTGCGACCACGACCGATCCGCTCGGGAATGCTTCGACCAGAAATACTGATGCCGTAGGCAGAGTCCGCAACGTTACCAACCCGCTCGGCAACCCGACCCTTTACGATTACGACGCCTTAAACCGGCTGACCCAGGTTCTCGATCCGCTCAATGGGGTGACAGCTTTTGGTTACGATCCAAACGGCAATCTTCTCAGCGTTACCGACGCGCGGAGCAACGCGACGGCATACACCTACGATAATATGGGCCGGTTGGCGACCCGTGTCGATCCGCTGGTGAGAAGCGAGAGCTACCAGTACGACCTCCCCGGCAACATGACGCAGTTCACGGACAGAAAGAGCCAGGGGACGACTTACACCTACGATGCCCTCAATCGCCGGACGGGCGTGACGTATGC
>JAUSEB010000132.1 GCA_030650495.1 Armatimonadota bacterium | reverse complement strand
AGATGTAATGTTGAATGTTGAAGGAGATCGTGTTGTAGGCGCTACCTTAAACCTTCAACATTCAACCTTCAACTTTCCCTCGACTCCCTTTATCATCTGCGTTCTTCCCTGAATTAGACCCGGCGAGAAATAAGTAGCCGGCAAGCAGGAACCCAGCAATTCCCGACAACGTCTTATATGTGTAACTTGCACGGAAGCGCTAAACCGAAAATCCTCGATTTTTCGCCCTCTTTCTAATGTTACCAGGCCCATTCCGTGTAGCTTAACACGCTAGAGAGCCGCTGCGTCTTTTCGCGCGGTTGGAGGGATGAACTTGATTCCAGTTATGCTATATACTAGAGTTCTTGCGCGCTATGCTGAGACGCTTTTTCCTTACAGGCGAAAAGTCTGTATATTGACTGTTTTGATGCTGGCAATGGCGATATTCATGCCAGTCGCCGCCTACGCCCAGGACGCTCCGGCGGCGCAGGGCGGAACCGCTGAGTTCTTTCAGAAGATCGCGGGTGAATGGATAGGAACCTGCGAACAAAGCACGGACGGCGAGCGCGCCGACAACAAGTATTTCCGTGCAACAGTCAAGCAATTGAGCGCCAATACATTCGAGAGCCGTTTTGAGTATTTTAGAGTCGATTCCAAGACGGGGGAACCACTTCGCGTGGGTGAGTCGACAGTGTTGACTACAATCGGTTCTGATGGGATGGCTCAGAGCAGCATCTCCGGCAAAGGTACGGTACTTGTCAACAACAGCCCCAAGCCGCAGCAGCACAAGTTGTCGGAAACAGTTCGGTCTGTCGGATCCTGCTCCCTGGAGGGAGACGGCAAGGGGACGATAAGTGTTGGTGGGATGCCCCTCGGCCTGGGCAAGAACGGCAAAGTCCTAAACGCAAAGAGTTCGTGGTTGCTGAACAACGGCGCGTTGACCGTCCATCAGACGCTGAAAGTTGGATTTCGCGCGCTGGTGTTCAATAAAAAGTTTTCGGTTGTGGCGCACTATACCGCAAAACGCGGGACGGACATCGCCGGTCTGATGGCAAAGAGGAACCAGGTTTCCGCGGGTCCGCAAGCTCCAAACAGTTAGGTTGGTCGGTAGTTATTAGTTGATAGTTGATAGTTGATAGTTGACGGTTGTCGGTTGTCAGTTGTCGGTTTACGTTGTATCGGGACACCCTTGTCCCGATACTCCGATGCTCACCGAGTGTGTTTCGGGAAAAGGGTCAGGCTGTCTCAAAATCCTAACAGCAGCAATATTGTTGATATGATCGGCGGGTTTGACCAGGTCTCATCTGGACGAACCGACCGATCAAGCAAAAAAGTAAAACATTAGCAACTATTGAAGCCGCGATATAGGCCCGCGCGGCTATATTTGCGACGCATTTCGCTACGTTGTGCGCAATACACATCAACGCCGACTCCGCATGTGCGCCTTCTTTACCCCAACAGATGAACCGCTCAAAGCCCTGGTTGCGCTTCATCTGCCCGAAAACCGGCTCC
>JAUSEB010000123.1 GCA_030650495.1 Armatimonadota bacterium | reverse complement strand
GTTGCTCTACTTGTTCAAGAAGCGGGAAACCGGGATTTTCGTCGGCTTGTGGGCTCCGACCATCCTGAACATGGCGCTGTTTTACAAGCTGCTGCGACCATCGAAAGAAACCCAGCCGGAAATGTAGGTGTAGCGGCTGGGTATAAGTAAGAGCCAGGCTCATTTGGGCTTGGCTCTTTTTTCGTTGTTCTATCCTGCGGGAACGGTCTTACATGCAGTTGGTTACGGTTATAGCCTAAATCAGTTCCCGCAGGTTTCGGGATTTCCGGGTAGGGATGTGAAGCTGTCGCTGTAAGCCTGCCTGTACGACGCCCAACCCTCAAATCCCGAAACAACGGACGTAGACTGCGCTCACCGGCCTGAGCCGCCGGTGAGTTCATTATCCGCCTCTCGTTTCGCCTTCTCGTTTTGCAGAAATCCGGACATCGCCGGGGATTGCGGCGCCACCTTCTCCAACACCTTAAGCCTCTGAGCCTGGGTCATAGCCTTTTGCGAATCCGTCTCTGTCCCGCCGAGGCTCAACCACATCGCAGCCGTTACCACGCCGGATATGATGAGTGAGAAAACTATCAGGTAGATTTGGGTTTTGTGTTTCATGTGCGCCAACTCCTTCGAGAAGTAACACATGTGTTATTCCACGTCGAAGGCGCAAGTTTGTTGGGTGGGATTGGAGTTCACGTTGTTTCGGTGGGATTGGAGTTCACGTTGTTTCGGGATTTGAGGAGCGCGGACGGACATCTCTTTATCGAGGCCAAGTGAGCTACGCTCCGGAAATCCCGAAACACTCGCCGCTCAGCGGTTTCGGGATTTCCGGGTTGGGTCACGTGTTCCTCTGTAAACCCATAGGTCTTGGCTGCCAACCCTCAAATCCCGAAACAACGGAACAAGAGAACGTACCGGTCCCGTCATTTCGAGCAGAGCGAAGCGGAGTCGAGAAATCTGCTTTTGTTGTTTTAGAAAAGCAGATTCCTCGACTTCGCTCGGAATGACGTTCCCGCGAAACTGAACTGTTACAACTAAAGCCTCTTCTTGATCCGCTCGGCCTTGAATTGCTCCCAGGGTATGCCTTCGCCAGTAGCCTCGAACCTCTTCAATCTTTCCTTTATGATAGGCAAGTCCATTTCATCTTCCAGCGCGTCGAGAACCTGCTCCATAAACTCCAAATCTTCCATCGAGACCAAAGCCATAACCGGTTTCCCGCGCCTGGTCACTCTCACGCGCTCGCCTCTGTATACGACACGATTGATAAGGTCGCCCAGATTGAGTCTCACTTCTTCGCTTGTCACGGTAGTCGCCATTTCCGCGCCCTCCTCCAACAATCCCTTGATTCTATATATTCGCTAGAATCCCTAGATTCACATGGATAGTATACCTCAATGTGGGCTGTGTTACAAGGAAGAAAAAACGGGGATTATTCGTTTCTATCCTGCGGGAACGGCCTCACATGCGGGACTTACGGGTATAGCCTAATCAGTTCCCGCGGGACGTGGCAACCGTGGCGCTGCGGGAACTGGTTTTGCCTGGAAATCATAACTGGGCGCGGTTCGTTACTTTGGGCGGAGCAGCGATAGCTCGTCTATTGATGCCGTTCCCGCAGGATAGAAGTTCGCTGGCTGGGATTGGGAAATCAGGGACACGTTGTTTCGGGATTTGAGGAGCGCGGACGGACATCTCTTTATCGAGGCCAAGTGAGCTACGCTCCGGAAATCCCGAAACAACGAAAATATGGCATGGCAGTGGGCTGCAGCCATTGTTAGAGGGTATAGGTGATGGATGGCGGCAACCATAGCCTCCTATCAATGCTTGTCAGTTCAGTCACGCTTCGTGCTTGCGGATCGTAGTAAGTACCGTGCGCCAGGGGACGGTATAATCCGTAATTCTTCACTAAGACCACTCGGTACGTGAGTGTATTGAACAAGCTTACGTGCGCTGCGACGCACGAGTCCCTCTTCTGCATTTCTAGTTTTATATAATGTCCGTTGCTTGTCTTCGACCTGTCGGGAGGGCGAACCGATGTGCTCACAAGAGGAGGACTTGGTGGTCTGCCAAAGCGCACATAGTTACGGAGTTCGTCGAAGCGGGAATCTAGGACGAAATCAGCGCCTTCCTTGAAGGCAGCGTAGTTGAGTGCAATCTTTGCTACACCGCGTCGCACTTCGTCGTTAACTGTCCACTCCACGTCGAGCAACGTGGAGTCAGTCGGAGGCAGTATTGGCAGCTCTTGCAAAGGAGGCAGCGACCTACCGCCCACACAAAGCTTCCGTTTGAGAGCATCCAACTGATCTTTTGTTTCAACATAGTACATGACCTCGTCATGTGGCGAAAGCTCATCCGCGTTCATGTCCATGACCTCAAGCAGAGGTAATGATGTCCAGTGCTTCTGGCCTTCCATGCGAAATCCAACCTGTGGCACGGGTACAACTTTTATCTCCCCAGTTGGCATCATTCCCAGTGCTACAAGCACACCCTCGGAGCCTGGATATGCAAGGCGTAGCCCATCTATCATGCGGTTAACGTCGTCGACAAAGCGTTTAGCGTCATCCACAGATCGCGGGGGCGGCTTCCTGATCATCTCCGAGTACCGCAGCAGACCTTCGAATGTTCCACGCGCCAGTTGACGATCAATGCCGCAGCCAAAGAAGTCATTGCATTGTATGCAGACGCAATTCAGGGTTGGCGTATTGTCGTATTTGCCAAACGCATTGTTGAGTACGTGCTCCTTGTTGAATTGATTAGAATCTTTTTCCGCTAGGCAGTATATACATTTTCGCAAGGTCATTTTTACCATGTGGACAGGCGCATGGCCTGGAACATACGACGCTATTCTGAGATTCCTCTGCGATGAAATCCGAGTACTAGTTGTTCCCACTTTTGGCCCGCCACATCACGTCCTTTTATAATACCAATAATCGCATATATTACAGTCAACACATAAACAAATGCCAAAATCGGGAGGGCGTATATCAACGTGATGTTAGCGCATCCGCACATTAATGAGGCAGAGATGATATTTAGGCCTCGCCAATAACTGCACCCACAAGTTGAACAAGACCTGCCTACGAATACCAGCATTGAAAAATTTACTATCAGCACAGCCACTCCGAGAGGAGAAAACACGTCAGGCAACATAAGGGGCCAGAAAATAATGAACAACAGAATTAGACCAGAATAAAACCAAGCCCCTATTATTGGTATCATCAGTGCCTCCTGCTGATAAGCTGATCGTCCGGTATTTGCATCGCCGGACGCCTTTTTTGCGAATTTGAAATCCGCTCTTTCACTGCTAACGCCTCGAACACGTCATGCTGAGCGTCAGCGACGGATCTCGTATCGCATAAGCAATAGCTTTCGCTATATAATCAATTCTTTGGACTAGTAAGTGAGTAGATTCTTCACTTCGTTCAGAATGACGGTTTGCGGTACGTTAGGCGATTCACAACAAGTGTTGCAAATCCCTGACGTTCTATAATGGAGAATTCCGGATTCGGAAATCCGGTTTTGGGTTTAGGGTGGCGATTCGGAAATCGCCACCCAGTCACGAACGACGGACGACGGACAACGAACTCATCACTCGTTACTCATCGCTCATCGCTTGCATTCCCCTAAACTCTCAACTCCGAGAGTTACATATCATAATCGCCGTACCCACCACCCGGCGCTCCGCCTTGGGATTTGTCTTTTTCGGGTTTTTCGGCGACGAGGGTTTCGGTGGTCAGGAACATCGCCGCGATGCTGGCTGCGTTTTGAAGGGCGCTTCGGGTGACTTTGACCGGATCGACGATTCCGGCTTTGACCAGATCGACATACTCTTCCGTGAGCGCGTTCAGGCCGACGCCTTTTTTCTTTTCGGACTTGACGCGGTTGACAACCACGCTGCCTTCGAGTCCGGCGTTCTGGGCAATTTGCCGCAATGGCTCTTCGAGAGCGCGCCGGATTATGGCGGCGCCGACCTTCTCATCCGCGTTAGCGCCGATGCCTTCCAGCGCGGGCAGGATGTTGATGTAGGTCACGCCTCCGCCGGGAACTATGCCTTCTTCGACCGCCGCGCGGGTGGCGGAGAGAGCGTCCTCGAACCGGTGCTTCTTCTCTTTAAGCTCGGTCTCGGTCGCGGCGCCGACTTTGATGATGGCAACTCCACCGGCCAGCTTGGCAAGCCGCTCCTGCAGCTTCTCCTTGTCGTACGAGGAGTCGGTGTTCTCGATCTGCTTTTTGATTTGGGAAATTCGACCCGTCACGGCGTCGTGGGCGCCTTTGCCTTCGACGATGGTGGTCTCATCCTTGCTGACGATGACCTTCTTGGCCTGGCCGAGCATGGTCAAATCCACGTTCTCCAGCTTGACGCCGAGGTCCTCGGAGATGAACGTTCCGCCGGTGATGACGGCGAGGTCTTCCATCATAGCCTTGCGGCGGTCGCCAAATCCGGGAGCCTTGACCGCGACGACACTCAGCGTGCCGCGCAGCTTGTTGACAACTAAGGTCGCAAGCGCGTCGCCGTCCAAGTCCTCAGCTATGATGACCAGCGGCTTGCGCGCCCCGGCGATCTTCTCCAACAGCGGAATGAGGTCCTGCGCGGAGCTGAGCTTCTTCTCATGCATGAAAATGACCGGGTCTTCGAGCACGACTTCCATTCTCTCCGGGTCGGTGACCATATAGGGAGATATGTAGCCTTTGTCGAACTGCATGCCTTCGACGATTTCCAGCGTGGTTGTTGTCCCCTTGGACTCCTCGACCGTGATGACGCCGTCCTTGCCGACCTTGTCCATAGCGTCGGCTATAACGCCGCCAATTTCCGCATCGTTACCGGCAATGGATGCGACGTGCGCGACGTCTTCCTTGTCGGCGACGGGAATGCTCAACTTCTTGATCTCTTCGACGGCCTTATCTACCGCCATCTCGATACCGCGCTTGACGGCAATCGGGTTGCCGCCCGCGGTGATATATTTCAGTCCTTCGGTGACTATTGCTTCGGCCAAAACCGTAGCCGTGGTGGTTCCGTCACCGGCCACGTCGTTGGTTTTGGAAGCTACTTCGCGGACAAGCTGCGCGCCCATATTCTCATAAGGGTCTTCCAGCTCTATTTCTTTTGCGACCGTCACGCCGTCTTTGGTGATGGTGGGCGATCCCCATTTTTTATGGAGAACAACGTTGCGTCCCTTGGGTCCAAGAGTTACCTTGACCGCCGCCGCGACCGCGTGGGCGCCGCGCTCCAAAGCATGCCGCGCTTCTTCATTGAACAGCAATTTCTTAGCTGCCATTATTTTCTATCCCCCTTATTATTCCTTGATTGCGAAAATCGAATCTTCTTCGAGGATGATGTATTCCTCGTCGTCCACGGTTACTTCCGTCCCGCCGTATTTGGAGAAAACGACTGTCTGGCCTTCTTTGACAGACATCTTGGCGCGGGAGCCGTCGTCCAGAACGCGGCCTGCTCCCACCGCGATAACCTTACCTTCGTAGGGCTTTTTCCTAGCCGTGTCGGGCAGGATGATCCCGCCGGAAGTCTTCTCTTCCTCTTCCGCCGGCTTGACCACTACCTTGTCGCCGAGTGGCTTAATCATTGTTTGAGTCACCTCCGCATGTTTGTTATATGGAAACTTGCGCTCGCATAAGCCGTTAGCGCTCTAGTACTACGAGCGCTAATGATTTTATAACGCGAGAGAGAGCTTGTCAAGAGCGCCGGAAAGAAATATCATGGTAGCCGTCAGCTGTCAGCTGTCAGCTGACAGCTTGTAAGAAAAGCAGATTTCTCGACTCCGCTTCGCTCCGCTCGAAATGACGGTCGCGGAGATGGCTTTTATTTTTGATCATTGGAGCAACTATATTGAGGGATCGGATTACCGAAGTTATCATATCGCGGCTTAAAGAAATGACATCGGAGTGGGGCGTCGAGCTTACGCCTGAGCAGATCGATTTGCCAAATCCGCCGGATGCAAGTATGGGAGATTACGCGATCAATTTGCCGATGAAGCTGGCGAAACACGCCAGGCAAGCTCCTATTAAGATAGCCGAGCGGATAGCCGGGCTTTTGTCCACGGAAACCGAGTGGTTCAGCCTGGTCACGGTCGCTCCTCCGGGATATGTCAATCTCACTCTTGCCGAATCGGCAATCGAGCGGATGCTTTCCGAAGCCGGTCACGACATATACGCATCCCTCAAAAGAGAAGGCGAGCCGCAAATGGTGGTGGTGGATTACTCAGGTGTCAACATCTCCAAGCAGATGCATGTCGGGCATTTGCGCTCGACTATCATTGGGGATGTAATTGCGCGTGTCCTTGAGGCTAGAGGTGAAAATGTCATCCGGCAAAACCATCTTGGTGATTGGGGACTGCCGATTGCAATGATCCTCTGGGGAACTCGTCCAGTTTTGAGAGAAATCAAGGCCCGCGGCGGCGACCTGTTCGAAGAACTACCTCTGTCCAGGCTGGAAGACCTCTACCGCAAAGCGACCACCACTTACAAGGAGAATCCCGAAGCCAGGGAAGAGATAAGGCGGATACTGGTCGACCTCCAGGCCGGGGACAAAGAATTGGTCGATGACTGGCACACGATTACCCGCCTCTCTATGGAGGAAGTCTACCGGATTTACCAAATACTCAGTGTAACTTTGACCGAGAAAGACGAGCGCGGCGAAAGCTTCTACAGAGATATGCTCGCCGACACTGTGGCGGCGCTGGATGACTGCGGTATACTCGTTGAGTCCGAAGGCGCCAAATGTGTCTTCTTCGAACAGTTTAAGGCCAGAGACGGCAGCCCGCTGCCCGTAATGGTCCAGAAGTCCGACGGCGGCTTTAATTACGCCACCTTCGATCTGGCCGCAGTCCGTCACTGCGTCGATGAGCTTGAAGCCGACCGGATAATCTACGTCACGGACTCTCGTCAGGCGCTGCACTTTGCGCAAATATTCGCGGTGGCGGAAGCATGTGGTTGGACCAATCCCGACAACAGGCATGTGCAACTCGATCACGTGATGTTCGGCGCCGTCCTCGGCGAGGATGGCAAACCGCTCAAGACGAGAAGCGGCGAGAACGTGAAGCTGACCGATCTCTTGCAGGAGGCGGTTGATCGCGCATACGCGGTTGTGAATGAGAAGAACCCGGACCTGCCTGAAGACTATAAACAGTATGTCGCGCGGGCGGTTGGCATTGGGGCGGTCAAATACGCCGATTTGTCACACGACCGGAACAATGACTACGTTTTTGCCTGGGACAGGATGCTCGCGCTGACCGGCAACACGGCGCCTTATCTGCAATACGCACACGCGCGGATTTGCTCCATTTTCCGAAAAGGCGGGATAGCGGAGGAGTCGATCGAGGGTCCGTTTGCCATCAGGCATCCGGCTGAGCGCGCGCTGGCATTGAAGCTGCTGGAGTTACCTGAAGTCGCGGAGGCGGTTGAGGCTGATCTACGGCCGCATATTCTTTGTAATTACCTATATGAGCTGGCTACGGTGTTTTCAAGTTTTTACGACCAGTGTCCTGTATTGACGGCTGAGAGTGAGGAAATACGTAATTCGCGGCTGTTCCTGTGCCGGATAGTCCAGAGCGCTATGTCCACCGGCCTTGGGCTGTTGGGAATTGAAGCGCCGAGGGAGATGTAGGGACACCCCCTGTAGTCCCCCTTCTAAAGGGGGACGGTTTACTCCCCTCCTTGCGAAGGAGGGACAAATTCACTCCCCTCCTTGCGAAGGAGGGGTTGGGGGAGGTTACATACGCGGTTTGTTTCGGGATTTCCATTCCGCTACGCTTCATTCAAATCCCGAAACACCGACTGTAGCTGCGGCTTCAAAGAACAAGCCGAAGCATAGGTGAAAAGGAGCGCAAGATGCTGCCAAAATATGAGTCCGTGTGCTACGAACTGCTTCGCCCGGAGCAGGTGAAAGAAATTAAAGAGAAATGCCCAATCGCGTATATCACGGTGGGGTCGCTCGAATGGCACAGCTTGCAGAACCCGCTTGGGACCGACAGCCTGAAGGCTCACGCCGTCTGCTGCGAGGCCGCGCTTAAATACGGGGGCGTCGTTCTGCCGCCTTACTATCAAGGGCTTACGCGAGACTGGGGGCCTGAGGATTGGTACGGCTACACGCTGTCAATTTTGGGCACGGATGAATTCGAGGCTATGATGTTGAAAGTCGCGCAGGCGCTAGTGCAGGCCGGTTGGAAGGTCATCGTGGGCGTGACGGGACATGATGTTGGCCGCCAGCGCGACGCTATGGCAAGGGCAATTGACGCAGCGACACGCGAAACGGACGCGGTCGGTTTCGCCCTTATGGAAGGCGAACTACACGAAGTGAACGACGAAATCCCGTTCGCTATGGACCACGCCGCCGCCTGGGAGACATCCGTATGATGTACGCCTATCCCGACAAGACGGATTTAGACGCGCTGCGAGGCCGCGAGTTATCATCTGATGAGGCTTTCGAGGCAACAGGACCGGAAGGAATGGCCGGCCAAAACCCGCTCAAATACGCCTCCGCCGAGCTTGGCCGCAAGATCGTTGAAACAATGGCGGATCTAATCGGCTCAAAAGCAAAAGGTATGTTGGAAAAGCGTTAGTCGAAAATTTCCCCAAGTATTTTCACCAGCCGGGAGAAATACCTGCCAATTGGCACGTTTCTTGCAGTATATATAGACGTTGACACTTTCTCTTCTTTCTCCTGAATGCTTGTAAACTGAAGAGCTGTGTTACCCTCTTTGGCCCGCTGCAAGGCGGGCCTTCTCCTTGTACGGGGCATTCATTCCGTGGATGTGCACGCTAAATGCAGAACTCGCCTGGTAGATTCCGTTATCTTAACCTCGTCCGAAAGCGTGAAGCCGACAACCCAGATGATTTTTTCCTCATCGGCAATGATGGGTATGCAGCTCCGGCTGCGGCGTGGGAGTTTTGCGTTGACGAAAATGTCCTGCAGCTTCTTATCTTCTGACATTCCTAATGGTCGGATTCTATCACCTGGGCGCAAGTTGCGAATGATGAGCTTGCCTTTTACATGGTCGCGGTCGAGCATCACGTCCAAGGTCGCGGGTGGGCGGTGAAAATCCACCGGCATGGCCAATTCTTTCGAAGTTACAGTTATTTTCAATTCAGGGATTTCGACGCAGCCGGGAATCGGCAATTCGCAGGCGATTATAGGCGCTTCCGGCTCCGGCTCAACGCGGAATATCTTTAATATATCCTCTTCTCGCTTTGCGTAGATTGCCCCGGACGGCAAGGTGATAGTGAAATTCTCTCCGGTTTCCAACCTGTTTATCACTCTCTCGATTTGCCTGAACTCCACGTCATGGAGGTCGCCTTTTACCATTTCAATTGCCATTCTAAGGCAGCGGCGGCGAAGAGCAATCGGCGCATTTGTGAAGCGATTGAGGTCGAATACGACTTCCGACGGATCGTTTTTCACCGTGGCAATGGCAAGAAACGCCTGCGCCGTTTCGGCGAGAAAAGCCGCTTCATCACGCAGTATTTCCGCGGTTGACGCAAGCCGTGATTTAACGGCGGGGTTGTAGTGGGATTCCAATAGCGGGATGAACTCCAGGCGGATGCGGTTGCGCCTGTAGTCGAATCGCAGATTGGATGGATCGATCTTGTATTCCAGATTTTGATGCGCGCAGTAGTCCTCGACTTCTTTGCGGGTGACGCTAAGTAAAGGCCGGACATAACAGCCTCTGACCGGCGGAATTCCGGTCAAACCCTCCAGACCGGCGCCACGGATCAGGTTCATCAGGACTGTTTCGGCCTGGTCGTCCTTCGTGTGGGCAGTTGCAATCTTTGTTGCTCCGATTTGATCGGCAACGCGGTCGAGGAATTCGTATCTTACTTTTCGCGCGGCTTCTTCGGTAGATAGGCGCAGCAATTTCTTGACCGCTGGAACATCGGCTTTCTCAACAGTGGACTCCAGGCCCAAATCGGCCGCTAGTTGTCTCACGAATTCGGCTTCTTTATCAGCTTCTTTGCCGCGAATGCCGTGGTTGAGATGGGCGACGTGGAGAGATATTCCCAGACGGTCTTTCAGCGCGTGGAGCGCGTGAAGCAAGGCGACGGAATCCGGCCCGCCGGAGACGGCGACTATGACCTTATCGCCGGGGGTGAACATGTTGTGCTTATTGGCATAGCTCAGAAGTTTTTCGATTTCACCCTCACCCCACCCCTACACCCGTCAAGGGAGAGGGGGGTTCCGGCGCCTTCGGCGCCGGCTTCGGCAGCAGGCTACCGAAGCAACAAAACAAAAAAGCTGTCAGCTGACAGCTGACAGCTGACAGCTTCTGGACTTCCCTATTCTCTCAACTTATCCCAACAATAGCTCTATCAGCCTGTGCCCTTCTTCAACTCTCAATTTGGCGTCTTCGAGGGCGCGTTCGTCGAATGGGAGGCTGTTGCTTCGCTCCTGGGTTGATGAATAGAGTAAAAACGGAACCGGGTCAGACGTATGCGAGCCTGTTTTGACCGGCGTCGGGTGGTCGGGCAACGCCAGCAGCCGGAAATCGCCTAGGTCTTTCATACCATTCAGGATCGTGCCGACCACCAGCTTGTCTATATTCTCAATCGCTTCTATCTTGGCGTCGAGGTTGCCTTCGTGCGCGGCCTCGTCGGGAGCTTCTATGTGAACCCAGGCGAAGTCGCGGTCTTTTAGCGCCGCAAGAGCATATTGTCCCTTCCCAAGATAGTTGGTATCTATATACCCGGTCGCGCCAGGCACGTCAACCACTCTCAGCCCGACCATGCGCCCGATGCCGCGTATCAGGTCTACCGCCGCTATAACCGAACCCGTAACACCGCGCATGGAGAGGAAATTCGGAATATCCGGCTGCACGCCCTGGCCCCAGAACCAGATCATATTTGCAGGGTCGTGGCCTTCATCTACCCGCCGCCTATTGATTGGATGGTTATCAAGAATCTCCAACGAGTCGTAAATCATGCTTTTTAGCTTATCTTCGCCGTCGCCTTTGGGCAAATACTTATCGAACGGCTCGCCTACTATCTTATAAGGGGGCGTGCATTCCACGTCCGCCGAACCGTCATGCCAGACGGTTATATGACGATAGCTGACTCCGGGATAGAACTTGATCTGGCTTGTGCCGAGCTTTTGGTCTATCAACTCTATCAATACGCGGGCGTCTTCGGTAGATATATGTCCGGCGCTGCTTTCGGTTATATGTGCGCCGTCGGTGGAGACTAGATTACAGCGGAAAGCCACATCACGGGTGTCGAGCGGGATTTCCAGGCTTGCCGCTTCAAGCGGGCCACGTCCCGTGTAATATTTATTCGGATCGTAGCCAAGAATGCCCAAATTAGTCACATCACTGCCGGGAGGCAAGCCCGGTGGGGTCGTGTGGACAATGCCGACCTGCCCTTTTGCGGCAAGTTGGTCCAAATTCGGCTTACGCGCCACCATCATAGGCGTTTTGCCGTCGAGTTCGGGCAGCGGTTCATCCGCCATGCCGTCGAGAATCACTAATATATATTTCATTATTTCACACTCTATTTGTTCTTAATGGGCGGCTATCGCCGCTGATTCAGGATACAAGAAATGCGTTAGTCTCGCAAGGGGATTTAGCTAAAGTGGTATCGGACATGGATGTCCGATGGAGTTAGACCCCGGACACGGATGTCCGGGGCCATCATAACTACTTTGGAAGCTTCCGTAGTTCCCCTGCCTTCACGCGCTTGCCGTTGACGAGATTGCCGTCGGTGGCGAATTGGAAATAAGACCTCTTTGCAGGGACGGTGAACTCGTTGTCGTATATAACGGCGTTCGAGCATGGCTCCAGCACGTCCGCGGCGATGAAGGCGTTCTCGAAGACGTTGTCGTGGATTATCACGCCCTGGCGCGGTTTGCCGCGAATCGCGATGTAGATTCTCGGGCGGCAGCTTTTGAACGTGTTGTGCGCAATAACTATTGAATCACCCGCTGTATGCTCGACAACCTCATTCGGACCTCTGCTGTTGTGGTTGCCATGCATGTCGAAAGCGTGGCTTGTGAACGGCTCGCTTGCGTTGGAGATGTTGTAACAGGCTCTATATGACGATTTCGCCCTCCCGCTGCCCGCGACGTCGTGCCGGTTATTGTCGAACTTATTGGCTTCGATTGCGACATAAGACATGTGCACATAGACGCCGTAGCCGTTGCCCGCGCGGCGGTTGTTATGGATATAGCAATGATGGACACGACCTCCCGGGCCAGCCGAGTCAAATGTAGTTGCTGCGGCGGTCCAGCCAAGCACTTCGCAGTTATCCTGCTCGAAATCGGGATGATTTACGACTATGCCAACGGCGTTGCGAATAATGTCATCGCCGGTGGCGCGGATTTCGGTGTCTGGACCCTGGACACGCAGCCCGGTAAATCTAATTCCGGGTCCTCCGGTTATAAATAAGGGATAGCAGTCTTGCCAATTCGTGAAGATGACCGGACCGGGCGAGCCATTTCTACCTCTATTTCCGGCGATTGTGACTCCTCCGGGGACGATAAAAGATTTTCGTTCAGCGCTCGCATCTATCTTTGCGTTGTCGGCTATGTATATAATCTCTCCGGCTTTTGCCAGCGCCAAAACGGATTTGAGTTCGACGATGTTCGACGCTACATACTTGGCTTGCGAGCGATTTATCATCCTGGAATATCCATTGCCGCCACCTATCGCATCTTTGCCTATATAGGCCGCCGCGCCCTTCCGGGACAAAGGTAGTTTAGCGGAAATTCTCGCCTTTGATTTAGGAGGGGATTGGGTAGAAAATGCTATTCTTACTGATTCCGGGAGCGCAACGCGGAATCCATATTCGTAATACCAATTGCCGGGGAAGAAGTAGTTGCCGCGCGCGGCGCAGCGAGTGTTGTAGTCGAAATAATACCAACTGCCGCCGCGCATTACTCTGAACTTGCCGGTTTGCGGTCCCTGGGGATCCACCCAGCCGCCATTGGGAGTATGTAAATAGTAATCAGGATCGTACCAGTCCTTGCACCATTCCCACAAATTCCCGGCCATATCCTGGCATCCATAAGGACTTTCGCCTGAGGGATAACTGCCTACGGGAGCTGATTGGTAGCCTACATAGAGTTCATCGTACCAGTTGTTGCACTTTGCCGGGTCCCATTTATTTCCCCAGGGGAATGTCAGGGCGTTTTTTCCATCCCACCTGGCGGCTTTTTCCCACTGGGCTTCCGTCGGCAATTGCAGACCCGCCCAGTTGCAAAACGCCTCCGCTTCATAATAGCTCACGCCGGCTACGGGGTAATCATCGGTCTGGTCAAACTCCATCGGAGGCCCCCAGACCGCATGCTCATCCCACATACCGGGCTGCTTTCTCGTGTTCTTCCATGCCCAGCCTTCTTTTGACCAATATGCGGGATTGGAATACCCGCCCGCATCTATGAAACGGCGATATTGGCCGCGAGTGACTTCATATTTGCCTATAGAGAAAGCTGATAAATCAACTGAATGTCGCGGCAATTCGTCTGGGTATGAATACGGCTCGTGGCCGTTGTTCCCCATCTCGAAAGGACCAGCCGGGATGTAAACTAATTGAATAGTCCCGTCGCCTGGTAGTTGGAAGTCCTGTTCCAAGGCGGAAGCCAACGAGCAGGCGGACAGCAACAGAGTTAGGGACACTATAAGACGAGTTATAGACATATCGCCTCCTGGGATACACCAGTTTCGGCATTGAAATGCCGAAACACCAACACCAAACACAATGTAGTTCCGCTTTGTTTGGCTTGACACCTCCAAATGGCGCAACTAACATGTTCGCGGGATGGAGGTCGGAAATGGCGGAAGCAACCAAACTATTTAATCAGGCGGAGCCGCCTGATGATGCCAGGCGGCGCGCGGAATGGCTGCGCCAGGAGATCAACAAGCACAACTATTACTATTACGTGCTGGACTCACCCATAATCTCGGACGCCGAATACGACCGCCTGCTGCGCGAGCTTATGGATTTGGAACAGAAATATCCGCGGCTTGTCACGCCCGACTCCCCCACTCAACGAGTCGGGGCCGAGCCGCAGGCCCAATTCCGCACGCACGACCACACGGAGCCGATGCTCAGTCTGGCAAACGCTTTCTCTGAAGAAGAGTTAAGGGCGTTCATCTCCCGCGCGTGCCGCATGCTTAAAATACCGGAAACCGAACAGCTTGAGTATGTATGCGAGCCTAAGATAGATGGGCTGGCGGTCTCTCTTACCTATGTGGACGGCATATTCACGGTCGGCGCGACTCGCGGTGACGGTTATAAGGGCGAGGACATCACCGCCAACCTCCGCACCGTCAAGAGTATCCCATTGAACCTCAACCGGACGTGGGAATTGGCGGAGAAGTCCGAACGGAAATTCCCTATTCCCACGTTCATCGAAGTACGCGGTGAAGTTTTTCTTGAGCATGAGGAGTTCCGCCGGATAAACGAAGATCGCTCCGAGAAAGGCGAGCCGACCTTCGCCAATCCTCGAAACGCCGCCGCCGGGTCGGTGAGGCAATTGGACCCATCTGTGACCTCCCGGCGGAATTTGGATATGTTCGCTTATGCCGTGGGATACGTGGAAGGCGTCACTCTTGACAGCCAATATGAGCTTCTGGAAGCCCTGCGGTTTTGGAGGTTTAAGACCAACCCGGAAATACGTTTATGCAGCGGTGTTGATTCCGTATGGGAGTTCTGCCGGGAGTTCGACGCCAGGAGGCAGGCGCTGACATACGATGTGGATGGGGTTGTTGTAAAAATCAATTCGCGCCGGTATCAAGAAGCGTTGGGAAGCGTCTCCCGAAGCCCACGTTGGGCAATTGCTTACAAATACGCTCCGACACAGGCAATTACCATCATCCGCGATATAGTCGTCCAGGTCGGGCGAACCGGCGCATTGACTCCCGTTGCGATTATGGAGCCTGTGGAAGTCGGCGGGGTTATAGTATCGAGGGCTACACTGCATAACGAAGACGAAATCAAGCGCAAAGACGTTCGGATTGGCGACACGGTGGTGATCCAACGCGCAGGCGAAGTGATACCGGAAGTCGTCGAAGTGGTTAAAGACAAGCGGGACGGCGATGAGGTCGAGTTCCAAATGCCGTCGAATTGCCCGGTTTGTGGGGCTGACACCGAGCGGGCACCGGGGGAGGCAGTCACACGATGTATAGGCATCGCCTGTCCGGCGCAGCTCGCGCAGCGCATATACCATTTCGCGTCCAGAGGCGCTATGGATATAGAGCATGTCGGTCCGGCGCTGGTGGAACAGCTTCTAAACGCCGGTTTGGTCCACGACCCGGCTGACTTATATTACCTTACGCTCGATCAACTGATGAGCCTGGATCGGATGGGGGAGAAATCGGCGTCAAACGCGCTTGCGGCCATAGAGCAAAGCAAGGAGGCTCCGCTTCCGCGCCTAATCTATGCGTTGGGCATAAGGCACGTCGGCGAGCGCACGGCGCAGGTGTTGGCCGAGCATTTCGGGACTTTGGACAAGTTGCGAAACGCAACGGAAGAAGAGTTAAGCGCCGTAATGGATGTAGGCCCGGTAGTTGCGGCAAGCATAGCGCGTTTTTTCGTTCAAGAAGAGACGAAGATGGTCATGGAAAAGCTCCGAAAAGCAGGGGTGAAGCCGAAGGAAGTCACGCGTCCGGCGAAAGAGGAAGCCGTCCTCGGAGGTAAGAAGCTCGTATTTACCGGGGAGTTGCAGACTCTCACGCGTGACGAAGCGGAGGCTCTTGTCCACGAATTGGGAGGAACCGCGTCGTCAAGCGTGAGTAAGAATACGGATTTTGTCGTCGCCGGAGAGCGGGCGGGATCGAAACTTGCCAAGGCGAATGAACTGGGCGTGAAGGTGATTACGGAAGAAGAGTTTTTGAGGATGGTGGGGAAATAAAGCAAGTTTAGAGTTTAGAGTTGAGAGAGGGGATTGCGTCCCGATTTGTCGGGACGGCTTCGGCAGCAGGCTACCGAAGCAACAAAGCTGTCAGCTGACAGCTGACAGCTATGACTATAGAGTAGTTTACAATGAGAAGTGAAAAACGAGGAGTTGTGGAGAACAATACATCGCACCGTATCATACGTTTCCTGTGGCTATGGCTGCCTGTTATTATAGTGATGCTGGCGATAATGTTCGTGTCGGCGATTCCGTCCGACAAGAAGCCGGGCGACCCGTTTCAGCACGCGGACAAATGCGCGCATTTCATGGCTTATGGGATTTTGGCGCTGACTTTGTACCGGGCGATTAGGTTGTCGGTTCCCGGTCGAAGCAGGGCGTATCATGCCTTTATGACCATAGTTGTTGCGGCTTTGTATGGGATTACGGATGAAGGCCATCAGCATTTCGTGCCGGGGCGCAGCATGTCGCCTTATGACTTGATGGCCGACACCATAGGAGCGTCAATCGCCGCGGTTGTTATGAATTTAACACGCATGATTGGAGGTCGTTGAACATGAGTGAAGACAAGGGATTCGAAGTTGTGGACAAGCGGGGAAGTCAGGAAGTAGAGAACACACCGGACGAAGAGCCGGTTTCGCAGACTCCGCTGGATGAAGCCGCCGCTGAAGAACCTCAAGCGGAGCAAAAGGCGGAGGAGCAGGCCCCTGACGTGTACGCAATGGCCATGTGGATGATAGGTATTTTCGCGTCGACGGCGTGGCAGAGTATGGGGCTGCAAGTAAACCCGATTACGGGCAAAGTCGAGAAGGATCTGACGCAGGCGAAGGTCGCGATTGACTGCGCGAAGTCTCTTTCCGACCACATCTCTTCGCATTTGGAGGAAAGCCAACGACGAGAGTTGAGAGGGATTATAGGCGATTTGCAGGTCAACTTCGTGAATCAGAGTAAGGAATCATAGCTGTCAGCTATCAGCTTTGGCGCAAGCAGAATCCATTTCGGCGTTGAAATGCCGGAACACCGGCTAACAACGTCAAAAGCGGGCAGCGAAGCACAGCTTTGGCTGCTATTTTTTGACCGTATGGCGATGCGGAGCGCCGCCGTCGCCACCAACCGTAGCCTTGGGTTTCAGTTCCTCGGCAGGCGTTTCGTGCAATATTTTCTTCATCATCTTGATGCGCGTGCCGACGTTGGGCCGCGACCAGTATTCGACACGGTCCATCAGCGCGCGGATCAAGATGATTCCGAGTCCGCCTTCTTTAGTGAGGTCGGGCTGCTGATCCGGTTTCGGCGCCACAAATCCGATTCCACGGTCAATTATCTCGATAATTAGCTGTCCCGGACCTCGGCAGCATCGCATGAAGATCGGCTGCGGACTTTTTCCCGGCCCGTAAGCGTGGCGAACTATATTGGCCACCGCCTCAGACGCCGCAACTTTCACCTCTTCGACGGCATCGGGCGAAAGAAGAGCCGCCTGAGCCAACTCCCCGATAAGCCACCTCACCGTCCGGACATACTCCGGCCTGCATGGGATCTTCAGCTCCACGCTGTCTAAACACTCGTCCAGACCTTCCATAGAATGAACCTTCTCCACGAGCCTCTTCCTATATCCGTTTTTACTAATCTCACAACCTGCTTTTTATAGTCTACCCCCCAACTTTACTGCACAAAACCTACCAATGCGAACAATTGTTCGCGCCATAAGCCCGATTATACAACCCCTGGCCAGGAGCTGTTCTTACTATTGACCGAAGTATTCCGACGGCGATAAACAGCGCGTCGACGGACAGGCGTAGTAATACCAAGGCATGTTACCCAGCTTGGCGGCTAATTTATCATGTTGTTATGGGATTGTTATCAGTTGCTGAGGATTCTATATCGTACCAGTTCAGACTTCGGCAGCCCGCCATTCCGAACGCGGGAATTTGCTTTTGGGAATAGCTTATTGAAAGAAACAGACCTCTTGACTTCGCTCGGGACGACGATATCCTCACTGAGAGTGAACTTACCTAATCTTGACACAGGGTATAATCGCGGGTATCCTGAAAATGATGCAATAGCGCGCTAAAAAACAACCCTGCGCCACTGACAATGGGGAAGCAGCTACCTCTCTCTTACTTTGTTGGAAGAAAAGCATCCCTCACGGTATAGCAAAATGAAAAATCTGATAGCAAGCGTTTTGAATGGAAATCATCGTGTCGCCAGGGAGCAGGCGGAAAGGCTCATACGGGAAGGCGCTGAACCGCAAAGTATAGTCATCGACGGTCTCGCGGTCGCTATGACACAACTTGACAGTAAATGCTCCGTCGATGATTTCGACCTCCTGCAGATAATGCTGGCGGGCAGGTGCGTGCTGCAAGTAATGGACTTTTTGTACGGACCAGACGGCTCCGCTCATTCCTGGTCGAAAGGCGTCGCCGTCCTTGGAACGATCAAGGGCGACGTTCACGACTTGGGCAAAAACATAGTGAAAGCGGTTTTCTCCGGAGCCGGATACCAGATAGTGGACCTCGGCGTCGGCGTCTCCCCGGAACGATTTGTTGAGTCCGCAATGGACACCCAAGCCGACTTCATTCTCGTCTCCAGTCTTCTCACCACCTCTTTGCGCAACATAATGCTGATTCGAGACCTGCTTCCAGTGGATATCAAAGTAACTATTTTGGCTGGAGGAGCGGCGGTGGAACAGAGTTCGGCTTCAGATTTGAACGTGGACTTTGCCGCGGCAAATGTCTTTGACGGACTGCGCTTCTGCGATGAGAAGATTGGTATAGCATCATGAGTTTATCTGAATTTATAAATATCTGGCAGCATACTTGGACGGATCGTAAACGAGGCCGGGTTATGACTCCACGGAGTTAGGTTTATATGCATTTACCACTACCCGCTCGAGTCTTATCTAAACTGATTCAAGTTATCGGCTATGTTTCCTCCAGCAGAGAGGACATTTTCGAGATAGCCGCGGGGCAGATACTTGAGCTTTTCGATGTTGACGCCTGCCTGTTCGCCATTGCGGAAAAGGACGGCACACGCTTAGCGGCGGTCACCAGCAAAGACCCAAAGGTAAGATTGAGCATAATGGGCAAGGGATGTCCCGGACCGTGCCGAACGCTTAAAACCGGCATCCTCAACGCAATAGAGGACTCAAGCGTAGACCCCGGATGCCCGGAAGGATTGGTGTCGAATTGGGCCGGCTCGCATATGTGCATTCCACTCACAATCCGAGGCGAGCGGCTCGGCGTTATGACGGTGGCGGCTAAATCCACCCACTTCTTCACGCCGGAAGAGATAGATCTATACCTTGCGGTGGCCTCGCTGGTCGCGATAGCCGTACAAAACGCGGAGATGTACTCAATCAGCGAAAGCCATGCCGCTGAGATGCGGGAGCAGGTCCGGGAAAAGACCCGTATTATCAGGGCGATCAACCATATCTCGGAGCGCATCAACGCCTCTGTATCGCGCGAGCAGGTCTTTGAGGCCGTGAAGAACGAGATTAGCGATGTGATTGCATGTGACCGCGTGACCATCGCGCTGACCGACGCCGAAGATCGGGTTGATGTGTCCCTAGTGTGCGGGTTATGGGGCGCCTCAAAGACGAGCCGGGATATTCCGCTTGCCGATACTGTATTAGCTGAACTCGCAAAGACCGGAAAAGCAAGAATGCAGAACGGAGATCCGCCGCCGGCGGCCGCCTGCCTGGTAGGGTGCGATGCTCGTTCTTACGCGGTAGCTCCTCTGATGGTAGGTAACCGAATGCTCGGTTCTTTGAACTTCGCAAGGACCTCCGGCCCAAACCTCAAACACTCCGAATTGCCGAACCTGGCGCAAATCGCGGGACAAGTAGCGGCGGCCCTCAGACGTATAGAGCTGTTTGAGAGGGAAAAGAATGCGGTCGAGGAACTCGAAACCCTGTATGACGCGTCTCAAGCGTTGACATCGACGGTTCGCCTGCGAGACACGTTGAAGATCATAGGCAGGCAGTTGGCGATAGCGACCGGCAGCGAGTCCAGCCTGCTGTTCAAGAACGAGTCAGGACGCTGGAGCCTGGTGGCGTCGCATGGAGGATCGGTCGATAGGGTTCATCCGTCGCTGCGCGTCGCTCTCCCTGCTGAAGTCGTGAACGCCGCAATTACGGCAAAATCATATGCGCAGGCCAACCAGTCCGAAATAGCCACAGGCTGGCTTAAAACGCTTGCGGATCATCTGGGACCGAACATAATGCTGGCGCCGATACGAGAGAGGGACAACATAATGGCGCTGGCCGTTGTAGCAAGAGCAGGCGCGCCGTATAATGAGGCCGACCTTAGGATCGCTACAGCTATTGCCGGCCAGGCGGCGGTTGCCATACAGGCATCCCAGGTGTATGAGCACGAGAGGACCATCGCGGAGGCTTTCCAGAAGAGCCTTCTTCCACCGCCGGATTACAGGCGCTCAGGACTCTGCGTCGCCAGTAGATACCAGGCGGCTTTGGAAGAAGCTGAGGTCGGAGGCGATTTCTTCGACATCATCGAAATAGATGACAGCCGGGTAGGCATAGCCATTGGAGATATATCGGGCAAAGGTCTTGTCGCGGCTACTCAGGCCGCCGCAACGAAATATATGCTGGAGGCTTACGCATTGGAGGACCCCTCCCCTTCTCAAGTACTCTCCAGGCTGAATAACGCCGCATGTATGTCGATGAATGAGACTTTTGTAACGCTTTTTTACGGCGTTGTAGACAGTGCCGATGGCACATTGATCTACGCGAACGCCGGGCACGAGATGCCGATACGCATAAAGGATGGAATTCCAGCCGACCCTCTCGATGTGACAGGTCCGGCCCTTGCGGTATATCCCAACGCCCAGTATGGAATCCAAACGATCGAGATGGGCGAGCGAGACCTTGTGCTCTGCTACACTGACGGCATAACCGAAGCGCGTCGCGGCAAGGGGATATGGGGGTATGAAGGACTTGTCCGGGCGCTCAAGCAATGTCATGCCGTTGAGCCAAGAGCTGTAGTGGACCATGTTTTCGAGCGAGCGCTGGAATACTCCCGCGGGCGATTGGCTGATGATGTGATACTGCTGGCTATGTCGCATCAGTAGGGAGTTTGGTTGAGGGTTGAGGGAAAGGGAAGCCAGCGACGAGCGATGAGTAACGAGCGATAAGTTCTATGCTTAGGCTTGTTCTTTGAAGCCGAAGATAACATTACTACTGTCGGCTTCGGCTGTGAACTACAAGCCGAAGCATCTTAAACCTTCAACATTCAACCTTCAACTATCCCTCGACTCCCTTTCCCATCTGCGTTCTTCCCTGAACTCTTGCTCCCGTTCTTCACAATCACCCGTGTCGATTTCCGCGTGACGATGTTTCCGAACTGGTCGGCGCCACGGGCCTCGATTATGTGCTCGCCGTTGTTTACCGTCGTGGTGTCCCAGTCGTAGGAATATGGTATCGAGTTCGTCAGGGCAACCACCTGGCCGTCGATGCAGACTTCCACGTAGTTGAGTGGGGCGTTGTTCTTGACCTCAGCCCTTATGGTGAGTATCCCGGAGACGGTCTGAGCGGGCGCCGATGCAGCCGAGATCAAATCATCTCTTTTGGATTTCTGTAATTGCGCTTTCAAGAACTCGCGGTCGAAACGAGGAAATAATACCCTTATGTGCGTGACGCCGGTCGTGATCGCTCTCTTTTTGCCGAATTTGCTCATGAGATAGGCAGGAGAAAAAGCGTTGTCCACCTTGCCTGTTATAGCGGGCAGGTCTTCCCATTCATCGCCGTCGATCTTGATCTGCGTCCGATATGAATTCTCCGGGTCTGATGGGGTAAATGCCAGACCGAAGTATCCCGAAAAGAGCGGGGGTTTTCCTTCCAACAAAGGTTTGGCAGGATTTTCCTGGCCGACAACCATGACCTGGTTCACTCGCGGACCCTGCGTTCCGGCGTGGAAAGACGGCTGAATCATGAAACCGCCCCTGCGCTCAGGACCGTCGCCCTCAAGCAGCGGTGATGTGGAAATCGGAGCCGTGGAAATAGTGAGTACCCCACCGTGATTGGTGTTTATAGCTCCGACTCCGGTGTAACTGGTTCCATCATATCTTCCGACGCCGGATACAGGCGATAATACTTCCGTGATTCGCTCGCGCGAGCCATTCGGATACACGGCAGCCACCGCACCGCCTGTGCGATTTTCAAATTCGATCCACGCCGGCCATTTGACAGGTCTTTCCACTACGACAACAAGCGCGTCACCCGCTGATGGCTTGTAGTTAGGGCTGAGAGAGAACAACTGTCCGCCGGGCTGTTGGAGATAGACCCGGCTTCCGGCGAACGGCGCAAATGCGCGGAATATGGCGGAGCCTGAGGGGATGTCGGTGTAGATTCCCGATGACCCGGCGATGTGGCCGCCGTAACCCTTTGGTGTTCTTGAAAACTCTTTTGGAACCAGACTGAGGCTCAACGGCTCGCGGGACTGGCCGCTTTTGGTCTCGCCGACTTTTATCCGAATTCCGTGTATTGCGGTCGCGGCTACCGTGCTATCGGGAACGTATTTTGCCGCCGGAAAACTGACGACTACCGTGCTTGCCGGTCGGATAACGCGGCCAACGGCGGTGTAGCTGACGCCGCGGTCAAGACTCACTTCCACCATCCCGCCGACTGAGTTTTTTACTCGAAATCTATATAGCTCCTCAGTCGCGGGCGGCGGCGCCGCAAGCAGGGCGGAGGAAGACAACAGCAGAAGGAAGACGGTTATCAGGGGTCGAGAGAGCCAGTGACGAGCGATGAGTAACGAGCGATGAGCATAGGAAGCTGTCAGCTGACAGCTGTCAGCTGACAGCTTCCTCTCAACTCTAAACTCTAAACTCTCAACTTGATCTGCGTTCATCTGTGGTTTAATGAGCATGTATCTTATCTATCAGCCCCGGCACGTCGTGCGGAGCCTGGGCGGGACAACCGAACGCCTGCTTCAAAACATCCCACCAGTCATAGTTTCTGATATAAACCAGGTCAAATATCATCACGCCCTGGCTGGAGGACATAGCGGTTTGGATGGCGCGGAGAAACGCGTCAGGCTTGTCTTTATAATCCAAAACATAAAGACTCGCGTAAACGAATGTATCGTCCATAACGACCTCGTTCGATGTCGCCGCCGCTGATTCCACCGACTTCCATTCAGGCTGGCCCGCCGCAAGAGCTTCGGCAGCAGTTGCGGCCGGATAATAGCAGCCCGCGCACATATAATCGACCAGCCCAGCATAACCCGTCGAGTTATAGGATTCCGTCGCCCAGTCGTATTTTGGAGCATATTTGGAGCTCGCCCAGTTCACGCCCACGCCATAGTATTCCAAATACCAGCTTCCAACATAGACGCCCAGAGTCATGGAGGGCTTCTCTCTTTTTATGGTCGACCTAACCTCGGACACGAAGTCGTGAATTTGCAGCGACCGCCATTCCAGCCATTTGTTGAAATACGGACCGCGCTCGATCTCATCTCCAATTCCCTTCAGGCGATAAATATCCTCAGGCCATCGCTCGATTTTCTTGCCAAGCCAATTCTCGAATTGATCCCTGCTCAAATCGCTGAAGTCGGCGCGGATATTTGGATAGCGCATGCGGTCCAAGATCAGTCCATCTATGTCATAGTTTTTGGCGATTTCTTTTACTATACTGAGTTCATAGTCCCGGACTTGCCGATTCGCCGGGTTCACGAATACGGCCAAATGCTCCGCCTTAGACTGCGACACGGGAATGAGACACGGTCGTGTCTCTGTGGCAAATTGCGGGTCGGGCTGTTCATTAGCCGTCGCAGGACTCATGGCTTCGTAATTTATGCATTGCCAATCGGGATGCTCAAAGGCCGTTCCATCCCCTAAAGCCTGAGACGCTTCGGAAAACACGTTGATCGCGGCATGGACTTTGAGGCCCAACTTATGCCCCTCTTCAACCATTGTGCCAAGCAGATCATAGTCTTTGGGATAGGCGCTATCTTTCCGAGCGGACACTCGGGGCGCGATATTGCTCTTATAAAGCGTATAGCCGCTTAACGGTTTGACGTCCACAACTATTGTGTTTATGCCGGCGTCTTTGCACCGCCGGACTGTTTCCGCCACACCTTCCCGGGTGGATAAGTAGTCCTGATTTGCTTCGGCGTCGCACCACATTATCCGGCCCTGCAGGCCGCCGGTCCTTGCGATAGCGTCCGCGAAACCCGCCGCGTTAGCAGTTGAACACAATAGAAAAACCGCCCCGATCTGTGAGATGACAAGCAGTAAACCGGCCCGCCGACGCAGGCCAAACGACTTATACATGTTACTCCTTTGGCGCGGATTTGGCCAATATGGGAAGAGTAGAATTAACCACAGATGCACACAGATAAACACAGATGGGTGTTGACGGTTGACGGTTGACGGTTATCAGTTAGTTCCATATACTTCGGATTGTTCTTTGAAGCCGAAGGCAACATTACTACTATAGGCTTAGGCTTTGAACTACAAGCCGAAGCATCTGAAAGCATCAGGAACGTACGAGTATTGTGGCGGGATAAAAGGACCCGGCCAGGGGGGTTGTCTTGATCGAAACGGTCTTGCTCTGGCCCGGCTCCAGAAGATAGCGCGCCAGTGAAACCTCTCTTGGAGGCTCGATGTGCGTTACTTTAACGTATTTGCCGTCTATTGTGAAAACACCCGACGCCATGCCCGCGCCCGGCTTGAACAACACATCCACTTGTTTTCGTTCCGAAGCGGGGTTCCGCATTGTCAGGTTGATGTCATAAATCACACCATAGTTGCCGTATAACAGTTGTTCCTGGGCGGCGTCTTTTATCGCGTATTTGCCTATTCTAATAAACGCCCACGATTTTCCCACGATATATTCGGCGTCGACCGGCTTCGTTGGATATGGATATACCCACGGCGATAGCGCTAGCTGCGCGTCGGCTGAATTGGCCTCAAGAGCCTCGCCCTCGGGAAATACTCCGTTTTCCACTAAATCAGCGGACAGTTTGATGAGAAGCGGATATCCTTCAAGCTGCCTGAACTGCGCTATGCCGCTGGTCGTATGAATCTTGTCCACAATCTGGCTGAGAACCGCCGTTTTTGACATCGGAGGCAGATCAGCGATCTCTCCAACATTATTCAAATAGGCGCGAAAAAACTCCACACCTGCCCTGTATCCGACCGCGACCGTGTCTACAATCGGGTCCGGCATTGCCTTTATGATCTGAACGCGGGCGGGCGCCGGTCCAGAATTCACAAGCACGATGTTGAATATAAATGGAGACCCAAGCATATTCTGGTGGTGGTAGAGCAGCCGGGTGGGATCATCAAGATGAAGTTTTCCGGCGAACAGAACGCCGTATTTCTCGACCTTTTCAGGCGAATTGCTGTAGAAGAGCTTCCCAGTCGGTTTTGATGGAAGCGGAGCGTTCATCACCCTTACGTTTGCGGAGGAGCCGACTGAGATATATCCCGGCCCTTCGATTCTGACGGGAAACGTTAGAGTAAACTGCGAGGCCCCCGGCAGGTCAGGGACTTTCGTTGTCGGCGGCAGTGTCGTCGCTCGCGCGCCAGGCTCCAAAACCAGGCTCCTGGACGCCTCAAGTTCCGCAAGCCGGGAGCATAACATCGATGGCGCGGGAGAACCTGTTACCATTACTGTACGGGGTGTTGCGACTCGCCCTGCGTACTTCCGAACGGAAACGTTTAATGGAACAGTCACGCCGCCTCGTGTAACCGAAACCGTCGTGGTTCCCGGAGCAAGTCCTTTGACAGTCAACGCACAATTGTTTTGGCTGACCGTGGTAGTGGCAATGTCCGGTAAGGAATCAGATACATAGACTATTCCTTGCGCACCGCCTCCCACAAGCGCCTGCCGCGTTTCTCCAAGGGGAACTACCAAACTTGCCGGACTGAGCGTTAAAGGAGGGGCGGCAAGCAGCCAGCGTATATTACCCGCCCATGTCGTGGCTAGACTAAAAACGGAGCTTGCATGCGCGTCCGCCTCTGATTTAGTGACAATTAGAACCAGCGTCTGGCCCCACATTATATCGGCTCGGCCTTGGCTAATCGCCTTTGCCTTAATCTTCTTCCTGTCTGCTCCGGCGGCGATCAAAGCCTGCAAACGAGAGGCGGCCAACCGCGCTCGGTCAGCGGGCGCCAGCGCTCCATTGGAAGTGATAAGCAGAACGGCGGTCCGGTCATTGATCTGTATGATCGCCGGACCAATAGGCAGATTCGGCGGAACTTCAACGTTTACTTTCGGCTTGAATTGAGCGGACGATTGCGTCGCCGCTAATAACAGGAATGCGCAAGCGTTTACTAACCACGCGCGGCGCAAATAGCGCATCAGATAGACTCCTTTTCATTTTGCGTCTCCGCTCATTTTACTTATGAGGTGTGTGGGTGTCAACTAAAGATGAAGGAAAGTTTAGAGTTGGGGCGCGCGCCACGTTTATGGTAGAAGGCGTAGGGGTTAAGCATTTGCCATTCACGTCTGCTGCCAGTTGGCGTATTAGCCGCAAATGCTTAACCCGGTTTGGGTGTTCGGGCGAAGCATTCCCGACGAAATCCGATGCGAAATACGTTATCGACAGGGGAATGCTTGCGCCCCTACATCGATACCACAATCTTGACGCGCACCCTTAGAGTTGAGAGTTTAGAGAAGGGAAGACCTCTGATCAGGCCGGCAACCGTCAACAACCAACAACC
>JAUSEB010000119.1 GCA_030650495.1 Armatimonadota bacterium | reverse complement strand
TGGCCAGGGCTTCCTTGAAAGCGGCGACTGCCGCAATTGATGACTCGATCCATGTCTCCCCAGAATTCCACCAGAAAATCCCTCTAACCCGAGGATAGATGTTGGGAATAGATTGAACGCGATCCAAAGCCAGTGCGGATTTTATCCATTCGGCCTTCGCAATCGGATCGCCAGGGTCCTCCCGAGAGCCCATCTCCGCCATCATCATGGGCTTACTCGCTGACAAAGCACTCGCCTCAAGATAAGCTCCGCTCACATTCGATCCATAACACTGCTGCCAGGGCGCGCTAAAATTATAGCACTCTATCCCGATCCAATCGACATACCCATCCCCCGGATAAATGGAGCTCATGGGAATCGTGTTGTTGCCGCCGAAACTCGCGGATGGCCAAGAGAGGACGGACCATACCCAGGTCACGTTCGTAACGCCCTCAGCCCTAAAGATATCAACAATATGCCTCCAGGCGTTGATACTGTCCTGGGGCTCATTGATAGGCGAACCGTCAACGTCATAGAGCTTCGCATACCAAGCCTCTCCGTAGGGGATATCGGCTACGGCGGCCAACGAGCCCGTCCCGTTCAACTCATGCATCGTGCGCAGTATGATGGGGTGCCCCCATTCTTTTATTTGCCGGGCCCAGAGTCGAATGTATGCGTCGGAATTCCCAGCCGCGATATTCCGCGAGGAATACTTCTTGATCTGCGCGGGATAGTCGGGGTCGGTGTTTTGTATCGCAGTTCCATCGGAACGATAAGGATTGAAAGGCATCCACAAGATCAAAGGGATGGAACCGTTGGCACGGACATTGTCGGCCCAACCCTTGAAAAGCGTATTGAAATCGCCCCAGGCGAAAGTATCAAACCACCACGCCGCGAAACCCAGGATGCTCGCGTTCTTTCCAGTGTCGGACTCAAATTGCGCCAATTCGACCGTCGGAGGCATCAAGCCGGAACTCACTCCCCCCGTATAGACTCCAAAATATATGCGGACATCAGAAGCGGGAGGAGTGGACTGCAAAGGAATCACCGTTACCGCCACATTCGGCGTCAAATCTCCAAACCATTGCACCCCGTCCTGCACCATGCGCCATTGAAAATTGTAGGTGCCTGCGGTTGACGGAGCCGTCACGATAAACGTAAATGTTTTTTGCTGGCCGGGAGCG
>JAUSEB010000112.1 GCA_030650495.1 Armatimonadota bacterium | reverse complement strand
CGGCCATCTTGCAGGCCGCGGTAATCAATATCTGCTCTTGTTTTGGAAGTAAATGCCGCGCAACACTCACCTCGACCAGTTCATCCACAATATCCCTGAGCGACTGCGAGTAGTCCTTCTGCGCTATATTTGCCGGAACGCCGCGTACCACGAACGAATCTCCGCCGAACGGCTCAAGTTCAAATCCTATACTCTTCAATTCATCCAGTTTTTCCTGGACTATCATAGACTCACGGCGGCTTAGATGGAGTGTGAAGGGAATCATCAAATACTGCACGTGCGACTCTTTGGCTTCAGCCGTGGCTTTCAGCCTGTCGAAGATAACCCTTTCATGCGCGACATGCTGATCGATAATAACGATGCCGTCATCGCACTGGGCTACTATATACATGTTTCGCGCCTGGCCGACTACTTGTACCGAAGACAGTGAAATCGGGCCTATTGGAGTTTCCATAGGTGGCAAATCAACAGTCGGGATCGCCGTTGAAGCAATAGGATTTGACACCGGAGATTTGTTTGTCCAGTCAAATGGATCATCCGCATGTTCCGTTGTAGTGGTTCTTTGCGCCAAAGCGGATCGAAACGCCGAAATATCTACATTTTCATGCGGCAGAAGCGGCTCCTTGCGCTGTTGTATCTGAAAATTACCCCCTTGCGCGGGGGATGGCCCGGCGGTAACAGTTTCAGTAATCTCCGGCGCGGCCCCTCCTACCATAAGAGTTCCACGAATGGCCTTAAAGACCGCGCTGTGTATTTCCCCATCGCGGCTGAATCTGACCTCGGCCTTCGCGGGATGAACGTTCACATCAACGAGATCGGGAGGTATTTCTATCATAATGATCGCAATAACGTAGCGTCCGTGAGGAAGCAATCCCCTGAAGCTTTCATCCAGCGCGTGAGTGAGTATCTTATGCCGGACAAGACGGTTGTTGACGAAAAACACCTGCTGGGAGCGATTTGCCCTCGTCAGCGAAGGTCGGGAGACGTACCCCGTGACTTTTATCCCAGGCGCCGTATGCTCTATTGCAACAACGTCCCTTGCAACATCGCGGCCATAAACGCTGACTATGGCGTTCAGCAAATCGGGAGAAGAAGACGTGGATATTAGCTCCTGGCCGTTATGCGTCAGACGGAAGCTGACGGTATGGTAAGAGACCGCCAGCCTGCCGACCATTTCGATGATATAACCAAGCTCTGTTTGGTTGCTTTTGAGGAATTTATGCCTGGCCGGAGTGTTAAAGAACAATTGCCGGACGGCGATCATCGTCCCTTCCGGCATACCGACCTCTTCCAAATCGACAATCGTGCCCGCTTCTACCCGGAGACGAGTTCCAGCAGGTTCGGAAGCGTTCTTGGTTGCCAGTTCCAGATGGGACACAGACGCTATGCTTGGGAGCGCTTCGCCTCTGAAGCCCAGTGTTTGTATTTCAAATAGATCCTCGGCTGTGCTGATCTTGGATGTCGCATGGCGCTGAAGGGACAGCACGGCGTCTTCCTTGGTCATGCCTGCGCCGTTGTCGGTCACGCGTATAAGCTCCTTGCCGCCTTCTTCCAGATCAATTATGATTCTTGAAGCTCCGGCGTCAAGCGAGTTTTCCACCAATTCTTTGACGACAGATGCGGGGCGCTCGATGACCTCACCGGCGGCGATGCGGTTGGCGGTATGCTCATCTAATAGTGTGATGCTGTTCATTGTAAGTAATTATTGTGAGGGAAAAGCTGTCAGCTGTCAGCTGACAGCTGACAGCTTTTATTCCTTCGACTCTATTGAATTCGATAATCGGGCTAAGGGTAAATCGATCTAAGCATTCCTGAGCAATTACCTTCCTCCGGATTTTGAGCGATGGCGCAAGCTGCCAAAGCTCCGCCACGCCTTAACGACAGGAACAAATATGCTCAAGTATTTGCTTAAATAATATACAGGCTTGAGCAGGCCGTCGTTATCTCTTATAGTTCCCGACAGGTTGCGGTTCTTAGGGCTGAAGCCTTCATCTTTTACTATATCCGCGAGAGGCGAATTCGGATAAACGCGGACGCCGGGTATCTCTCCAAGAGTTACTTTGATCGGTCTCATGCTGAGTAGAAGCTCCAGGGACTTCAGCATAGCGTCGATTGTGTCGCCTGGTCCTCCGAGCATCAAGCAATAGTTAGTGTTAAGACCAGCCTCGCGTGCGACGACTATTGCGTCTTTGATATCCTGAACGCGGAAATCCTTGCCAAGCCTCTCAAGCATCACGTCTGACCCGTGATCTATACAGTTGACAGCCGATTTGCAACCTGCCTCTTTCATCAACTCCGCCAGTTCTTTTGAGAATGGCTTTGGAGCGATATAGGCGTTCCATGAGATAACTTCCGGCAGCCCGCGGGCAATTATCTCGCGGCAGATGTCCTTGGCATGCTTTTCGGGATAGTTGAACTCGCTGTCGGCGAACCAGAAGGAGTATACCCCAAGAGCGGCAAGGTTTTCGATCTCGTCCACGATATGTTTAATCGGCCTGAGACGAACGCAGCCACCTTCAATCGCTGGAACAACGCAGTAAATACACGACTGCGAGCAGCCTCGTTTTGTCTGCACTGCTCCGGTTTTCGTCTTAGATTTTGGATCTATTAGATATGGCGAATGATCTACATAGCCGCGCCTGGACAGGTTCAACTTGCTCAGGTCCATCATCCCTAACGGATTTTGAACTAGATTACCTTCCAGACGGTAGACAAGACCTGGAATAGAGGAATAAGCCTCTGTGTCCCCAAGGTTCTCCACAAGCATGGGCAGCGCTTCTTCACCCTCGCCCGCGATACCCAAATCGACTCCGCAATACTCCAACACCTGAGCCGGGGCGATGGAGAAACCGCTTCCGCCAAGGACTATCGGCGCGTCTGATGCCTGTTTGATTTGATCGATGATTACTTTAACGCCCGCAAGCAGAAAGCATGAATAATAAACATCGTCCAGATTCCTGATGGTAATTCCGATGAGATCGGGCTTGCGGCCCTTAAAGAACGCGCGAATATCCTGTGCGGTGTTTTTTGAGTAGCACAAATCGAGAATTTCGGCCTCTATGCCCTTATCCACACAGGCGGAGGCTAGATAATCAAGAGCAACCGGCGGAGCGCCAGGCTTCCACCGGTTGCTATTCACCAAGACTATGCTTTTTGCGGACAATTAACTTCACCTCCGCATCTTTTGAACTTAGTTTCTACGGTTCACCAAGGCAGTTGCGAACGGACTTCGAGGTCATATACCACAGAAGCAGCCCGCTGATAATAATCACGAATACCGCGGTAATGATGACAGAAGCGCTTGCGATATGCGACACATCAAAAGGCATAGGGGGTTGTGATCCCGCCGGAGGCATGCCCATTGGCGGCGTTCCAGCCGGGTTTTGCGGCATAGTTTCGGGAGTCATTCCAGGAATTGCGGAGATACCTTTTGAAGCTATCTGAACACCTAAAAATATGCCATAAAAACCATCGAGTATCGATAAGCTATATCGAGCAATTCCTATCTTTCTGGCCGGAGCCCATCGCAATAAGAATCCAATTATCATAACAGATGCGAGAGCATATCCTGCTACATCAAAAATTGTCGAAACCGGAGATAAGCTGACTGGCCTTAATAACAAGCTGATAGTCCCGAATAGAATCCCAATGCCTTCAAGTACGAGAATTATGATGAGAAGGACCGGCATATTGGCCGGCTCGACATAGCTTGATTGCGGGGCGGAAGGCTGCCCGTAGCCGGGCTGCGTTTGCGACGGCTGTGGATATGCCGGAATCGTTGGCTGCTGGCTAATCATGCTTGGATTGGCGATAGGTTGGCTCGGAGCAGCCGGCGGCATGGCGATGTCCGCGGGACGCGGGTTGTTGCACTGCACGCAGGTCGCGTTGGCCAATCTGTTCGCGGTCCCGCAGGTATTACACTTCCAAGTGCTCACAGGTGGTTGAATAGACATCCTTACTCCTCCTTTTGAAATGCTTTTCTAACTCTTTCACTATGCTTCGTGGGCTGCTTTTCGCCCCGAAGCATTTTATAAAAAGCAGATTTCTCGGCTCCGCTCGAAATGACGGAGTCCGGTGTCGGTGTTTCGGCATTTCAAATGCCGAAACAAACCAGCGTTCTTTAGCTCTTAGCTTTCTTCTGCAGCTCGTCCAACTTCATCAGCGCTTCGATAGGCGACATTGTCGATAAATCCAATTTTCGAAGTTCTTCGATAGCGGGATTTTGTTCGACCTCGAACAGCGTCAACTGCATCTTCTGCGTTCGGGCTGTCACTTGCGCCTGCTTGTTTACGAGGCCCATTGCCGTATCATTCTTCTCGAAGTCCTGAAGAACCTCTTTTGCGCGCTCAATTACTTCCTGTGGCAGCCCGGCCAGGCGGGCGACTTCAATGCCGTAACTCCGGTCGGTTCCCCCCGGCATAATCTTACGAAGCCACACGATCCGGTCAGCTTCTTCTTTGACAGCGATACGATAGTTCTTGACGCCGGGGAGGTCTTTTTCCAAATCGTTAAGATGGTGATAGTGGGTGGCAAATAGCGTCTTTGCGCCGATGCGCTTGATCTGCTCGGCGACCGCCCACGCGATAGACAGGCCGTCGTAGGTGCTCGTGCCGCGCCCGATTTCATCAAGCACTATGAGGCTTCGGCGGGTGGCGTTATTTAGGATATTCGCCGTCTCGTTCATCTCCACCATGAAAGTGCTTTGCCCCGACGCCAGTTCGTCATGCGCGCCGACTCTCGTAAATATCCTGTCCACCACGCCAATAGTCGCTGAATCAGCGGGCACGAAACTCCCCATCTGCGCCATTAACACAATCAGCGCGATTTGGCGAAGGTAAGTCGATTTCCCCGCCATATTCGGACCGGTTATGATGAGCAACTGGTCAGTCTCGCAATTCAGGAAGCAGTCGTTTGGGACGAATCGCTCATCGGAAAGCGCGTATTCAACGACAGGATGGCGGCCATTGCGGATGATAATCTCCTCACCGTCGTTGATCTCCGGCTTGATATAATCATTTGCCGCCGCAACTTCGGCAAGGGAAGCAAGCACGTCCAACTCGGCGATTGCCCTTGCCACACGCGCCACGCGCTCTGCCTCAAGCGCAACCTGATCGCGCACCCCACAAAACAGCGAATACTCAAGATCGACCGCCTTCTCTTGCGCTCCAAGAACCAACGCTTCGTATTCTTTCAAAGAAGGCGTTATGAACCGCTCACCGTTGACCGTCGTCTGCTTGCGGATATAGTCGTCCGGGACAAGATCGAGGTTCGACTTGGTGACCTCGATATAGTAGCCGAATACGGAGTTGTAGCCGACTTTCAGCGATTTTATCCCCGTCCGCTCGCGCTCGTCGTTTTCCAGATTGGCGATCCAAGTCTTGCCGTCCGTGCTCGCCGAACGCAGGCGGTCAAGCTCTTCATCGAACCCCTGGCGGATCATCCCGCCTTCGCGGACGGTAAGAGGAGGCTCATCCTGAATTGCTCCCGATATTAGCTCGACAACTTCATCGAGAAGATCGATCTGTTCGCCAAGATTCCGAATACGGTCTAGTTCGCAATTTCCGACTATTGTTTTCGCTTGTGGGAGAAGCGCGAGCGAGTTCTTCAAATCCACCAAATCTCTTGCATTAGCGCTGCCGCTGGCGATTCTCGAAATCAACCGCTCCAGATCGCCGATATCGTTTAGCGTATCTCTTAACTCCGCGCGGATAAGGGCGTTTTGGAAAAGATACTCGACGGCGTCAAGCCGCGCCTGTATCGCGCCGACCTCCAGCAGCGGCTGGTCGATCCATTTTCTAAGCAGCCTGCCGCCCATAGCGGTTCTTGTTTTATCTAGAACAGAAAGGAGATTGCTTCCACGGCCATCGAGCGACATCGATTGGACAAGTTCCAAATTCCGCCGCGCCGCCGGATCGAGAAACATAAATCCGGTGGTTGAATATGCGCTGATCGCTCGAATATGCTGGAGCGCTCCGGCGTTTGTCTGGCCGAGATAATCGAGGATCATCGCGGCGGCTTCAAGACCGGCGGTCATATCATCGCAACCAAATCCCCTGAGAGACGCCGTGCCTAAGCGCGATGTAAGAACCTCTCTTGCGGGCTGCCGGAAAACGCCATCCGTCGAATATTTAGTGACGCTGCCGCCGGAGATTTGGCGAATTCTATCAGACAAATCTTCATCGATCTCGCGAAGAAGACACTCAGCAGGCGACAGTCGCGCAAGCTCCTCCATGGTCATCGGAATTGTATTAGCGCCCGCGATCTCACAAACGGCGAACTCGCCGGTCGAAATATCCGCAATCGCCAAGCCGCACACGCCGTTTCCAGGCGCAATCGCCGCAAGGTAGTTGTTCGACTTCTCATTCAGCATGCCGTCTTCAAGAACAGTTCCAGGCGTGACGACGCGGGTCACGGCGCGTTTGACCAGCCCTTTTGCAAGTTTTGGGTCTTCGGTCTGGTCGCACATTGCCACGCGATAACCTTTGCCAATCAGCCTGGCGACATAACGGTCCACTGCATGATGGGGAACTCCGCACATCGGCATCTTCGCCGCATAGCCATGGGTGCGAGAGGTAAGGACAATATCCAACTCCCTTGACGCGACAACGGCGTCGTCTCCGAACATCTCATAAAAATCGCCGAGGCGGAACATAAGAATAACGTCCGGGTATTGCTCCTTAATTGCGTTATACTGCCGGAGCATGGGAGTAAGTTTCGTAGCCTGCGTTGAGCTCTGCATGTTACCAATGATTATACAACAAGAAGGGAAGCTATTGAAGCGCGAAAGTCGGATTCAGGGAAGAACGCAGATGAAAAGCTGTCAGCTGTCAGCTGACAGCTGACAGCTTTTCAAATGCTCCGCAAGTAGAGCAAATGCGTAGCCCAAACCAGCGTCGGCCAGGGCGCAGTATCTATCGTTGACCTCACCTATGCTCGCCATTTTGAACAGGCCGCCTTCAAAGAGGTTATCGGTCGCGTATTGCGCTTTGTCCATGGCGATGTCCAGCCATTTCTGTTCGCCGGTCAACTTATGAAGAAGAACTCCGCAGATGATGCCACCCGCGCAGGCTCCCGGCTCGCCCGCGTTCCAATCAACCCCGCCCTTTGGCTGGAAGTCCGGCAATACGGATGTGATGGTTTTTGTTTGGTCCAAAAACCAACTATCATTCGTGATCTTATACAACTCAAGCATTGGCGGAACGTGCCACGCCCAATCTCCAGTAAGAGCGCCTCCGGCTTCATACATATATTGGATAGGTTTCTTATAATAAAACTGAGCCGCCTCAAGAAACAGCGGATGAGGATGTTCCTTATAGGCGTATGCAAGCCACCCTCCCGTGGTGGAGTGCGCTCCGCCGACAGGCTGCGGTGTATGGTTGCCTCTTGCGTCCCGCACAACGCAGCCGGGGGGAAGGCCGGTTTCGGGGTCGCGCAAGTCATACCTAGACTTCGCCAGGTTAACCGCCCAGTCGATATACTCAGGATTTCCGATCTTTGAATACAAGAAGGTGAAAGAATAGGAGCAAATTCCGCCATAGTGGATGAACCCGAACCCGTCGTTTTCCCCGGTGCGGAAATGCGCATGGCGGTCAAAATTGAATCCTATATGGTCGTGGACGTGATACTCCCACATCGCTTCGAACTCTCTTTGAACGGCAGCCGCATTGATCTCCCACATCAAATCCCAGGCGGGCATAACAGGCTCAAGCTCATGCCCGTCATGACCTCTATAGTTGAAATCGTCCGTAAACACATTGTAATAGATATGCTCTCCCCAGGCGAAAAGTCCCGTGGTTGGGCTTACGCAGTGTTCCATAAAGTAGGCCATATAAGCGTCCGCCGCGTCTGAGTATGTCTTATCTCCCGTGATCTCAGTCAGCTTATATAACATCCTGAAGTTGTCGTTATCATAGTCCATATTAACGCAGCGGGATTGGAAACTGGCATCGAATGAGACACACGAAGGATTAATGTCACGATGAGGGGGCTTGTGTGTCTTGACGTCTAACTGATAGCAGAACATCGGCGTGTGAATATCGCCGTACGTATCCGTACCCTCGTGGATAAGCGTATCCGCGTGCGTTTTGATTGTTTTCAGTACTTTGTCGAAATCCATAATAGTCTAACCGGTGTTTCGGCATTTCAAATGCCGAAACAGATAAAACTAAATTTCCTTCAGTCTCTCAGCAAGCAATATAAATCCATAACCAAGAGGAGCGTCGCCCCGGGCGCAATATCTATCGCTGACCATCCCTTCGCTGGTATATGTGAAAAGATCGCCCTTAAATAGATTGTCGTAAGCGTATTGCGCTTTTTGCGCGGCAATGTCAAGCCAGATTTGCTCGCCCGTAAGTCGATGGAGTCTTACGCAATCTTGGATGATCTGGCCGCAGAAACCCGATTCGTTGGCTCCCCAGTCCTCACCGCCTTTGAAGAAGTATTTGGGGGCGAGGGATGTTATCTCTTTCGCCTTATCAAGAGCCCAACTGTTTCCATTTGCTTCATAAACATTTAGGAGTCCCTGAGTGAAATAGTACAAGCAGCCGCCGTCATCTTCGGCATCGGTCTCACGAGAAGATTTGAGAACATCATCCAGGCCGTACGCGAAAGAAGCCTTTAAGTAATCTTCAGCTGCCTGGAGCAGGAATGGGTGAGGGGACTCTCGATACGCAAAAGTCAGAAAATCGGCCCCGCCGCCCTGGGCGTAAGAGCAGATATACTCTGTGGAATGGTTCCCTCTCGCGTCCCGCACGACGCAAGCGGGCGCCATTCCTTTTTCGTCCCTGGCGTCGTAACGGGATTTGGTGAGCCTGACCGCCCAATCCAGATATTCAGGATTTCCAGTTACTTTATGCAGAAAAGCGAAGCAATAAACGTAATTCATTCCGTGGTTGATGAATCCCACGCCGTCATTGTGTCCGTCGATCCAGTGGGCGTGCCTGTCGAAGTTCAGATTCACCGGATCGTGAATGTGATACTCCCAAATCGCTTCAATCTCTCGCTGAACAGCGGCAGGATTGATGCGCCAAAGGTCATCCCAGACGGTTAAATACCCCTCGAACTCATGGCCGTCATGGCCTCTATAGTTAAAGTCATCGGAGAACACGTTATAATAAATATGCTCTCCCCAGCCAAAAAGTCCGGTAGTAGGGCTGACGCAATGCTCCATAAAGTAAGTCATATAAGCGTCCGCCGCATCCGCGTATGTCTTGTCACCCGTCAACTCAGTCAGTTTATTCAGCATCCTGAAGTTGTCGTTTTCGTAGTCCATGTTGGCGCAGCGGGACTGGAAACTGGCGTCGAATGATACGCACATCGGGTTATAGTCTCTGTGCGGCGGTTTATGGGATTTTACATCGAGGTGGAAACAGAACATCGGGGTGTGAATATCCCCATAAGTATCCGTGCCGTCATTGATGAGCGTATCGGCGTATGTTTTGACTGTAGAAAATATCTTGTCGTAGTCCATGTCTAATTAGCTCCAAATCACGGTGTGGCGGCGTTTTCCTTCGCCGGCTTGCGATACAGTGATATTTACATGCAGCCCGCCGAACTCACGAACCGCACCCTCCAGAAGACCGGCGTTCAAAGACTCCGGATATGGAGTATCATCCTCTACAAGGAACTTCCGATCGCCTAGCTGCTGAACGGTAAAGCCGCCGCATTCCTCATGGCAGCGGGCGTAAAACTCAGGAATTGCCTGCAGGCTCGACTCAGGCGAGTCAACGTTGAGATTGTCGAGAACTTCTCGCTCAATACGGCTCACGAGCGGGATTATCTCTCTACCCAATCGTTTAAGCGAATCATCCCCGATCAAATCCCTCAATTGCCTTATTTGCCTAAGTGAGGCCGTAAACTCATACCATTCGCCTTGTTTTTGCCTGGCCCTGTGAGACGCAAATCCCATGGGTATCAACGCCAGTATCTTTCCGCACTTGTTTATGTAAACCGAATAATCACCAAGCGATCTCATTAAGCCGCCTCCGTTGACATAAGCCGGGCGCAATGACAGCCCCGAAACTTATGCATATTGAACTTCCATTCGCATTACTACTTGATTCCGCGTTCCAGACTTTCCTTCCTCCACACGCAACTCGTCCTTGACCTCACAAGCCGGGCTATGTTAGGATTAGATTAACCGGATTGATTAACCGTAAGCATATCGCGTGGGTTTAGACCTCTCGTCCCGTCCGGATGAGGGGATTTTGCGTTATTTGAGGTGGACAATTGAGAAGTGACGTTATTAGAACCGGACCCGAAAGGGCGGCGCATAGATCGCTGTTTAAGGCGATGGGATATACCACGGAAGAGATGAACAGACCGCTCATCGGAATCGCGAATTCCGCTAATGAAATCGTCCCAGGTCATATTGATCTGGATAAGATAGCCCAGGCGGTCAAGACGGGCGTTCGCATCGCCGGTGGAACTCCTGTTGAATTCGGCGTTATCGGCGTGTGTGACGGCATAGCTATGGGGCATGACGGCATGCGTTACTCGCTCGCCAGCAGGGAATTGATAGCTGATAGCGTTGAGATAATGGCAAGGGCGCACGCATTTGACGCGCTGGTACTAATTCCGAATTGCGATAAGATTATCCCCGGTATGCTGATGGCCGCCGCAAGGGTGAATATCCCTACCATAGTAATAAGCGGCGGACCGATGCTCGCTGGACGATATAACGGCAAAGACATATCCGTGACGCAGATGTTCGAAGCGGCGGGAGCGCTTGCGGCGGGGGAAATTTCCGCTGATGATCTCGCCGAGATGGAGGACATCGCGTGTCCAAGCTGCGGGTCATGCGCGGGGATGTTTACGGCCAACTCGATGAACTGCTTGACGGAAGCTCTAGGCATGGGACTTCCGGGAAATGGGACTATTCCGGCAGTAATGAGCGCTCGTATAAGATTGGCCAAATACGCCGGTATGAAGATAATGGAATTGATTGAGCGCGATATAAAGCCACGCGATATTATGACGCCAGCCGCTTTCCAGAACGCGCTGGCCGTGGATATGGCCCTTGGGTGTTCAACTAACACGGTTTTACATGTTCCGGCGATTGCGTATGAGGCTGGAATAGAGATCAACCTGGATGAGTTGAATACGATAAGCGGCAAAACGCCGCATCTGGTGAGCCTAAGCCCCGGCGGCTCGCATCACATGCAGGATTTGGACGAGGCCGGCGGCGTTCACGCTGTTATGAAAGAACTGGCGGATAACGGGCTTTTGCAGACTGATCTGATAACCGTTACAGGGAAGACAGTGGGGGAGAACGTCAGCGCGGCAAAGATAAGACGACCGGATGTGATTCGCTCATTTGCCGATCCATATCATAAAGTTGGCGGACTTGCCATATTGCGCGGAAGTTTGGCTCCCGGCGGCGCTGTTGTGAAGCAGTCGGCGGTCGAGCCTGAGGCGTTGAAGTTCAGAGGTCCGGCGCGAGTGTTCGAGTGCGAAGACGACGCAGTGGCCGCGATACTTGAAAAGCGCATCAACAAAGGCGAAGTAATAGTTATACGGAACGAGGGTCCGCGTGGCGGACCCGGTATGCGCGAAATGCTGACGGCGACGGCGACCGTGTCCGGCCTTGGAATGGGCAAGGACATTGCTTTGATTACGGATGGAAGGTTTTCGGGAGCTACTCGCGGGGCGGCAATTGGCCATGTATCGCCTGAAGCGGCGGAGGGTGGCCCAATCGGGCTGATTCGCGATGGCGACATTATTAATATAGATATACCGGGCAGGAAGCTGGATTTGGAAGTCGAGACGGCTGAGTTGGAGAATCGCCGGAAGACTTGGCAACCCAGGGAGCCGAATGTTAAGGATGGATACTTGTTGAGATACTCGAAGGGAGTATCGTCGGCTGGTAAAGGCGCGGTAGTGAGCTGAGAGAGAGTTGAAGGTTGAAGGTTGAATGTTGAAGGTTTAAGGTATTGCTTCGAGCATGCTCCCCTTCAACATTCAACAATAAACATTCAACAGGCTGAAAGCCATCATCTCTAAACTCTCAACTATAATAGGGGGAATTTGCTTGAAACTGAATGGCGCTCAGGCTTTGTTGCAGTCCATGGTCGATCAGGGCACGGAGGTTGTATTCGGCATACCCGGCGGGGTAATGCTGCCGATTTACGACGCGCTTTACGACCGTAAGGACATCAGGCATATTCTTGTACGCCACGAGCAGGGCGGGGCGCATGCGGCTGACGGTTACGCAAGGGCGTCCGGCAAGGTGGGCGTGTGTTTTGCCACGTCGGGACCGGGCGCGACAAACCTCGTGACCGGAATAGCGAACGCCTATATGGACTCTATCCCGATGGTTGCTTTGACCGGCCAGGTCAGGACAACTGCACTCGGCAAAGACTCGTTCCAGGAAGCCGACATAACCGGCATTACGATGCCGATAACAAAGCACAATTATCTTATAAAGAACGTAAAAGACGTTGCCCAAGTTGTCGCTGAAGCTTTTCATATAGCAAAGACAGGGCGGCCTGGCCCGGTGTTGATAGATATGCCGATGGACGTATCATTGGCGCAGGTGGATTATGAGCCGGTGAAGTCGGTCGAACTGCGCTCGTATAAGCCAACCGTGGCGGGTCATCCACTGCAAATCTCTAAAGCTGCGAAGGCAATTGCGGCGGCTGAAAGACCTGTATTGTACTGCGGAGGGGGCGTAATTAGCTCCGGCGCTTCGGAAGCTCTCGTTGAGTTGTCTCAGAAGACTCACATATTGGTTGCGACGACGCTGCTGGGTAAGGGGTCGATACCGGAGACACATCCGCATTCATTGGGGATGCTGGGAATGCACGGGACAGCTTACGCGAACTACGCGGTGAATCACTGCGATCTGCTGATTGCCGTGGGAGCCAGATTTGATGACCGTGTTACCGGCAAGCTAGACGCATTTGCCAAAAAGGCGAAGGTTATACATATCGATGTTGACCCGGTTGAGATCGGCAAGACCGTGCACGTTGACATTCCAATAGTCGGCGATTGCAGGGTGATACTCGAAGAGCTTGTAAAGCAGGTGAAGCCGAGGCAAGAAACCGCTTGGAACAAGCAGGTTATGGAGTGGCGGAAAGAGTATCCGCTGTCTTATCCCAAGGATGACGCGTTATATCCGCAGTATGTGATCGACCAGATTTGGGAGGTCACAAAGGGTGATGCTATTGTTGCGACCGATGTCGGGCAGCACCAAATGTGGGCGGCGCAGTTCTATAAATGCACGTTTCCCCGGCAATTCTTGAGTTCAGGCGGACTTGGGACCATGGGATTCGGTTTCCCCGCCGCAATCGGCGCTCAGATAGCAAGACCGGACAAAACAGTGTTCAGCATATCGGGGGACGGCAGCATACAGATGAACATTCAGGAATTAGCCCCGGCGGTCGGAGCAAAGCTGCCGGTGAAGATCGCTATAATGAACAATATGTACCTCGGCATGGTGCGGCAGTGGCAGGAGCTTTTCTTTAACAATAGATACTCCAGCGTGAACATCGAGCAACAGCCGGATTTCGTGAAACTGGCTGAGGCGTATGGGGCGGTCGGGATGAGAATCGAGACCAAGGAGGAAGTCGTTCCTGCCCTGCGAAAGGCGTTAAAGGTGAAGGACAGGCCGGTCGTGATGGACTTCCGGATTGCTCGTGAGGAGAACGTGTTTCCGATGATCCCGGCGGGGCAGAGCATTGAGCATATGATGGTGAAGCGGCACAAGTGAGTTGTTTCACCCTCACCCGGGGCGGCGCCTTTGGCGCCGGCTTCGGCAGCAGGCTACCGAAGCAACA
>JAUSEB010000107.1 GCA_030650495.1 Armatimonadota bacterium | reverse complement strand
AGGAATCTGCTTTTTAGCTTCAGGAAAAGCAGATTTCTCGCTACGCTCGAAATGACGTGAATAATACGGGCTAACCACTAATTACTCCCTAACTCTCTAGTATTCCACTCTCAACCGGCTGGTTTCGCCGCGTTTTGCTTTGGCTTCAAGAACAACCACTTTACTCTCGAAGAATGAATCCGTGGAAGTCTTCCCCTTGAATTCTATCCCGTCAAGTGTGAGCGATTTGGCTGTCTTGCCTTTGGGCAAAATCGCCTGGTGTTTCACTGTTATGGTGTGAGAGTTCAGGTTAGTAACTTCCAGAACGACGGCTGAAGCTTCTCGCCTGAACGATGCAGTGAAAGAGCTTTCGCCAAGCCGGAAGCCGTCCCAGGTGAAATCGCTTGACGGGCTGAATGGGCGGAAGCTGAGTGTTCTACTCGGAGCGTCATAAGAGACTCCCAAGACCTGCGAAATGAACAGGCAGCAGAAGACGCCTGAGGCCCATCCGCACTTGCCGAGTCCCCTTGCTGGGTGGTCGTTTATCCGATAGGTAGTTTTCCACTGAGTGAACGGCCACCACCAAATGCTGCCGTCGAGATCGGTCAGCCTGCGTATGCGGGTGAGTAGGCCATCCTGGCCGCTCATCGTCTCGTGATCGGTCGCCGCCGCGAGTCCTGATATATAACCTGGGAATGTCGTGCCGTAGCTGTTCGGGTCAGCCCATACGATCCCATGCAGGTTTCTCATGTAGAGTATGTTGTGCTCGGACAGAGCGAACTTCTTTAGATTGTGCAGAGGCAAATCGTCGTAGGTCGTATAACCGTAAAACGAGGCGAGAGTCGTGTCGCTTTCTTCGCCGTCGTGGGCCATATATGGAACCTGGGCTGGGTCTTCCACACCCTTAACCGCCACGTGCTTCATCGGGAGCTTGCCGTCGGCGTCTATGCCTTCAACGTACTGCTTTCCGAACGGGCCGTCGATGATGTTGTGCTTGGCTAAGTCCTTTTTTATCTTCTCGGCGGCTTTGCGGTAACTGGCCGCGGTCTCAGCGTCGTTGTAAACCTCTTCCAGCACGCGGCCAAACGCTGTCAGGCAGTACCAGGCGAATATATTGGAGCCTGTGTGATAATCGCCCGCCGAGCCACCGTCCGAGATAAAGCGGCTGGCGACCAAAAACGCATCGTGTTTGCGAAGCGAAAGAGCCTCGTCGAGAAGCCATTTGCACTTATCTTTGACCTCTGGATGCTCGTTGAAAAACTTCTTATCGCCTGTATTGGCGTAGTACATCGCTGCCATCCCAACGGGAGCGAGCGAGTTGCTGATGGAGTGCTCAACGCCGCCGGGAAACCTGCCGGTGAAGCGAACGCTCCATTTAAGGAACCACAAAATGCCGCGCCGCGCCAGATCGGGATCTGCCATAACCAGGGGCATATATGTGTAGTGGAAATCCTTCATCCACATCTCGTCCCGAAGCGGATATGATCCCCAACTATTTTCGCCCGCAATCTCACCGCTGGGGGCCATAACAGTGGCGTTGAAGCATTGGTGCAAACATCTTTCCAAAAATTCCCCCGCGTAAACGTCCTGGGGCATGTGCAGATCACCTGTGAGATTCCTGAAATATGTTAGGGTTGACCGCAGCCATTCAATACTTCCATGCTTGGAAATTTCCTTCAAAGCGTCCTCAGCGGGAACGGCGGATAAAACCAATGGCAGCCAGAATGACTTGCCGGACCGTATTTCGTAGTCAATCTCCGGCTTCGCCTCAATGCCGTCAGCCGCACGCACGGTGATGCGCTCGCTGCTTTCGGGGGCATAGACAACGCCTTTGACCTTCTCACCGGAGATGTTCTTGATGAACAGGCCGTAGAAGGCCGCGCTTGGGCGGACCGCTCCGTCGGCGCTGATCGGCGCGAAAGCAATCAGCTTTATCTGGACTTTTTCGTCAACATAAAACTCCGTCACCGGCAGGACATTACCGAGCAGGCAGACGCCATAGTCGTCGGTAAGGTCTTTCAGGTCGTAGGTTTTGGCGCCGACCTTGATTTTGTAGGACAGGTTCTTTGTGTGCTGGTAGTATTTTTGCGTCCAGACACCCGGAAATGGATGATCGTAAGGATAGGTCTCGCCATAAGATACGAAATTAAGTATCGTGCCTTTGAGGTCAAGGTTCATCAATATACGGTTGTTGCCGATGTCGAATGTCAGGTCTTCATCCAAATGTTTTCCGAAAAGGGTTTCTTTGTCCCCGTAATCGAGAGAGCCATTGCGGATTGACGCCCAAAACGTCTTCCCGCACTCCCCGTTAAGAGCTTCCTCGATTGTTTTAAACACGTAATGTGAAGTTGATTTTTCTGACAAGTTTTATCCTCCTACACCATTTTCCGAATATTATGGGTTTCGGGGAAGGGGTCAGGCTGTCTCAAAAATAGTTGATGTTCACTAATAGTTCAGGCATGAATTTCGGTTATCGGTGTCGAACTCCTCTTTAGGAGGAACTTATGATGCCGCGTTTCAAGCAGATGCCAATGGCCCCCAGCCAAGTGATGCTCT
>JAUSEB010000105.1 GCA_030650495.1 Armatimonadota bacterium | reverse complement strand
CGGCCCAGCGCGACGCTTGCGGACAGCTGTCGGGCTGTCACTCTGTTCGACTTTTACTCCAATAATTGCGTTCGTTTTTGATGACTAATTTCAAGATTATTTCCGAGAGATTTTTCTGACCTCTTGACAAACTATCAAAAGTATGCATAATGAGTATTAGAGTTCTGGGGGATACCCCTAGTCCTACTCTGAAAGTGGAGGTGCTGCTATGGCGCGGGTTACACCGGAAGAGTATGCCGCGAAACAGGCTACGCGGCTAAAAGCGGCTCTGTCTGACGTGTCTTCAGGCATTGACCGTGTTCGGGTCTCTCCGATGAGCAAGGCGGCGGACCAGGCCCCGAAGATGCTCGCCAAGATTTCCGAGAGCATCAATTCAGGGAGATGGGCCGCAAACACTCGGAAGGTTACGCTTCAGGAGTGGCAGACCAAGACGAAAGAAAAGGGCATCCCTCGGATCGCGGGCGGGATTGACGCCGCTCACGACAAGCAAGTAGCCTTCGCCAGCAAGTTGCTTCCGGCTGTGGATGCGGCTGCTGCGAAGGTCAACGCCATGCCGTCCGTTACCTTGGAGGATGGGATCAACCGCATGACCACGTTCGTGCGGGACATGGCGAAGTTCAAGAAGTAGCTCCATAGGCGAAGACAGAAAAGTGAATAAGAAATCCTGATAACAGGGTCGCAATCTTTGCGACTCGGAAAAGGAGTATGGAGACATGCCTCTCTCACTCGTAGCTTACTACGAATCCATTGACCCCGCTGCCGCCTGGGAAAACCTTGCGGCTGTCCCTGATCCGCACGTTTCGGTTAGCGGAGACGACATTTCTGTCCCCGAGCTCGATCAGCTGGTCATGGCTGCGGCTGTCATTGATCAGACGGTCGCGTCGAGGGCTAGGGTGCACACTCCGTCGCTGAACGAGGACGGTTTTGACGAATATCTGACTCGGCTGGCGTCCGGTCTGGTGTTCGGGTCTCCGGCTGAGATTCACGACAGGAGCGAGGAGCCGCTTCAGCTCAAGCAGACTGAAGCCATGCAGTTTCAGGTGCTCACGAATCCGGCGGCTGCGGCAGGGCACTATGGCCTGGTGTGGCTCGGCGACGGAAAGCCGACTCCGGTCACTGGTCGGATACGCACCATCAGGGCCACGGCTGCGGTAGCGCTTGCTGCTGGTGCGTGGGTGAACGGGGCGATCACGTTTCCCGTCTCCCTAGCGGCAGGCAAGTACCAAGTCGTTGGTATGCGGGCCAACGGCACGAACCTCGTTGCGGCCCGCTTGCTCTTTGGCGGACAGGGATCGCGCCCCGGTTGTCCGGCTGTCAACGACGAACCGGATCAGGACTATCCGATCTTCCGGAACGGCGAGCTGGGAGTTTGGGGTGAGTTCTCAAACTCCAACCCGCCGACTCTCGATGCGCTCGGAATCACGGATACCGCACAGGAGCTTTTCCTCGACCTGATTCAGGTCGGATAACGCCGTCCGAATCTTCGGGGAAAGGTTGGTGTATGGTGCAGAGCTTCAAGAAAACGGTCTATACTCTACTCCGTGAAAAATACGGAGTAGACATGGACTGGCGCGAGATCACGGACGCTAACGACGTTGACGCGACCGACAAGATCATAGCGAGGGAAAACCCCAATCGTGCCGCCCTCATAGTGATCAACACGTCAACGGGCACGATTTATCTGCGTCCGAGAATTTCGGCGACAACGTCTGCCGGAATCGTCCTCGTTCCATCAGGCGGCAGCATGTCAATCTCGGCGCCAGAAGATGGTCCACTGGCGGCCTACGAGTGGCATGCTATCGGCTCGGCGGGCAACTTGGCTTTTCTGGCGATTGGAGGTCACCTGGCATGAAGATCGGGGGGCCGCCTGGATCGCACACGCAACTAACGGGAGTGACGGCTGACCAGCATCACGCTCAGACGCACGCAGCGGCGCATCTCCGTGGTGGAGCGGACGCGCTAGCTTTCCCGATCTTGGCCTTGTTCGGCGACGGCTCAGACGGCAACGTCACCATAGCCGCCGACTTCTCGTTAGTTCGTGATATGTATTACGACAACCTCACTATCAACGTCGGTTTTGTTCTCAATCCTGCTGGATTTCGCATATTCATCAAAGGCCTCTTTACCAATGGTCAGGCTATTCTTCGCCCCTCGTCGGATGGAACGGCTGCTGTTGGCGCTGTGCATGGTAATGGGGGCGCCGCGCAGGCGGCGGGTTCTCTAGGTGGGTCTGTTGTAGGTAGAGACGGAAACGACGGAGGCGTTGCGGGACAGCCTGGTAGTCAGGGGTCAAACGGAGTGGGTATTACGGACGGCCTCGGCGGCGCGGGGGGTGGTGGCGGCGCGGGGGGTGCGGGTGGCGTTGGTGGAGCCATCGTTGGCAGCAGTGGCGGGGCAGTAACCGCGCCGTCCGTCAATCGCGGCGGATTGCGCGATCTGTGGTTTTTGCTGCGCGGGCTTCTGGTCCTAGGAGGGAGCACGTCGGTTACACCAGGCGGCGGCGCTGGCGGCGGCGGCGGCTCAGGTGGTGGTGATACAGGCGGCGGTGGTGGCGGTGCTGGTGGCGGTGGGGGTGTTATCCTAGTTCTTGCACGCTCATGGACAGGGAGTGGTGCTCTACAATGCCCAGGAGGCGTTGGACGTGATGGCGCCGCAGGCCAAGGAGCTAACAGCGGGGGCGGTGGTGGCGGTGGTGGCGGCGGCGGCGGGTGCATCATATTTCTAACCGGAAGCACGACGATTCTCAATATATCTGTAGCTGGCGGTTTAGGCGGCGCTGGCGGCGCTGGCACTGGTACAGGTGTTGCGGGATCGGCGGGCGCCACTGGAGCGGCGGGCCTGTCGCTCGCATACGCATTGGGAGAAGCATAATGCCAATCAGACGACTACTCATTGTTGCAAAGGGAAAGTTGTTGGACCCGACAGCTTTAGCCCTACAATACAACACGGCGGAAATTGCAGAGGGTATTCCGCCTTCGTTGAAGGGTCGTTACACGGAAGCCGATCTTCCGATAGTCCACATTGAACTCATTCCGGCCTCTGTAAAGCCACTGTCTCCATTGGAATTGGTGGAAGATCTCGAAAAACGGGTACGAAAGGTGCTCCCCAATCTGGCAGAAAGGGTGTAGAGTGAAGCTGACAAGAAGAGGAAAGAACGTGCTTGTCACGATTCTGGCGATCATTGCCGTCACGATTCTAACCGGTTACACTATCAGTCGCGGTGTTGACGGTTCGATCTACATGATCGGGGTCGGAATCATAGGCGGACTGGCCGGGTACGTTGCGGCGCAAAAGGGAGACGGAAATGGCGGAGCTAACTCAGGCGGATAGGGCGCGGATCGTCCAGGCGCTTGGCGCTCTGGATGACGCCAAAAAAGCTCTTGCAAGGGCTAAGGTAGCGGGGATTGAAACGGCAGACAGAGAGGCAGAGGTAGTCAATCTGTCTAACCGACTCCGCCAGTTTCAACAGGCTTTTTGGCCCGCCGGAAAACCCACCAAGTAAGCCAACATGTCCCTCGACGTATTCAGCGCGACGGTTGACGCGGCTCGGTTTTTGTTTGCCGACGTTGTATCTAAAGCCGTTGCGCCTCTTACCAAAACCGTTGACGATGCGCGGACGACTCTTTCCGATCTCACGTTCGCCGTCGTCAACGGCATTGACAGACAGATAGCGTCCGCCAAAGACGTTGTCGCTCAGACAGAGGCCCGTCTGACGTCTGAGGTTGATCGCCAGATTGCAGCTTCTAATGAGTTGCTCGGTTCGCTTACCGATTCTGTCAAGGAAAAGATTGACGCCAGTCTGGAGCAAGGAAACGCAACTGTCCTCGGTCTTGGCGCAAAGCTCGGTACGCTAACCGAGACGGCCCTCGAAACGCTCCGCGTTTCCTTAGAAGAGTCCTCACAAAAAGCCACGGACGCTTTAGCCAACATTCCCATACCGCTTGCCACGGCTCTTTCGACTGCGTTCGGGATTGACAATCACGCGGCTGCGGAAGAGCTGTCTGTGCGTCTGGACGCCGTGGTCCGGCGCATGGAATCTAACCCGGAGATCCCAGACGATGTAAAGGCGTTGACGGCTCCTGGCGCCCTTCCGAGCCTTGCGGGTTTGTCTGGGTTTATGTCGCTTGCGGGAGGAATAGTTCTATCAAACGTAATCACGTCTCTTCTACAACCTGTCCTGCGCCGGGCAGTTTATGAAGAGGAACGCCTGGTGCGCTCTAATCTGCCCACAGCTTCAGAGGTGTTGACTGCACAAATACGAATGCTTATCACGCCTGAGCAAGCTAAGGACAAACTGGACAAGCTCGGATACCAGGACGAGGACCAGTTGCTCCTCAGACATCTGTCCGATCAGGTGCTGGACGTCGCTACATCCATTGCTGCGTGGAGACGTGGACAGCTTGACAAAGCTAGTGTTCTGAGCAATCTGGCTCGGCAGGGCTTTATTGGGAGCGCTGCGGATTCTCTAATCATAGCTTCAGAGCAACTCCTTGACCCCAACACTCTTCAGGAAATGTTGCGTCGGGGTTTTGTGACGTCGGAAGAGTTCTCGACCGCCGCACAGAGTCAAGGCTACAGCGTCCAGGCTTCGCAACGCCTGGCCTTCACCGCCAGAACCCTAGTGGACGGCGGGACAGCCCTAAAATCGTGGCAGAGGGGGTTTTTGAGCGATTCAGGGTTAGTAAGCGCCTTAGCGAAGCTGGGGATAGCTGCTGAGGATGTGCCCGTCCTTCAGTCAGCCATAAAGACTCTTGTGGACCCGGGGACGGAGATCGCTCTATGGCTACGGGGGGAAACGTCTGACGGAGAGATTGACTCACGGTTGAAGGCTTTAGGCTATGACGTGAGTGGGATTAGGGCAATAAAGACGGCTTCTCTACAGCTTCCAAGTGTTCAAGACCTTGTGACTATGGCTGTGCGCGAGGTGTTTACCCCTGAGATCGCCACAAAGTTCGGTCAGTACGAAGATTTTCCGCCTGAATTTGTGAAGCAAGCTCGGCGTATAGGAATCTCAGAGGACGTCGCTCGCTGGTACTGGGCGGCGCATTGGGAGCTTCCCTCGTCGGAGCAAGGCTTTGAGATGTTCCAACGGGGGGTTATTGACCAGGAAACGCTAAACCTGCTAATCAGGTCCCGCGACGTTATGCCTTTCTGGAGAGACAAGCTAACACAGATTGCCTACAATCCTCTCACTCGCGTCGACGTGCGCAGAATGCACAAACTAAAGCTTCTTACCCGGCTGGAGGTGGTGCGCGCTTATCAGGACATGGGTTACAGTGTGATCAATGCGGAAAGATTGACCCTCTTCACCGAAAAACTGAACGAAGGGGAGTTGAAAGCAGAACGGCAGGTACAACGCGATCTCTCCAAAACTGAATACACGTCTGCCCTAAAAGACGGCCTGCTTACCGATGGTCAGTTTTTAGATGGAATGGGTGTGTTGGGGTATGATAACGTAGAAGCGCAATTCATTCTAGCTTTAGAGCGATTCCGCCAGAAGATCACTCTACACAAAAACGACATAGCCCTCGTAAAGTTGAAGGTGCGTAAAGGGCACCTGACTATGAACGGCGCGGTGATCGAACTGGGAAAACTCGGCCTGGCTGATCAAGAGACAAGTGAAGCACTAACCGACATACAAATTGCGCTAGAGAATAACGTAGTAGAGCCGACACGGACAGAGTTAGACGCTTTTGCGAAGGCGGGGATTATTGACCAGAAACGTTATGTGGAAGAGCTAACGCGGATAGGGTATTCGGAGGAATGGGCTAACAACTACGCCCAACTAATTGGAGCAAAAATAACGTCTGCCAAAAAGCCCACGAAAAAGTAGCGGGAGAATAGGAGAAAAATCATGGCAACAACAAAAGAGCTTCGGGAGCAACTCGAGGCTGTGGCAAAATGCTGCAAAGACCTACAAGACATTGCTAAGGCTCTTGGTAGTAGCTTTCCCACGGCTGAAGCTCCTCCGGAAGAGTTGACCCAGAGCAAGCGGAGCAAAGGGACCAAAGATGTCTCCTTGTGATCTTCCCGGGCTTGTCGCGTTCAATATAGGTCTCTGCAACATATCCGCCAGCGAAGCGACTTTGCTCTACTCCCACGTTCTCCGTGGCAACAAAAGGACTCCATTTGCCGCACGAATCACAGAGTATGGCGGGGAGCACAACCTCATTTGCAAATAAGGGCAGCACCCAACCGCGGGAGTCAACGAAGCCTTTAGTATAGACACGTTTCAACGTCTTTACCGTCTCGGAGATCACCACACTATTGAGATCGCCGTCCCTGAGCATTCCGGAATAGCCGCGGAACATATTCTGTTTGAACATTCTGGGGCCCACACGTTTGGCGTTAGCTCTAATGCCCTTCATGCGGGTTTTAGACCCAAAGACATAGTCCTTTAACCCATAAATCTCACAACATTCGGCGGTAGCTTCAGGCTTCAGTTTTCCAAGCTCAGTAAAATCTACCTGAGACACAAGTCTAATTGCTCCGGCGTCATTGACGATAAGACTATCTGTGTCACAATAATAGACGTTTTTTCGCCCCGCAAGCTCCATTAGCTCCAGCAACCGCAATCTCGCCGCGCTGGTAATATGAGCGGCAATTGCGGGATGACTGTCACGTGATTCGGGGTCGGATTGTAATTCTTCAAACGATCCCAGAAAAGTGCGAAAGTAGCGCTTCTTTTTTGTGTTGTGATCAATCTCAGTCCAGTTAGATATGTCCTCATTATTCGCGTCTCCGGTACGTGTCCACTTTCGACCATTTTGTCCAAACTTGCCATACAAGCTATTCATGAACAGCTTGCACATAAAACTATCACGTGAGTTGCCGGCTTCTTTAGCGAGAAGCCTCTTGGAATAAAAAAATGACACATACTCATCAAATAGATAACCCGCCTGATACAACGCAAGCGAATAGACCTTCACTATTCGGTCTTTCAAGGCAGCGTGTCTAAGCTCAGGATCGGCGAGAGTCACGCGAAACTTACCCACTGGAAATACCATGCGTCCCTTGTGTTTTATGGGATAGTCGGGAGTGTCGGTTTTTATTTCCACATCCCCAACAACGCAGCTTGTCAACAAGGCTTCTTTCAATTGATCAACACTTACTCTGGACCATACACTACGGAGACGAAAAGGAGCGGGCCACGTTTTCATAATATATGGATACATGGCATTTACGTCATAAATATGGACAGGTTCTTCAATCTTCCCGATCCGAAACGCTTCACATCTACCACCAACATACGCGCTCCGCGACAGCTTTAGGGCCTCCAGATTGTTGTCTATCAGAATGTCGTGATGCATAAAACGATGCCGAAACGCATTGAACGCCTGCGAAGGAAGCGTCAGAGAAAAGTTGCCTAAATCCCAGTCCTTCAAAACACTTAGGTAGTACAGAAACGCCTGCATCATCACGTCCACATCACGGCGACAGTAGCAATCCCACTCATAACTGGAAGATGTTTTTGTGGGCATTTTCAGCTTGTCCAGGCCAAACGAATTGCCAAGCTCACGGAGAGACATTCTGTAGATATTCAGGTTATCGAGAAGGACTATCGTATAACCTTCTTTTCTGAAGGTGAACATGGTCGGGGGGTCTTCAATAATTGCCTTTGTGAGTTTATAGCCGTGATCCTTCAAAATGCGGAAGGACTCCAAAACAGGAAAGTCGAACGCAGCATTGTGGCAAACAACATACAGCTTTGTTTTCCGTCTGACCTTTGTAAGCGCCCAATTCCAAAAAACCTCTGGAGAGGTAAAGCGAACGTATTCCGGCTCTGTCCACGTTTGACGCGACGTGTGTTGCGTGAACGCAGCCCAACCAAACGAAAGCACGGCTTGTTTGGACTCACGGGTGAGCTTTTTATCCGTAGTTTCAGTGTCAAGAAATACAAGCTGTGAAGGCTGCTCTGTACCGGAGTTTTTGCGTAGAATGTGCGTGAAGCGCATAGAGACTCCAAAAACTGCTAACGGTGTTTGAACCCAATGACCATTACCGTAATTTCCTCAAGATCATACCTCTCTGCATTAGTGAGAGCTTCTTCGATATCGTCCTTGACCTCGCCAATACGTAAAGCTCTAGTAGATGTTACTGTCAACTTACGTGTAACTTTTTCACCCGTTTCAGAGCTTCTACCTGTCACTTGCACTTGGTAGGAGTAGTTGTCACGTAGCTCCGTCCGAACAAGAGAAGCCATGTCCTCAGAGGGGTAAAAGCGATCATTGACGTGGCGGATACGTTGACTTTTCGCAGCATCTTCAACTACATCTTTGACAGCAAGCAGAAACTCCTTCCGTCTGGCGCCTGCTCCCTGAGCTTGGGCTATAGAATATAGTTCGTTCGCTGAAGCTCCGGCTTTGACCCCAATTTGGATGAACTGGAGTAGCTTCTGGACCTGTCCCGAGTAAGCTGTCAGTTTGCTAGTCACGGGAAGACCGACGATGTAGATTTCTACCCGTACCGTTGGCATGCCTTTCAGTAGTCTCTTCCAGACTAGCTTCCAACTCTTTCAGAACGCGGCCATAGTAAAGAATCATGTTGTCCCGCCACTTGACCCCAAGCGGCGGAACGTCAATCTTCAGACGTTCTATGAGAGCCTTTGTCTTGATAATTCTCCCTTCACGTTGTTCTCTGAGGGAGGGGCCGCGTGAACGGCCCCTCCTGATCCACGAACCGAAAGACTCCCTGAAGGGTTTAGGCGACGTCATAATACTTCCCTTTCTTGGTGAACATCCCGATCACGGGATATTTACCTTCTAGCTTGACCAGCTTCGCGGCCACCACCTCTCCGTTGACCCAACACTCAATCTCTTCGCCACCCACCTTGAGCTCGGCGATCATGCTTTCGCCGTGTTCCGTCGCCACGATCCGGTAGCCGTTGATCTGGACGTCTATGTCCAGGTAGTCGCGGGTGCGACCGAGCGTGGAAGGCGGGAGTGCATCCCTGACACGTTGCGGGTGACCATGAGGGAAGAGGGCGGCCTCTGGGTGTGCACCGAAGGCTTCAAGCGCCCGTTGCTCCCACAATTCCCAGGAGCCGACAGGCTTGATCAGGTCCCACCAGTCGTGAACGCGGGCCACGTACACACCCTGATCTTCTCCGACGTTGATCATGGGCATGAGTTTGTCAGACAGACCCTTTAGAGTCTGTATGGGTTTGGGCTCGATGGGGTCGGATTCGGGGGTCTTTGCGGGGACGACTTTCTTTGGCATGTTGCGTTCCTCTCTCCTTTTTAGTTGTACCGCGTAGGTCCGTTGCAGATGAATCCCTAGTTGTGACGCGTTTCAAGTCTGTTTGCTTGTCTCTATTCACCACCTCTTTTCTCATCTGTGTTTTAGGTGTTAGAACACTAACACTAATACTACCCTATCCTGTCAATAATGTCAATGTACTATTTGATGGTCGAAAAGGACTACAGCCCGACAGCTGTCCGCAAGCGTCGCGCTGG
>JAUSEB010000104.1 GCA_030650495.1 Armatimonadota bacterium | reverse complement strand
ATGGTCAACCAACCGGCGAGGCCGCAGATAGCCATGGACAGGGCGCCGCCGATGACAAGTTTCGTCCAGGGTAGCAGGCCGTGGTGTTGCCAAAGGATATAGTTGTCGTAGCCCCACAGCGCGGTCGCAAAAGCCAGACCGGCGGCCATGCCGTAAGCGAAACCATAAAGCAACCGTTGGAAGCGTACTTTTTCTTCACTTTCAGGGGAAATTTGCATAGTCTTATTGTACCTAAAATTATGTTGTATAACCTGCGGGCGTCGGGATATGAAAGAAACCCCTCTCTCGAGGGGTTTCGCTTCGATTCAAAGAGGAGCGCCGAAAACTCTATGAGCCTGGGTAGTATCCGATTTGGAACCCCCGACCCCTTGACGCCCCTCCGCCTCGCTCATACAATGGACACATAATTGAACGGTGACAGGGAAGAGACTCCACAGAAAGTTGTCCAGCAGTTGAACTGCTGGACAAACGGACGGGAGCGCCGAAGGTGCAAACCCGGGACAGGCGAACCCGGGCGAATCTCTCAGGCAAAAGGACCCTGTTTCCGAAGAAGACTCTGGAAAATCCCACATGGGATACCGACGGTGTAAGCCTTAGTTGGTTAGTTTGATAGTTGGATAGTCAGGTAGTTGGGAAACTACATAACTACAAAACTATGCAACTACAAAACTAAAGTAATCTCTCAGGTGCAATTACAGAGGCGCGCGATACATGTCGTGCGCCTTTTTGATTCGCCATATTCTTTAGAGGAGAAACAACAATGAACACTCCCACAAATTTGAAGTACGCCAAATCGGATGAATGGTTCGACCCCGCGACGGGCAAAGTTGGCATCACGGACTTCGCCCAGAACCAACTATCAGACATCGTCTTCGTCGAGATTTTCGTCGAAGCGGGCGAGAAGGTGGAGGCTGGCAAGCCGATTGCCTCCGTCGAATCGGTGAAGGCCTCGGCTGAGATTTACGCACCCGCCTCGGGCACGGTCAGCGCGGTCAACAAGGATTTGCCGAACAAACCCGAGGGGCTCAACTCCGATCCCTTCGGCGCGTCGTGGATGATTCAGCTCGAAGGCGGAGTCGCGGGCGACTTGATGGACGCGGCCGCGTACGAGAAGCATTGCGAAGAGCGGTCGCATTAGTCTGATAGTCCAATTGGTCTGAGTTGTCGACCAGCGGACTACTTAGACTATTAAGACCAGGAGACCAAACATGACCTACATCCCCACCAGTACACACGAACGCGATGAGATGCTGAAAGTGATCGGCGTCAAATCGCTGGACGCATTGTTCGACGCCATCCCCGCCAAACACCGCTTCCCAAAATTAGACCTGCCCGCCGCATGGACCGAAATGGAAGCGATGGAGGCACTCTCCGGCTACGCCGAGTCAAATGAAAATGTGCGCGGCGACCTGGTCTCTTTTCTCGGCGCAGGCATGTACAACCACTACATCCCCTCGGTGGTGGATCACATGTTGCGGCGCGGAGAATTTTATACGGCATACACACCGTATCAACCGGAAATTTCG
>JAUSEB010000090.1 GCA_030650495.1 Armatimonadota bacterium | reverse complement strand
AAAGAGCGTCACAAGGGTGAAACTCTAGCGCTCGAACAAAAACAGCGCGCGATTAGGGGTACCAGATCCCGGGACACGACGAGGTAGCAGACGCGGCTGTTTTTCTACACCCTAGTTGGAGCGTGAAGTGACATCTCTCGGTCCGACAAGGAACCAGTTGATCGCCAAAGGCATGATCTGGAGTCCCCATCATGGTGACACGGCATTCACGGTTCCCCTGTTCAACGAGTTCATGAAACGAATCATGCCCGGTGACGATTGGAAAGCTTAGTCGGCAAGGATTACGCGAAGACTTACGTTGTTTGGGTTGTCTAAGTCTTGACGATCTTTAATTGAGAGCGGGCCGGTGCCTGAGTTGCCTAACTTAACGCGGCGCAAGAATGTACTTATTCCAGCCGTTCAAATCATTCAAGCGGTTCCACCAAAATACTGAAGCCCGTTCCAATCGTTCAACCGCTATGCTCAGTTCAAGCCGTTCAAATCGTTTGAGATCGGCGGTCGTGATCTGGAGCCTGGCTTTCATTTCCTAACTCTTCTGCCTCAGCTCTAAATCAAAGCGAAGAACCTGCTCGCTGATTCGATTGCGCCAGGCCGTATCATCGCTCCGGCTGAAAACGCTAGCAGCTGTCCGGTGATCGTGAGCGACGAACCTTGCCGCGTTACGCATCGCGCGCGGCGCGTCTCCCAGCGAGCGAGGATCCTCTGCAACTTTCTATATGACGCCGACCCAGAGCAGCGCCGCCGTGCCGGTCATGATGATTAAACCGAGCGGGACGCCGAGCTTGGCCCACTCGGTGCTCGTGATGTGCAGCGCGTGCGCCGCGATGATGTTGGGAATGTTCCCCGGGATCAGCATGCCGCCGGAAATAAGAAGCCCGAGCAGCGCGCTTTTGATCTGAGGGACACTGAGCGACGGTCCGATTTCGGCGGCTGCGAGGGTCGCGTTGTCGAGGATGGCCGAGACCATGTTTACCCAGAAGAGAATTTGCGACGGCAGCTTGAGAAGATAGGTATCGATGAGGGGCTTAAACCCGGCGCCGAGGAAGATCAGCGCCATGACGAAGATATAAACTTTTCCGGCCCTGACGAAAACCTCGCCGAGCTTTTCTTCTTCCTCTTCCGCGGCCAAGGATACTTCGGTGTCCTCCGCGATTTGACGAACGAAAAAGATTCCGACGACACCGAGGGCGACGACGGCCGGAAACACGTAGGCCGCCAGCAGCTCAAATAAATACTTTCATGATAACGGCGCTCTGAGTGGCGACATATGGCGATTTTATCTCATCATGTATAAGACGGAGAGCGCGAAAACATAGACTGCCAGAATCGCTAGGGAATCCCAGGCAAAGGGAAACCATTTCTTGCTCGCCCTGTAGGTCAATGCGATGGCCGCGACGGCGGTCATGGAAATGGCAGCGCTGGAACTGACAAGATGATTCGCAGAGATATACGAGAGGAGGGGTCCTTTCGTGTAGAGGATGTCATCGATGGCCAGGATCACAATGTTAAACAGGTTGCTACCGAATATGTTTCCAAAGGCCATGTCCACGGCGCCGATTTTCAACGCGGCGACGGAGACGACGACCTCGGGCAGCGAGGTCGCGAGTGCAATAAAAATATTACCGACAAAAGTTTCGCCCAGGCCAGTAGCTTCGGCAATGCTCTCTCCAATATGGGGCAGGTAGGTGGCGGCTCCTATCGTCAAAAGGGCGTTCAGCCCGTACATCCGATAAGCGGTTACCTTAGAAATTTTCTCATATCGAATCTCTTCCACGACCACCCCAACCAGTTCGGCGATTCTCTTTTTCTCATAGGAGAAAACGGCCCTCATAGCGATGAGATAGACGGCAACAAAGGCGAAGCTATACGCCCCAACCCATCCTACCGATGGCATGTGTGCAGCGCTAAAGATGCTGACATTGACGAGCCCGAGCATGAGTATCCCAAATGCAGCGGTCAGAACCTGTCCCTGCTGGGCTTTGGTGGAGACGGGTGCCGAGCCGCCCATACAATCCAGCAGCACAAGGATCAAAATGTTGAGCATAGAACTCCCAAGCACATCCCCCAGGGCGATATTGGGTAGATCGAAGATCGCAACCGAGCTGATTCCCGTCACTAGCTCCGGGAGCGACGTGACAGAGGCCATCAGCGCCACGCCAACCCAAGCTCTGCCGAGTCCTGTTTTTTCCGCGATGACGTCGCCGTATTTTGAGAGGTAGCTGCCCGATACCAGGATGATCCCCGTGCAAACGACAAATTGGAGCCATGGAAGCACAATTTCACTCAGGCGTTGATTTGTAAGCGAGCTGCCATGGGCTAGTTCGTGCGTACCTGCTGCATTTTGATCTCGTAAGCCCTGTGGGCCAATTCGACGAGTTGTTCCAACGCCCAGGCCCCTTGGTCTGTCAGACGCGAGGCGAGATTTTGCGGGATCGCTTCTAGTCCCAAATGGGCTCCGCTTATAGCGCCGGCCATAGCGGCGGTCGTATCCACATCTCCACCAACGGCGATGGCCGTGCAGATCGTCTGCCAATAGTCTTCCGGCGTCCTCAGGAAGGAATACAAGCTCCACAGGACGCTGCAGGTGACAAAAGGCGAAATGCCATTCCCCTCCTCAGCGGTCTCAGGGTCGAGGCCGACTCGGCAAACAATACCGGCAGCCTCTTCGGGAGGCAAGGATACCCACTCGATTAGCTGGCGGAGGCCGGTCGCTACTGAGGGTTCAATAGTCGATGTCCAATGGCTGAGTTGAGAAAGGAAATATGGGACCTTCACAGCATCGTTTTGAAGCGCCAAAGCTACTGCGCCCGCTATAGCAACGGCTCCGGCTGAGCACCGCTCGTCCTTGTGAGTGATGCGACCTTGGTCTTGTGCGGCGGAAACGAGCTCTTCTGGGTTATCAAAGAAAAAAAGGCCAATGGGAGCTGCTCTCATAGCGCTTCCGTTCCTCGCAGATGGTGGAAGGGTTCCGGCTTCGTCCCAAGCAACCCCTTGCCTCAGGCGCAGCGCCGCCTGTGATGTTGCTCTCCCCGGCCTGACAATGCGCCCTTCAGCGAAAATCGCGGCGATCCGCTGCGCAAAATCGCAGGGGTCGAAATGTCCAGCCGCAACATAACTCTCCAGGAGTTCGCGCGCGAGTTGGGAGTCGTCGGTATATTGTCCAAACGAAAGAAGATGCCGGTCAAAGTCCTTCAGATTGCCTGCCTTTAAGTTCCTGTCAACGTATTGCCGGCAGACCGAAGGAGGGAATCCTTCCACGGGAGCGCCTAGGGCGTCCCCCAGGCATTGACCAACAAGACATCCGCTAAACTGTTCTTTGCGTGGTGTGCCGCCACGCCGCTGTTCAGTTTCCATTCAGCACTTCCTATACTGTATCAGATGATGAAATCGTTGACTCTCAGGATAGTGAAGTTTAGCAGTTTTTGTTAGGTTTGTTGTAGGCCAACAATACACGTTCTGGGAACCGGTGCCGTACCGCGAAAAAAACAATTAGCTTGCTTCTAGCGCGATTTTAGTTTCTAACTTAAGGCTGAAAGGTCTGGAGCCGAACGCGTGTGAGTTTATCGCCAAGAACATTACATGCAAAAAATTAAGAGATTGACCGTTCAATTTGCGGTCTTGTTTGCTTTTTGGCTCATCTTGTCGGGAAAGCTTGAAGTCAAGTATCTCGTCTTCGGCGTGGCATCGGCAGCGCTCGTGACCTTCGTCACGCAAGATCTGCTGGAGCCCGACGAGACGCAGCGAAAAAAGAAACCATTGAGGGTGGCCTCGTTGTTGAAGACTGTATGGAGACTTTCTTGCTATTTCATGTGGTTAGTTAATGAAATTATAAAATCCAATCTTCAGGTAGCCTACATCGTGCTCCATCCGAAGTTGCCGATCGAGCCGGGCTTGCTTCGATTCAGAACGCGACTGCAAAGCAGATTTGGCCACATCCTTCTGGCTAATTCCATTACGTTAACCCCCGGCACCATCACAGTCGATCTCACAGAGGGAACCTATTTGGTGCATGCTCTTGTGCCGCAGGCCGCTGGAAGTCTGTTGGAAGCCAAGATGCAGAATAAGCTCGAAATGATTTTCGGCGAGCCGGAGGAGCCTCAGCCGGAGATTCGCTGGGTTCGGGACGACGGGAGTCTTTTGTGAGCGCATTTTTTC
>JAUSEB010000079.1 GCA_030650495.1 Armatimonadota bacterium | reverse complement strand
TTGGCAGTGTTTAATGAAAAAACCGATGTCAGGCAACACGGATATATTTCTGACCACCAACTTTGCCCTGCTTTGTGTGGGGTCGTTGTTTTTTCACATCAGCTTTCACAGCCTGCTTTCTACTTTACCCACTTATATACTTGAAATCGGCGGTAAGGAGCAGCAGATTGGGTTGATAATCGGCGCGTTTGCGACTTCCTCTCTGCTTTTCCGCCTGCCGGTCGGATGGCTGCTTGGTCATAGGAATACAACAAAATATCTTATAGTAGTGGGAACTCTCATATTCCTGGTTTCTTCGTTCCTATATATCTTCACGAAGACTGTCGAATCACTGCTGGCCCTGCGCCTTCTTCACGGGGCAGGCATCGCAGCCTATACCACTGCCGCGACGACATTAGTCGCGCATACAACGCCGGTCAAGAGACGTGGTGAAGCGATGAGCGTATTCGCCATCGCGGCGACTCTTTCCATGGGATTAGGGCCATTTCTAGGAGTTATTTTGCTGCGCGAAACCGATTACCGGATGCTGTTCTTAGCTTCGACGGGATGCGCTTTTCTGGGCGTTATATTGGCGCTTCCGTTGAAGAATGGCGAAGATACGCCGCATGAAAGCGAGCAGCCGAAATCTCGACCGCCGTTATTCAGCAAAGAAGCGTTGTTTCCATCATTTATGATATTCGTCGTCTGTCTCACGTACGGCATTGTCGTATCCTTCCTGCCGCCGTTTACCACGAAAAGGCATTTGGGCAATCCCGGCTCGTTTTTCCTTACTTACGCAGCCGTTCTTATGCTTTGCCGCGCTCCTGCGGGTCGTTTGTCTGATACACACGGACGAGGAGTGGTGATTGTGCCTGGAATGGCTTTCATCGCCATTTCCATGTGGACTTTAGCCCGCGCTAACTCGCCGTTTGAATTGGCGGTCTCCGCGGCATTATACGGCTTGGGTTTTGCCTGCACCAACTCCATTCTCATGGCGCTTGCGGTGGATAGAGCGCCGCAGCGCGAGCGGGGAGCGGCAGTGGGAATGTTTACCGCCGGATTTGAGCTCGGCATCGCATTGGGAGCGATAGCGTTCGGAGCGGTCCTTACGGCGACAAATTTCAATGTGATGTTCTATTCTGCGTCAGGCGTAGCCGCGATAGGCGGAATCGCGTTCTTAGCAAGGAGTTTGCGACTGCATCGTATATAAACTTGAAGGTGTTGCACCGGTGTTTCGGGATTTGAATGGAGCGTAGCGGAATGGAAATCCCGAAACAAGCTGGGTATATCGTGAAGGTGTTTATCGCTTACAACTCGAAATATCCCATAGATTTGCCAAGGAGGTATTCAAATGGACGCTATTGAGTGCATGAAGACTCGCAGAAGCATAAGGGCTTATAAGAATACGCCGATTCCCAAGGATGT
>JAUSEB010000066.1 GCA_030650495.1 Armatimonadota bacterium | reverse complement strand
ATTATCTTAGCGGTGTGATTAAAGACTTATTCCCTCAATACGCTAGCAGCCTCGATTACAAATGACTTTGGCGATATGTCTATAAAGTGGAGCCAAGCCTCATACGGACGGAAGCCGACGAGGCAACCTATTCTCAGCATGTTGTCATCCGTATGCTATTAGAAGAAGATCTTGTGACGGGAAATCTCGCCGTTACCGACCTCCCGGGCGCCTGGAACGAACTCTATGAAAAGTACCTCGGCATCCGACCGTCCGACTACAAGAACGGCGTTATGCAGGACGTGCACTGGTATTCCGGCGCAATCGGCTATTTCCCAACCTATGCGCTCGGCAACCTATACAACGCTATGATGATGGAAAGCGCAAAGACAGCTATTCCCGACCTCGCTCAACAGATCGAGCGGGGCGAGTTCGGCGGTCTGTTGAACTGGCTGCGCGAGAATGTCCACCGCCACGGCATGCGCTATCGAGGCCCGGAACTCATCCGCAACATCACCGGCAGAGACCTCAACGCAAGCTCGTTTGTAGAGTATCTAAAAACCAAATTCCTCACCTAACTGCTTCCGTGACCAGGTTTATACTGCGGGAACGGTTTGTTTTGAAAAACATTGGATAAAGCATAAGGCAGTTCCCGCAGTAATCCCATCTACACAAGCTGCGGGAATTGCGATTCTCTAAATGCATAAGTCTCTGCGACCAAGACCATTCCCGCAGCATATCACCTGGTCACGGACAACGAACCACGAACCACGGATGTCATCTCCTATGCCTCGGCTTCCTGTATATATGCCGCCGGACCTCCTTCCAATAGACCTCATGCAGCCCGGCATATTTGTTACGCCGCGCCGAAACCTCCTGCCTTGCGGTGAGAATCGCATTTGCTACTCGCTGCCGGGAAATGCCCGACTCTCTTGCGATTTCGCTGGGACTGCCCCCTCGCAGGTAAAGCGAATAAACTCGTCTCTGGAACTTGGTAAGCCTTGCGTTTTTCAGAAGCAGGCTTATGTGCCTATCGATCAAATACTCGGCAACCTCGTTGGGAATACCCTCCGGCTCGGCTGCCGGCGCCCTTGCGATATCGCGCTTGATCTTTCGTATCAATTGCCGCTCCGTGAACAGTTGTGTGTCTCCCGGCATAAACTCACAATCCGCCAGCATCCCATCCGCCGCATCCTCCAGACTCACTTTCATAACCCCGTTTTCAACTTGACTTACTCCATCTCGCTTTACCATGACGGCTCCTCCGCTACCAAAATGATGTATCCTTACACAAGCAATATACCGAACGCCTGTTCGGTATATATATTATGTTGTTCACTACTAGTTGTCAATAGGTCTAATTGGAAGATTCGCCATTATTTTTCAAACAAATCCATTGGAATGCCGCTTTGACGTAACAGTTCAGAGTTGGTGAGCAAAACCCTCCTCAATCCCCCCTTCTGAAGGGGGAAGTGTTGTAGCTCCCCTCCTTACGAAGGAGGGGTTGGGGGAGGTTAAAATTGTAATCACCAAGAGTGAACTCTTACGCTTTGACTTCAACATCCCCGATTGGTAGAATGGCCTAGCTGGGTTCTATGCGAGGAGCTTCATGATTATACTCGGAATCGATCCGGGCACGGCGATAACTGGATACGGGGTGTTGAATAAGATTGGGGATCGGTTGGAGACACTGGCTTATGGCGCGGTTCTGACCAGTTCCAAGACGCCTGCGCCGGAACGGTTGAAATCCATATACGAGCAGCTTGATAAGATCATAGAGACTTATCGCCCTGAGACGCTTGTCATCGAGCGGCTGTTTTTCGCGAAGAACGAACGCACGGCGTTGGCTGTGGGGCGGGCGTCGGGTGTGGTTCTGCTTCTGGCGGCTCAGAGGGGCTTGCAGACCGTGGAATATACTCCGCTTGAAGTCAAAATGGCTGTGGTCGGATACGGCAGGGCTGATAAGAAGCAGGTGCAGTTTATGATTCAGAAGATATTGGGCCTACCCGAACAGCCCAAGCCCGACGATGTCGCCGACGCGCTGGCGTTGGCCGTCTGCCACGCTCATTCGGTTAAGATGAAGAGCCTGGGGAGAGTGGTTAGTGACTAGTGGCTAGTGACTAGCCACTAGTCACTAACCACTAGTCACTTTTCCCAAAACTCGTTTGACACTTCACTTCCACTTATGCCAAAATGCCTCTGTTATCTCACGACATTGAAGGAAAGGAAAATTACTCTATGCTGGTTTATCTGGTGGCGTCGGCTTTGGCGCTCGCCCCTCCGCCGGCAGGGCAACCCCTTATGAACGCTTCTTACACCGTAGGAAATAAGCGCATAGTGCGCACAATCTCTATCGAGAATCGTAAATTATCGACCGTCAACATAGGCCGTCCGGGAAATACCGCGAGGCTCTTAGCGGGAGATGAGTTCGCAGTAATAATCGGCGCGGACCGCAAACGCCTCACGGCTATTGATTTTCTTGTCGAGTCAGTCGATCCGAAAGACGCTAAAGGCCCGGCGCCCAATCTGAAAGTCCTGTTGATGAATCCGGGATCAGGATTGCAGGTCGAAGTGAAGTATAGCGTCAAGCCCGATGACTTCTATATAAGAAAGTCCCTGAAATTTTTCAACGGCGGCAAGAAACCCGTTCAGATACTTGATGTAGAAGTCGAGAATCTGCGATTTGAATCCGCGCAGGCTTTGGGAATCGGCAAGCCGGTGTATGCCGGGGACTTGTTCCTGGGGCTGGAGTATCCATTTGGCAAGAATGAGCAGAAGGATGGAATTGTCACCCTTTTGCATCACCCCGGCAAAACGCTGAATCCTGAAGATAGACTAACTACGAAAGTCGCCGTAATTGGGACTACGGCCAAAGGCGAGTCCGTGGAGGAAGCGTTTGACCATTACGTCCGACGGATAGCGCTTCGCAAGCCTGAAGTTATCACCGTTTACGGCAACTGGGCGTTATACGACTATCTTTCCGACACCGTCTGGCCGGATGAAAAGCTGGTTTTGCGAACCGTGGACGACCTGGCCAAACTGAAAAAAGCGGGATGGAAGCCTGACTATTATTTGATGGACGCGGGATGGTACGATACCAAAGGCGATTATACTGATTATGTTAAACCGGCCTGGCCTGATGGCCCGAAACGCATGGTAGACGCGATACAAAGCTTAGATATAAAGTATGGCCTGTGGTTCGATGTCAACGGCGGGATAGTGAACAACCCGGCGCTGGAGCCAAGCCAGACCGGCGTCAACGGGATGTGCCTGGCCTCGGAGCCGTTTTATTCTACGTTCAAGAACGCACTGTTGAAGCAGATTCGCGATAACGGCCTTAGGATGGTCAAATTCGACTTCGCCAGATTTGGCTGCAACAACGACAAGCACGGCCATCTGCTCGGCGACTACGCTACGGAAGCCACAATAACCGGTTTTTTGAACATGCTCGACTCTGTCCGCAAGCAGCATCCCGACGTGAAGTACGTGATATTCAACGGCTTCCACCGGTCTCCATGGTGGCTGATGCATATAGACACCATCTATACCAACGACCCCGCCTCATCGGATACACCCGCGCTGAAACTGCGCGACAGTATCAATCGCCAAACCGATCGTTACCTTCACGAGCATCGGTTCAAGCATCTGCTGCCATGGTACGCAATAGATGACTGCGGCTTGATGATAGGACCGATGGGAACGATCTATGGGATAAACGCTCAGGAGTGGCGCAAGACCTGGGTCCTAAATATCGGACGCGGCGGTATGATTCCGTTTATCTATGGCGACCTGCGGCTGCTTGATGACTCCGACAATAAATTCCTGGTGAAGATATGGAACATCCTCCGGGACAATCAGAAAGTCTTCGCCAACACTCAGGCGATTCTGGGCAAACCCGATGGTAAAGAAGTATACGGTTACTCGCACTTCGCCAAGAGCCACGGGTTTGTGTTTATGAATAATCCGACATTTGAGCAAAAACCGGTGACTTTGAAACTCGACTCAGCCATCGGCCTGGATAGCTCCGCCAAATCGAGTTTATCAATCTCCGAGATTTATCCGGTTGAATGCGCTTATTCTTCACCCGGCAAGTCCGGCTATAAATATGGGGATGAGGTTAAAATCGAGCTTGCGCCGTTTGAGGTGAGGGCGCTTGAGATTAAAGCGGCTCGCGGTTCCGAAAAGGCCGCCGTCGCTCCGCGAATGAGCGCTCGCAAGAGCGCCGCTGTTCCTATCACGATTGCTGAAAAGCAGCTGGAAGCTCTATCCATCGAGATGCAGGATATGACGAAGAATGCTCTACGGCGGCTAGTGACCACAACCACGGCCAAGATCGAGCCTGTTGAGACGTTCGGCGCTGGTCTTAAGGAACCCATCAAGTCCGTCGCGTTCTCGCTCGACTTGCCGGAGTTTGAAGGCAAGCAGACACTCGCAATAGTGGTCAAGTTCGTTAAGGGTGAGAGTTTGAATTGGTACAGGGACGTCACCCAGCGGGCGCTTGTCGCGGCGTGGTCGGGCGATAAGCAGATAGAGTTGGACATAACGCCGGAATACGGGCGAATACTTTGGAGCAAATGCCCGTGGCTTACCTTCCATGCGACGATAGATCAGTCCCTTTCGGGAAAGAAGATAGATGCGCTGGCTCTCACTTGCATAGCGGATGACGTTAAGTTGGATGTTGATAAGGCGTATATTCTAAGCGATGAGTGATGAGTAACGAGCGATGAGCGCAGGAAAAGCGGCGTCGAGCCGCCGCAGTCCAAAGGTTCCGTTGTTTCGGGAAACCCTTTTCCCGAAACGCCTTCATTACTTCTTCGCAAATGCCTTGTCAATCTTCTCTCTATTCGGGTGGCCGTTTATGTCGATCAGGCCGCTGAAAAGATTGATCCATGCGCAGGTGCCGTCGAGCCGCCAGTCTATTGAAGGGAACTGCTTCTCGATCTTCACGTGCTGGCCGAAGAGCTTGCCGATCGGTGAGTTGGAGCGTTTGTAGATCAAGTACCAAATGCAGGGTTTGTTGCGGTCGGTCTCGCATCGTCCGTCGGTTGCGCCGCCGCAGGGGCCGTTGCGAAGCTGCTTGGGGCATCGCATCGGGCAGGTAAAGCCTGTTGTCCTAAGCGCGCACTGCCCGCACATCTGGCAGCGGAATATGGGCCACTTCGAAGCGTGTTCTACGCCGTGAGCTACTCCGTAAAAAAACTTACCGGCGGGTGTCTTGGGGACCATCTGTAAACCTCATTAACCGTGACTGTTCAATTTCATTATAGCCGGGGGAATATTGTCAGTCAATTGCTAGTTGAGAGTTTAGGGTTGAGGGTTGAGAGAGGGGAAAGCCAGCGATGAGCGATGAGTAACGAGCGATGAGTTTTCTATGCTTCGGCTTGTTCTTTGAAGCCGAAGCCGGTTTAATGTTTAATGAGGCGATACCGATGTCTTAAACCTTCAACCTTCAACTCTTCCCTCGACTCCCTCGACTCTATCCTCCGACTTTTGGCAGCACGTTTGCGTCTATGCTCTCGTCCGTGTCCTCGAATTCAACGTTGTCGAAAAGATACCAGTCCTCTTTGTGTGTCACGGTTGCGCCGGGATTGAGTTCTGTCATAGGCCCCAGGCTTTCCAGTTCCAGCATATCCGCGTTCGTGAACGTCTCGAAATTGCAGCCATTATCGGGATAAACCGCCCCGGCCTGGAACTCTACCTTCTTTACAAATAAATGCCCGTTTCGCGCGTAGGCTCCCCAGTTCCGATGGTTACTCATGCCGATCTTTTGAGGCCGAGTCGCGTTCGGGTCTTGCTTGAGGATTATGTATTTGGAGGTGAAAAGCCATCGCGGGTCAGCAAGGTTTGTGTAAGACCACATTATCAAATTTCTTGCAGGCAGATAGTACTTCTTGTCTATCACCTGGCCGGGATAGTCGGGAATATCGGGGTGGGGGGAGTATGGCTCCTGCGGGAAAACCGCCTTGCCGCCCTTGTTCATCACCGTAAGCGCCCACGGGGCCATCTCGACCGGCCACAGAGAGCAATTTGTGATCTTATGGATGACCTCGACGTGGTTCTTATTAGAATCCATTCTGATATCGATCTCTTTTTGCATCCCATTTTCGGTCTCGACATCCTGGATCAGCCTCAACATATCTCCGGCCATCTCGTACCGCACTGGAGTGTTGTCCGGCCAGTAAGTCCTGGGCTTGGCTTCGGGAGCATGCCAAAGTCGATGCCCGCCGTACGCCATCCAGTCGCTTCCGCCGGTCTTACCCAATTGAGACGGATCTTCGTGAAGCTCGTTCTCGCCGCCAGCAAATCCAAATCGGATGACACGCGGTCCTACATCCGTTGTGGCGATCAGTTCGATCTTGCCATTGGATAATTTAATGCAATTCGGCCAGCCGCCGTACGTGACTTTCTCCATCAGATCCTCCTGTTAAAAAGAAGCTGTCAGCTGTCAGCTGACAGCTGACAGCTTGAATTACGATGCCAGCGCTTGCTCGTCTTCGTCTTTTGCCGATTTTTTACTGTAAGATTCCTGATAATCACAATTCGCCGAAATACACTTTACGCCAATCGGCCTGCCTTTATAATTTCGTTCCGACAGGTTGGAATTGCACTTGGGGCAAAGCTTCTCCAGCGGCTTGTCCCAGGACACATAAGAGCATTCCGGGTATTTATCGCAGCCGTAAAAGACCCTTCTCTTCTTCGACATCTTCTCAACAATTTGCCCCTGCTTGCAGATTGGGCAAGCGACGTTCAACTTCTTCGCAAGCGACATCGTGGTCTTGCAATCGGGATAGCCGGAGCAACCCAGGAATTGTCCGTACCGACTCTCGCGTATGAACATCTTCTTGCCGCAATTCGGGCAGACTTCGTCGCTCTCCTTGGGCGCTATTTTGACCCGCTCCATCTTTTCCTGCGCCGTTATCAAAGCGCGCTCAAACGGCGGGTAGAACTCTTTCAGAAGCTTGACCCAGTTGAGTTTGCCTTCTTCAACGTTGTCCAATCTTGTCTCGACGGACGCGGTGAATTTCACGTCCAGAATATCAGGGAAGCTTTTGACTAATAGATCGGTCACGGCAAACCCTAACTCCGTGGGAACGAACCTTTTTTCTTCCAGGTTGACGTACGCTCTATCCTGTATCGTCGAGATGATGGAGGCGTAGGTGCTTGGCCGTCCAATGCCGTTTTCTTCCAATGCCTTGACCAAAGTGGCTTCGGAATATCGGGGCGGCGGCTCCGTGAACTTCTGATCAGGTAAAAGCTCTATCAGCCTGAGCGCTTCATCTTCCTTTAGAACCGGAAGCGGAGGCCGCTCTTCATCGGTAACTTTTTGGTCGTCCTTGCCTTCACTGTAAACGGCAATAAATCCCTGGAACTTAGGCGTCGATCCTGCCGCGCGGAAAAGATAATCGCGGGCGGACACATCCACCGTGACCACATCGAATATCGCCTGCGCCATCTGGCTTGCGACAAACCTCTGCCATATCAGCTTGTAGAGTCTAAGCTGCGACGGATCTAGATACTTCGATACCATTTCCGGGCGGCGCATAACGGATGTTGGCCTTATCGCTTCATGAGCGTCCTGCGCGCCTTTTTTAGTGTAAATGTTGGGCTTGGCAGGCAGATAATCCTGGCCATAAGTGTTCAGGATAAACTCTTTCGCCTCATCCCTGGCTTCGTTCGCTATTCTTGTGGAGTCGGTTCTCATATATGTTATAAGTCCGGCTGTGCCATGCTCGCCTAAATCCAAACCTTCATAAAGCTGCTGGGCCAGCCGCATAGTGCGCTTTGCGGTGTAGCCCAGCTTCCTTGACGCCTCTTGCTGCAAAGTGCTTGTTATGAACGGCGCTGAAGGGCTTCTGCGCTGCTCGCGCCTGCTGATCTTCGATACTTTGTATTCCGCGTCTTTTAGATCAGCGAAAACGCGGTTTGTGTCATCTTCAGTATGAAGCTCGAGCTTTGCGCCGTTTTTCTGGATGAGCTTTGCTTCGAATGGGTCAAGCTTGTCCAGCGGAGTCAACTTGGCCGTGACCAGCCAATACTCCTCGGGCACAAATGCCTGTATTTCCCGCTCCCTGTCGCAGATCATCCGAACAGCTACGGATTGGACTCGCCCAGCGCTCAGGTTGCGCTTCACCTTTTTCCAAAGCAGAGGGCTGAGCTTGTAGCCCACCAGCCTGTCCAATACGCGGCGAGCCTGCTGCGCGTTTACAAGGTCGGAGTTTATCTCCCGCGGCTCCTCAAGCGCGTGCAATACAGCTTGCTTGGTTATCTCGTTGAACTGTATTCGTTTAGGCGATTTCAGTTTCAAAGATTGCTCCAGGTGCCAGGCTATAGCCTCGCCTTCGCGGTCCGGGTCGGACGCGAGATAAACTACATCCGCCTCATCGGCGGCGGCCTTGAGCTTCTTTATAATGTCCTTACGGTCCGGGATTGCCACATATTGAGGTGTGAAGTCGTTTTCAACCTCAACTCCCAGCTTGCTTTTTGGGAGGTCGCGCACGTGGCCCATGGAAGCTTCTATCCGGTATCCCGGTCCGAGGATATTCTTGAGTGTTTTTATTTTCGCTGGTGACTCGACGATGATAAGTGATTTTGCCATTACGATGTAAAACCCTTCAATTGCTTGATTACAACAGCTAGCAGCCGCCTGGGCAAACTAATATATTGCCTCAATCGGACACTGGGACATGATGTTAGCACAGGATGTATACACTGTCAACGCGAAGACGGCTCTTTTAGGGGAAGAGTGTCGAGAGAGTCGAGGGCTTGTTTCGGGATTTCCATTCCGTTGCGCTCCATTCAAATCCCGAAACACCGGCGCCAATACCCATCACCTAGTTCGTAACAGCGTCGGTTTGTGGCGCGGGTTTTACGTCTTTGGAGCTGGCCAGCGTAAGTTCCTTTTTGGCTTCGCTCAAGTACAATTGTGATTCGGCCTGGCGGTCTTCTCTGTTCGTTTCCAAATAAGACAGGAGGCTGACCCCTGCCTGCGACAGCAAACTGCAGGCAAGGACTCTGTGGCCGTGGGCGGACACATATTCGGGGGGATTGGGGATCTTGTCCATATAGCGCGTCAGCAAGTCCGCTCTTGATACAAGCGAACGGATAAGCTCGTAATACTGCTCGCGGGTGTGCATCTCGCTCTCGAAAGCCTGTGCGCCCTGGTCGAACTGGCCGGAGAGGGATTTGATTTCTCCCTCGACTATAATCATCAAAGCCAGGTATCTTTCGGCAATTACCGCCGGTTCCGGGGTTGGCTCCAGTTTCGCTAACTCATCGAGATGCTTCAGGCTCTCGGTAAACTGCGATTTCGCGGCGTAACAGCGCGCTAGACGGTCGTGCGCGACTGTGTTTTTAGGGTCAATAGTCGACACCCCTTCGAAGACCTTTATGGCGTCGTCGATCTTGGCCTTACGCCATAATAGGTCACCCAGCGCGAGCCGCAGCCTCACATCATCGGGCTTTTTTGCTATAAGCTCCTGATATACTTTAATTATCTCATCAGGGGTACCCTTTGCCTCGTAAAGCTGAACCAGCCCCTTGACGACGCCTTCATTCCCCGGGTCGATCTGGGAAGCCCTGGTCAGCTCTCGCATCGCGTCGTCGAACAATCCGCGCTTTACATAGGCTTGAGCTAGCAGTAGACGTAATTCCGCGTTTTTTGGATCAGTATTTATCGCCCTTCTCAGCTCGGTGATCGCAGCCGCTGTCTTACCTTCCGCAAGGTAAATTTTCGCAAGGTCCGCTCTATTCTTAGGTTCGGAAGCCTCAACAGCGCTCAGTATCTCCGACGGCTTACTGGCCGTCGCCGGTTTATTCATCGCCGCGGGCAGCGCCGCAAGGGCGCCGTCATTTAACCGAACACTGACCGTATTGGCGGCGGACATTATCCCGTTGTTCAGACTGGTCGTGGGATCAGATCCGTTCGCTGTTACTTCCGCGGCCTCCTGCCATTTCTTCCCGGATTGCAAATGCTGGAGTTCCACGGCGATGGTAATCTTGTCGCCCTTCATACTTATCCCGCCGCTCAGGAGATATTGCGCGCCGATAGCTGGAGCAAGCTTCTGCCGTACGGACGGATCGGATAATTTCGCCAGCTCACTTTCGGTGATTTTTGAATCCGCAACGGCCAGGCGGACGGAAGGCAGTTCGGGAGTCACTTGAACAATATCTACTCTTCCGCCTTGGCGCATCAGTGTCTTGAATGTCTTTGTAGCTTGCTCGGCTATTGGAGCGGTGGCTTCATCCACCGGCGCGAGATCGAAAAACGCTACAACGGGACGGGCCGCCCATCCCGGAGGTGAAACCAAGAGTATCAAGAGCGCGGCCAGAACCAGCATCCACATCAATGAAATCCTATAGCTGAGATTCATTTCATAACCTCCCCCAACCCCTCCTTCGTAAGGAGGGGAGACGGGATAGTCCTTCTTCGCAATGAGGGGAGTATACCGTCCCCCTTTAGAAGGGGGACCACAGGGGGTATTCTCGAATGATAAATAGTTTCTGGCCATCCGGTTTCTTTACCCGCCTTCCCGCTGCGAGACCTTGATACCCAACTCGCTGCTCGTAATTCCCCGCTGCGCGTCATCCGCGTTACTTCCCGCCGCTATCTGCTGTTGATATGAGCTGATCGCGCTGCGGAAATTCTGTATCGCATCCGAATGCCGGCCAAGCCGCTGATAGCAGTGGGCGATCTGTTGATGTATATCTCCTGTGTTGCGCCGTCCATTCAAAGCCTGCCGCCACGCGCCAATAGCTTCCTCGTATTGCCCGTTCATCTGAAGCTGCCTGGCTCTGTCCACATGGTTGACTTGAGCCGCCGGAGCGCTCCCGGATCTTTCGATCCTGACATTGCTTCCGGATTCCTGACTTGGGACGGGCAGCGGAGCCGGATTATGGATAATTTCGGTTCTGGGCATTGCTTCTATCGTGACGGGCGGAATACCTGTCATAACCGTGCGCGGAAGTGTGGGAAAAGCGGTGGATTGCCGGTTTGTTGTCCTCGGCGATACGGCCTGCGCCGGAGCATTAGATAGCGGTGGATTATAATCAGGCTGAGGCGCGGAACCTACAAACGGCAAAGAGCCGCCTTCCATCGGCGTTGGCGAATAGGTTCCTGAAGGCGGAGCCGTAACTGATTGCTGGTTCAAAGGCGGCTGAGGGTGTGTTGTCTGCTGAGACTGAGGCGGTTTCGGCCACACCATCGCAAGGATAATAAAAGCCAGAATTGCCGCTCCTATGGCTTCCGGCCATGGGCGGGCGTTGGAGATAAATTGCAGGAATTTTTCGAGATACTCGCTTGCAGTCTGTTTTGTCGGGACGGAACCGACTATTCCATTTATCCGGCGGCGTAGCTCCACAAGTTTTTCTCTATCCGCGGTGCTTTTTGGATTTGCCGCGACAACGCGCTGATAGTGCCGGACGGCGGCGTTCAGGTCTCCCTTTTTCTCGAATATCATCGCCAGCATGGAGTGTCCCGACGTGCTGTTGGGGTCCAACTGCAGAGCCTCCTTGGCCCGTTCTTCAGCCTCGTCCAGTTTATTGGTTTCGTATGACTGGAAAGCCTGAAACAGCAGATCGCCCACTTTAACAGTATCTACGACCTGTTCGCCTTCAAGCTCCTCATCCGGCTGAGGCTGGGGAATCCCCAAGTCCAGCTTTCTACCGCATTCGCGGCAGAATTTGCTCGTTTTCGCGTTTTTTGTCCCGCAGCGCCCGCAATACATTTAATCAGCCCCTGATTATATCCAAGTGGTCAGTTGACCTAGATTTATAATTTTGTCACCCTCACCCTAACCCTCTCCCAAGGGAGAGGGAATTCGACGCCTTTAGCGCCGGCATCGGCAGCAGGCTACCGAATCAACAACAAGATTGGAAGCTGTCAGCTGTCAGCTGACAGCTTTCTCTCAACCCTCAACCAATTCACAGCAGGCTGCCCTGTTTCCGTTTATGCTCCAGCCCCAAATGCTCGTACGCCAGGCGGGTCGCCATTCGTCCGCGAGGCGTTCGGTTCAGGAAACCGATCTGCAACAGAAACGGCTCATAAACGTCTTCTATGGTATCTCTTTCCTCACTTATGGAAGCGGCAATGGTCTCAATTCCCACCGGGCCGCCGTCGAATTTCTCGATAATCGTTCGCAGGAACCGCCGGTCAAGCTCGTCCAGACCCAGGCTATCGACTTCCAGCATGGCAAGCGCTTCCTCAGCGACGTGACCATTGATAGCCCCATCGGCCCTCACCTGGGCGAAGTCTCTCACTCGCTTCAGCAGCCTGTTCGAGACTCTCGGCGTCCCGCGCGAGCGCCTGGCTATCTCCATCGCCCCGACATCATCGATCTTTATATCAAGAATATGCGCCGACCGCGTGACCACGTGCCGCAAGTCGTCCACCGTGTAGAATTCCAAGAAGTGGACTATGCCGAACCTGTCTCTCAGCGGCGAGGTCAGCAGTCCGGCCCGCGTTGTGGCTCCGATGAGCGTATACTCCGGCAATTCCAGTTTAATCGTCCGCGCGCTTGGCCCCTTGCCGATTATCAGGTCGAGCTGGTAGTCCTCCATCGCCGGGTAAAGTATTTCCTCCACAATGCGGTTCAGCCTGTGTATCTCATCTATAAATAATACGCTCTTTGGCTCCAAATTGGTTAAGATCGCGGCTAAATCTCCTGGCCTTTCGATTGCCGGGCCTGATGTAGTCCGTACGGGAGCCCCCATTTCGTTGGCGATGATATGCGCAAGCGTAGTTTTGCCCAGCCCGGGCGGGCCGTAAAGGAGCACGTGGTCGAGCGATTCCCCACGAAGCTTTGCCGCTTCGATGGAGATCGATAAGTTCTCTTTGATCTTGTTTTGACCAATAAATTCGGCGAGTCTTCTCGGGCGCAGGGAATAGTCCAGATCGAAATCCGCCTCCTGCGCTTTCGGCGATATTGCTCGCTCGTCAACTTCCAATTCTATCCTCCGGTTGGGTGTTGGGTGTTAGGTGATGGGTAATGGGTCGGAACTCCGTCACTCGACTCCCTCGAACTCCCCTATCTCTTAGTCAACAGCTTCAGCGCTTCGCGCACGATGGCCGCTGTGTCCATCCTGTCTTCAACCGACTGCGCGGCGCGTTCCGCCGCGTCTCTTGCATCGTTTCTGCTGTAGCCAAGGCCGATAAGACCCTCCACCACGTCCGTAAATGCGTCGCGCTCGGAAGGTCTGGCCATTTTCTCGACGCGTCTCTCCCACGCAAGGGCCGAGGTCTTT
>JAUSEB010000062.1 GCA_030650495.1 Armatimonadota bacterium | reverse complement strand
GCATCGGCAGCAGAGCTACCGACGCATCAAATCATTGCTTCCGTCGGCGCGTTAATGCGGTTATACAGAAAAGCCCGCTGATAAGCACAGATAGACCTGTGGGTTCGGGAACTGGGGCATCTAGAATAATTGCCAAGTCGTCTCTATATGTTTGTACTTTATACATATAGCCGGGCCTTAAATAATGTGTATCTACACCCTGCTGAGTAGTTGCGCCAACAGTCTCGATTGTCTGCGTTGCAGGATTCATAGTGCGCCAAATCGGATCTATCCATCCTAGGAGAGCAGCGTCAGCGGCGTAGTAAGCTTCTTCCCCATCAGTTACTATTATCCTATCGAACGCTGTGGGAATGGTGTATGGAACCCCGATCCAGTGCATGCCTCCATTTCCGCCTCCTGGAAGTGATATCCAGACATCCGTGTCATTTATTATGACTCCTTCGTATGTTAAAATCACCGGGGTTGACCCGTGATTCGTAATGGTATAACCGTCACCCATCAGTATATTTGGGAAATCTCCAGGATGAGCAGGGTCATAAGCAATCGGTCGCTGACTGATTGGATCGAACCAGGTAAGGTTGTTCGCTATATCAATTCCGCTGAACACCGATGTAGGTAATGGATCTAACGGAATCACTGGCGCTGAAACCCAATTCTCTCCCGGCATCAGTGTGATCGTCCCCCAGCCAAGCTCGACGGCTATTGATGGTTGAGGTATGACAGCCAGAACCATAAGGGAAATAACACATAGCAAGACAAACCGCATCCTCTTCTCCTCTTTACACCTGGGCAATTACACTATAGGTCGACATGCGCCGCCAATAACGCCTGGCTCCAGCGTGAACTAATTTAGATGTACACTGTTATCGCCTGACTGTCAACAGTTTTATTAAAATCAAGTATTATTGCGAGGATTTGTGAATGATATTTCAACAGCGTTTTGAGAAACACCGAAACACGCACTACGGACGACGAGCGACGAGCGACACCCCTATCCCTTTATCCCCGTCAGCGTAATCCCCTGTATGAAGTATCTTTGCGTGAAGAAGAAGACTATCAATACGGGGAGCATGACGAGGGTGGAGGCGGCCATCATTAGTGATTGTTCGCCGCCGTGCTGGCCGGCGAAGAGGGCCAGGGCATAGGCGAGAGGCATTTTTTCGGGGGAGTTTATGTAGATCAACGCGCCCATGAAGTTGCTCCAGGCGCCGATGAAGCTCATAATGACGAGCGCGGCGAGCGCGGGTTTGATTAGCGGGAGCATTATTCGCCAGTAGATTCCGAAAAGGCTGCAGCCATCTATCTTGGCGGCGTCTTCGAGGTCATTTGGAATAGTCATGAAGAACTGGCGCAGTAGGAACACGCCGAAGGCTCCCGCGCAGAACGACGGCGCCCACAGCGGGCGGAGGGTATCGACCCAGCCCAGCCAACGGAAGATAAGAAACACCGGGAGCATTGTGACCGCGCCTGGGATCATCATCGTGGCGAGTAGGACGCCAAATAGGATGTCTCGCCCAGGCCATTTGAGCCGCGCGAAGGAATACGCCACTAGGGATGATGAGAATATGGTTCCGAGTATGGAGAGAATAACGATCTGCGTTGTGTTCCAGAGCGGCACAAGTCCGTAGACGTACTCCGGCGGCAGGAAGTTAAGCGCTTTGGGGTAGTTCGCCCAAACAGGCGCAATATGGCGGATTTCCTTGAGATCGGGCTTTAGCGCCATAAACTTATGCCCCTTATGTTTGCCGGAGGTGATGACGCGGACCAGCCTGTGGCCTTCGTCGTCGTTTAGCTCTTTGAGAAGCGCGACAGTCACGACCTGCCCGTCTACCCTGGATTCATAAATTTTGCGATCCTTGCCGTCGAGTTTTACTTTAACCTGTTGGGTCGGGAGCCAAACCGGTGGAATGCGGAAGATTTCCACGTCTTCTTTGACGGACGTGCTGACAAGCCAGATGAACGGGAAGATGAAGATGACGGAGCCGGTGAGCAAAACAAGATGGATAACCGTCTGTCGGCGCATTTCTCTGAGTAGCTTGGCTTCCTGCCACTTGAGGCATTTGCGGGATAGTGTCCTATAGTGCGCCCACGAATATGCGACTGAAACCGCGCAAGTGGCGATTATTTTGTATGAACCTGTCAGCGGGATGAGCTGCGCTACAATAATAGTGAGGACTACGGTGGCTATCGCCGAGAGAAACTTGATTCCGTTGGGCCTGCGAATGGCGTCGGCGACGTTGAATATCCAGAAACCGAACGCGGCGTATATCGAACCTACGGCCAAAATCCAGAGAACAGGCGCCATTTATTTCTTCTCCGACTCGTAATGCACCCATCTGGGCGCGATTTTGATCTGAATGAGAGCGAGGGTCAGGATAATAGCAAAGATTATCCAAGCAAGAGCCGACGCGTAACCCATCTTGAAGTAAGTGAAACCATTGTTGAACAGCAGCAGCACCGGCACGATGGTGGCGTCCGCCGGTCCGCCTCCCGTAGCCAAATAGACCTGGTCGAACATCTGCAGCGCGCCGATGGTTCCCATAATGAGATTGAAAAACATATACGGCGACAGCATCGGGAGCGTGACCGCTCGGAACTTTTGCCATTTGTTCGCGCCGTCTATCTCGGCGGCTTCATAAAGCTGCTGCGGAATTCCCTGCAATCCGGCAAGCCAGAGTATCATTCCGCCGCCGGCGCCCCAGAGTCCCCAGACTATAAGGGCGGGTTTGGCCCAAAGCTCCGAGGCGAACCAGCCTGGGGCTTTGAGGCCGAACCAGGTGGTGAGGGTGGCATTCCACGCGCCGTTCAGGAGGCCGAATTTGGGATTCATAATCCACATCCAGAGGAACGCGGCGGCCACGGCAGGGACAATCGAAGGCAGGTAGTAAACGGTCCGGTACCAGCTCATACCTTTGATCTTGGCATTCAGAAGCATTGCGATGCTGAGTCCAGTCAGTATGCCGAGCGGGATTCCTATAGCAGATAGAAACGCGACATTGACAAATGACTTGGACAAGCGCGCCCAGTCGTCGGTCAGCCACTCTCGGTAGTTCTGCAGGCCGACCCAGCGAGCTTGGTGCAGAACGTCATAATCGCAAAAGCTGAAGATGATCGAGGCGACGATTGGGCCTATTGTAAAGACCAAAAATCCGATTATCCAGGGCGATGCGAATAGATAACCCGCAAGGGCTTCACCGCGCATCAGCTTGCCGACAGGACCGGACTGCCTTGCCTTTATGACCAAAATAAAAACCATCGCGAGCAAGATCAGGCCGAGGACGCCAAAGAGCAGGGTCATGTTGATGAGCGGGTTCTTATTTCGATTATAGACCTTGTTGAGTTCTTTCTGGACTTTATATGTCCCCTCGTCCATCGCTTGCTTGGGCGTTATGCCGCCGACATGTCTTGTGGCCTTGTCAAAGGCAAGAACGTGCTCATCCCAAAGCATTTGGCCGACGAAGGTGACCGGGCGGAAGCGGGAATTGTTCATCATTTCCATAGCTATCCGCATACCGTCCCGGAACTTCTTTTGCTTGGGCGCGAACTTAGCGTAAAGATCCTCATTGACCTTCCTGTTGGCGTGCATATAGGGCAAATAGGGTCTGTCGTTGTTCTCGTTATATTCCTTTTGAGCCTTCGCCATTATCTCGTTGGCCTCTACGCTGCACATCCATTTGATGTACTCCCAGGAGAGATCGACGGTTCGCGTTCCACGTGGAATCGCATAAGAGAAACCGCCGGACCATGTGACGAATGTGTCTTCGTTCTTGAAACGACCTTTGTGGAGAAGTCTCTCGCGCGGAACCGGCGCGGGCGCGACGCCGAGATCCAAATCCGGATTGAAACGGGCGCAGTTGACCATCGCGGCATCCACGTCTATCTTCATCGCGACCTTGCCGGTAAGGAACGGATCAAGCTCGTTCGGTTGGAATGTGGACTGGAACTGGCTGATCTCCTCAACGCCCTTGAACGAGTCGTAGACCTTGACCATATATTCCAGCGCTTCGATCGCGTGTGGGTTATTGAGAGTGCAGCGGCGGCCATCGGGAGACATGAACTCATCCAGCGGACTGCTGTTGTTCTGCCATGCGTATAAATAGAGCCAACAGTTGCCAAAATTGGGAATGAAGCCGATGCGCTCGAATGAGCCGTCTTTCTTATATTTGGTGAGCTTCTTTGCATAATCAAGCAGCTCGTCCCATGTCCGCGGCGGCTTGATTTCGCCATTTGCGTCTACGAGACCGGCTTCGCGGAAAAGCTCTTTGTTATACATTAAAAGCCGGACGTCCGTGCTGTTCGGAACGCCGTAGACTTTTCCTTTGTATATGGCTTCGTTCCAGCAGGCGGAATAATAGTCTTCTTTGCGAATGGCGAATTTGTCGTTCTTATCACGTTCGATGAGTTTATTCAGCGGAATGAACGTGCCGCGAGATGCCCAGTCGCCGATGGTGAATCTATCTTGGTTCACGATGTCCGGGGGGACTTTGCCGACTATGGCGGTCATCAGTTTCTGCGGGCTCATCTGACCGGCGCCCATGGCTAGGCGGCGAATCTTCACACCGGGGTGGCGGCGCTCGAACTCCTTGTCCATCGCGTCATCTCCAGCCTGGGCTTCAGGCCGGATGTATGTCCAGACCATAAGCCGTATGACCTTGGGCTTGGACTTCTTTTGACAACCCACCAGGGCGAAGACGGCCAATATTATTACGGCGATGATTAGGAGGGAGTGGAGTTTTCGTTGACGCAGATGAAGGACGCCGATATGAGTCTTTCGCACGACGAACCAGGCTCCTATTAGTTGTGCTTGTTGTTTAGTAAGGTTATTTTAGCGAAGTGGATGGGATTTGGCAAGATAATTCTAGGGAGGCGAGAGAACGATGGGTAGTGATTACCGAATCCCGAACCCTCAACCTTAAACATAAAACCGGCTTCTGCTTCAAAGAGGGAGTGTTCAAAAAGCCGGTGGACGGCACGACACGTCATTTCGAGCGAAGCGAGAAATCTGCTTTTAAGCACGATTCAGAGTCTCCGAAAAGCAGATTCCTCGTCGTTCCTCCTCGGAATGACGGTTTTT
>JAUSEB010000058.1 GCA_030650495.1 Armatimonadota bacterium | reverse complement strand
CTATCCGATCATCTGTGTTTATCTGTGTACATCTGTGGTTAATGATCCCTTCCACGAGGGAGAAAGGCGGAAAATAAGAAAAGTAATCAAAACGAATTATTCCCACGCTCAACTTGAGCGTGAAATCGTTTCGCAGAAAGCTCGAATTTACCCTTAAAAATGGGTTGAAACGAATTAGTCGCTTGTGGTAGCTTCGGCGGCAGCTTGTTTCGGGATTTCCATTCCGCTACGCTCCATTCAAATCCCGAAACACCGGCAATTAGCTGCCGGAATCCCTCTCTAAACTCTCAACTCTAAACTCTAAACTGGGGGAGGGTGGCTTCGGCTTCAAAGAACAAGCCTAAGCATAGTGAACTACGAACGACGGTCAACGGAGGACGCACGACGATCAACCGACAACACCCTGCCCGATTTGCTATAATCAATACTACAAAAGGAGATAAAGATGATCGGTCGCAAAGTTGGCCTGGAGGAACTAAAGAGCCATCTAAAGGAACTTGCTCCCGCACGGGCGATTAACCGCATAATAGTCCATCATTTCTACCGCCCAAGCGCGGCGCAGTGGAAAGGGCTTCAAACGCTGGAGCAAGTCCGCCGGTTCCACACGGAGGAGAATGGTTGGGATGACATCGGCTACCACATAGTAATCGGACCGGACGAAACGATCTGGCTCGCCAGGCCCGTCGAGCAATCGGGCGCGCACTGCACAGGCCAGAACAAGCACAGCGTGGGCCTGGCGTTCGCGGCGGATTTCGACTCGGAGGATCCCAAGACTAACGGCTTGAGCGCCGGTTTCCAGGCGGCCGCCGCAATCTGCGAAAGGTTCAAGATTCCCTCGGATGGAGTCTACTTCCATCGTGACTTCGCGCAGAAGTCGTGCCCCGGCCTCAAGCTTTTACGAGAGCCTTTCCGGCAGGAGATTGCGAAGATACTTGCGCCGCCTAAGAAGAACTACGTGCGGTTGAAAATCGACGGCAATCATGTCTGGGCGGCGAATATCACAATACAGGATGGCAAGGCCGTAGGCTTTGAAGGTCCAATCGCCAAGGCGATTAGCGCCCCCTGTTCCGACCAGAAGCGCATTATCGTAATCCGCGACTACCTTGCGTCGCACAACATAATTATCCCGCCCGATGGCTGGCGTCCTGACCTGGGTCCCGCCGGAACCATCCTGGCCTGCACGAAAGGGAGTAGTTAGTAGCTGGTTGTTAGTTGCTAGAAGTCGAATTCTAACTCCTAACTCCTAACTCCTAACTTCTAACTTCTAAATAAGGATGTGGATTGGTATTGGTATATCAGGTTCTTGATATAGTGTCGCTTTCCGCCGCCGGACTTGCTTTGATTCTTGCGATTGTTTCGCTGTCGCTGCATCGCAAACGAAGGCTGGAGCTTGCGAAGGGTCTCGGCAAGAAGCGGTTGAGCTCCAAACTCAGTTGGGTCACGGCGCGGGACGCGCCGAACGGGACGATCAGGCTGGATATTTGGAACGCCGGGCGCGCGTCGGTTCATCTGAAAAAGGTCCAGTTGATGTGGGGCGAGGACAACAAAGAGACCCGCGAGACGGTCAGCAAACTGGGTTTTTTGCCTTACGATCCCATTAAAGAATCCGTAATGAAGAGCACATTCGATGACGCGCTGTCCGAATGCGAGGGCAGGACTTTCATCCTCCCTCCTCTGCCGCCGGGTATGATGCAGCGGCCCGCAAGCCAACCGGCGGAGAAGATTTGGGTCGCGGTAGAGGACGTTGAGGGGGAGGTTCACCGGCTCTCAGGTGATATGGTTCTGCCTTTGCTGCGGAACTTCTTGGAGCCGGTTGCGGCGGAGCGAAATTCCTGATTTCAGATTGCGCGACCTGCGGTCGCGGCATCGGGAGCAAAGCTACCGACGCATCAGAAATTACACGTCACCCTGAACTCGTTTCAGGGTCTATCCCTTCGTAGAATAGATGCTGAATCAAGTTCAGCATGACGTAGTAATCACCAACCCTGAACTCCTACTCAGCAGGCTGCTTTTGCCTTTGGGTATTTCCACCGCATTCCATAGACAAGCAGACACCATCCGATCATGATCTGGACGAAGGAGACGAGGAAAACATATCGGATTTCAAAATTAGCGTTGCGAAAAAGATCGTACATAAGTCCGCCCGTGATCGGACCGACGATTCCGCGCAGTCCTTGAACGGAATTCTGTATTCCCTGGTATCGCATTTCCTCTCCATCGGGGGCGAAATCGAGCACGGCGTTCATATACGCAAGTTCAAGCCCGGAGCCCATTATGCCCGAAAGGACGGCTCCCGGCAGTATCCAGATGTATGATGGAGCTATGGCGAAAGTAAGCGGCAGGAGCGCGTTGATCAGAATCGTCAAAATAACGGCTCGAAGCGGGCTTCGGCCATCGATGTAATGGCCCCAGTAGAGGAACCCGATCATCATTGTTATAGAAGTGATTACAGAGTATATGGCGAAGGTGTACTCGTCCATGTGCAGATATTCATCCATATACTTTGGATATACCGGCATCATTAGGAAGTTGCCGAAGCCGTATATCGTAGTGGTGAGGATGAACCACCCGTATCTCCGGTTGCTCTGTGTCAGTATAGTCCATGAACTGCGCATCGAGTCGGCAAACGATACGCGTTCAATACTGCTCAGGCTTTTCTCGTCATCACCTGGAACATCGATGGTTCGGAACATATACACGGAAACTACGCCAAAGACCGCCGCTATTGGAAAAACGATCTGGTAGCTGTGGGCGTAATTCCTGAGTATCGGTCCGGCTATGAATGTAGCCAGTGTGGCGACAAGCCACATGACCACCCTTATATAAGCCATTATTTTGCCGCGATGGTCGTCCGGGTAAATCGCTTTCATTATGCAGGCGTAGCCGGGCAGCGCCAAAGACGCAAGGAACATCGCAACTATTGTTATGAGCGCGAATGTGTAGGGCGTGTTCACGAACAGCATCAGTATGAATGTCGCTCTTGCTAATATCCAAACGTTGGAGACTGTCCGCATAAGCGGCTTGCGCGCCGTGGCGTGGGCAAATGCGGCGGAGGCGAAACTGCCAACCCACGGCGCGGCCAGCATCAGGCTGATGAGGGTGGCGCTTGCGCCCAGACGATGGGATGCGACAAAAGGCAGGAACGGAAACAACCCGCCAACCATCACTCCGCAGACGGCGGCGGCGGCGAATTCTTTTCTAAACGCTTTCCTGGCTTTTGGCGGAACGTAAAGCAAAAGTAACAACCTCTATTCGTCCCGATGAATCGGGACGGCTTCGGCAGCAGGCTACCGAAGCAACGAATCCCAAGGTAAAGAAAAACGCAGATTAACGCTGATAAGCGCGGATAAACACGGATGGAAAAAGCTGTCAGCTGTCAGCTGACAGCTGACAGCTAAAACTAACCGTCAACCAATAGCTCTTTACCGTTGTTTCGGGAAACCCTTTTCCCGAAACCGGCCAGCAAATACTGCTAGAACTGCACCTGTTTCGCGCTTTCGATGCCGTCTATCTTGACAATCTCGGCCATCACCTCGTCAGGAATCTCGGCGTCGACGCTCAGGACCATAATCGCGCGCTTACCGACGCTCTCGCGGCCAACGTGCATACCGGCGATATTGATCTTCTTGTCGCCGAGAAGCGTGCCGACATGCCCGATGATGCCTGGTTTGTCGATATGAGGAGCGACCAGCATAGCGCCTTCCGGCACAACGTCGATTCTATAGCCGTCGATCTCGACTATCCTGATGTCTTTCTTGCCGAACAGTGTGCCGCTGATCTCTCTTTGGCCTTTTTCGGTTTTCGCGCTAATGGAGATAAGCGATGTGTAATCACCGGACGACTGGGAACGGCTCTCGACTACTTGGATTCCTCTTGACTCCGCGATAATCGGGGAGTTGACGAAGTTGACCGACTCACCGAGGATTGGACGCAACAAGCCGACAAGCGCCGCGCGCGAAATCGGGCCGGTCTCCATACCGGCGAGTTCACCGCAATATGTGATCTCAAGGCAGCTAATGGGGCTGTCGGTCGTCTGTGTCAGCAGCGCTCCCATTCTCTCAGCCAGTACCAGATACGGCTCCACCTGCGCAAGGGCTTCGGCGGACATCGCGGGCATGTTTACCGCGCTGCGGGCGGGTTTGCCACCGAGAACATCCACTATCTGCTCGGCTATGTCTATCGCAACGTTGATCTGCGCCTCAGCGGTGGAGGCTCCCAAATGCGGAGTTGTAACCGTCTTGTCGATCTTGAGCAGCGGGTTCTCCGGCGGAGTCGGCTCCTGCTCGTAAACGTCGATTGCGGCGCCGCCTATCTTGCCCGACTCGATGGCCGCGGCGAGCGCGACCTCGTCGACGATTCCGCCGCGGGCTACGTTTATCACGCGCGCGCCGTCTTTCATCATGGCCAATTGCTTGGCTCCGATGAGGTTCTTGGTGTCTTTGTTCAAAGGCAGGTGCAGGGTTATGTAATCGCTTTTCTTTAGCAGATCGTTCAGCTCGGCCAGCTCGACTCCCATCTTCTTGGCGCTGTCGGCGGTCAGGAACGGGTCGTAAGCTACGATGGACATGCCAAATCCCTGCGCCCGCTTGGCGACTTCCCTACCTATCTTACCGAGGCCGACAACACCCAGGGTCTTCTTGTAGACTTCGGTCCCGACGAATTTGCTTCGCTTCCACTCACCGGCGCGCATCGAACACCACGCCTGCGGGATGTTGCGCGAGAGCGACAGAAGCAGGGCCATTGTCAATTCCGCCGCCGCTATGGTGTTTCCTTCGGGCGAGTTGACCACGATGACGCCCTTCCGCGTCGCAATCGGAACGTCAATGTTGTCAACTCCGACGCCCGCGCGGCCAATGATCTTGAGGTTTTTCGCGGCTTCGAGCACATCCGCGGTTACCTTGGTTTCGCTGCGCACCGCAAGAGCATCGTAGTCGCCGATACACGCAATAAGCTCTTCTTTCGACATACCGGTCTTAACATCGACCTGGCCTGCCTGTTTCAATATCTCTATGCCTTCGTTTGCTATTGGGTCACTTACAAGGATTTTTGCCATTACCGAACTCCTTCCGGGAAGCAAATAATGCTCGAGTATTCTATCATCTGAAGCATAAAAAGTGAACTCATGTTACGCTTAGATTTAGTGTGATATAGTTCCTGCATGGGTTGTGTACTTTTTCACAACTTGTTCCGATGGAGGAGCATTGCATGGCGCCGCACAAGGGGTAACTGGGAGTCGGTGGCCGGTAAGTCGATAGTCGTTAGTTAGGATGCATGCGATGGAAGAAAGGACCTCGCGATGAGTGGATTCAACAAATCGCGCCGTGAATTCTTGAAGGCAGCCGCTCTAACAGCAGCGGCTTCAGCTTTGCCGTTACCAAGCTTTGCGGAAGGAGAAGGGAATATGCGACCGAATATTCTGCTTTATATTGCCGATGACCAGGGCATGGACGACGCGGGTTGCTACGGCAATCCAATCGTCAAGACGCCCGGTCTGGATATGCTGGCCGGTGAGGGAGTGCGATTTTCCAGCGCGTTCTGCACGACGGCGTCTTGCAGTCCGAGCCGGTCCGTAATTCTGACCGGGCTTCATAATCACTCCAATGGTCAATACGGCCTGGCGCACGACCCGCATCATTTCTCTACATTCTCTAAGATAAAGACTTTACCGATCATGCTTGCTTCAGCCGGTTATCGCACGATGACGGCGGGCAAGTTCCATATCCAGCCGGAGTCTATTTACCGTTTCCAACGGCGCATCGGGATCGACCCTGGTTCGCCCGACAAAATGGCGGATAAATGCCGGTCATTCATAGCAGCCGATGACCCCAATCCATTTTTCCTCTGTTTTAACACGGGTGAACCGCACAGGCCGTTCCTGCGGGAGGGTTCATCCCCTGTTGACCCAAAGGACGTGATCGTGCCTCCATGGCTGCCGGATACGCCTGAATGCCGTGCTGAGCTGGCGCATTATTACATGTCAATAGAGCGGGGCGATAAGGGTCTTTTGCGGCTGATACAAATCCTAAAGGAGACCGGAAAATGGGAGACCACGCTGGTCATCTTCATTTCGGACAATGGCGCGCCGTTTCCCGGAGCAAAGACCACCTTATATGAACCCGGAATGAGATTGCCGTGCGTCGTCCATAGTCCGTTTCAAAAGAAGCGTGGAATCGTGAACAGCGCAATGGTCTCGTGGACTGACATCACACCGACGATTCTGGATTTCGCGGGAGCGCTGCCGGAAGACGCCGAGGCATTCCACGGGCGATCTTTCCGCCGGATTCTGGAAGATGAGAACCCAAAGGGCTGGGATGAGGTTTATGGGTCCCACACGTCTCATCAAGTAACAATGTATTATCCGATGCGCGCCGTACGCACTCGCAGCCATAAACTAATTTGGAACATCGCGCACAAGTCGGACTATCCGTTCGCCTCTGATCTCTTTGCGTCGGAGACCTGGCAGGCGTTCATGAAAAGCGGCGATAAAACTTATGGCCGGCGAACTGTCGACGCTTATATCCACCGCCCACAATTTGAGTATGAGTTCAGTTCTCCGGGAGATATTCTCTGCAAGCAAGGTGTGAATATTTTCTATTTGCTCTGACGATCATCTCCCGACAGGCCACAATGGTGTTTTGACCCTGCAGCGCCCAAGTCTCAAACAGGCTTCTCAAAACG
>JAUSEB010000050.1 GCA_030650495.1 Armatimonadota bacterium | reverse complement strand
GAACCTGTATAACCGCACCGGTCTCCAGTGTGGCCGGCTTGGACCCGCCGGAAGCCGTGTCGCCGCGGACGCCGGGATCGGTTTCAACAACTTCGAGTTCTACTGTAAATGGAAGTTCCGCGCCGATTACTTTACCGTCATGCGAAAGCACGCTCACTTCCTGGTTTTCCTTCAAATACTTGACCGCGTCGCCGAACGCAGACTTATCTACGGAAATCTGGTCGAAGGTCTCATTGTCCATCAGGTGATATTCGCCGTCCATACTATATAGGTACTGCATCGGCTTGCGCTCCAGAACGGCCTGCTCCATCTTCTCGCCCGCGCGCCACGTCTTCTCGATGACTGCGCCCGTGCGAACGTTCTTCAGCCTGCTTCGGACGAACGCGCCGCCCTTGCCCGGCTTCACATGCTGGAACTCCACTATAGTGTATATGTCGTTATCTATTATAATTGATAACCCATTTCTAAAATCACTAGTATCTATCAATCAGCAATCCTCCTCGATTGCGGCGGGAAGCCGCAAATACACGAAATTATAGCACATCACATATGCTTTTCGCAACAACCGCCGGCTTGGGGATGTTGAGTGTTTAGGGTTTTCACGCCACAGCGGGATCCCGAAGAAAGCGGGAAGTGTTGAGTGTGGGAGAATCCGAGCTGGCTGCTGATTACGGCATTGACAACATTAGCAGTCCTGGCTATAATTACCGCTGAAGTGCGAATTGTATGATATTTCATACATCGCAGAAAGAGGTGATATTTCCTTTGACACCAAAAATGCGTATGGAAGATTCCTGTATCGGCACTGTCACGGTGGGAGAACGAGGTCAAGTTGTCATCCCCGCGGATGTCCGAAAGAAACTTAAGATCAACACCGGCGACAAGATGCTTATCATGAGCCACCCAAGCGGCGATGGGCTGGTGATCTTCAAGATTGATGCGGTTCGAGAGTTCCTCGGCCATCTCGCCGCCGGATTGAGCAAAGCCCAGGAAGACAGCAATTTGTAGAATGAGGATTGAAATGAGATCATTTACCTGTATGCTTGTAACGCTCACCGTGCTGGTTTTGGCAGCCGGCACCGCCCGCACAGAGAAACTAACGTTATCGCAGAGCGTCGCAATCGCTTTGGAAAACAACCCGGCGGTGCACATCGCAAAGGAAAACGTCCGCAAGGCCGATGCTATGGTTGAAGGAGCTTTCTCTGCCGCCATGCCAAAAGTCTCTCTGGACGGCACGTACAAGAGATTGGACAAAGCGCCTACCGCGACCTTTAACGATGA
>JAUSEB010000048.1 GCA_030650495.1 Armatimonadota bacterium | reverse complement strand
CTGCAGCGATTAGCTCCGAATATTAAATGGGCCCTTGATGACTCCGGGCTTACGCCGAACGATCTGGACGCAGTGGCGGTCTCCCTCGGCCCAGGCTCATTCACCGGAATCCGAATCGGCGTTACGACCGCTAAGGGGCTTGCCTACGCCGCCGATAAAAAGATTATCGGACTCCCGACTCTCGACATATTCGCCGCCGGAGTGATGGCAGAGCCAATGGATTTAATCGTTCCCCTACTCGTCGCCCGACCAGGCGAAGTCTACAACGCGATATATAGATTTGACGGCAAGCGTCCAGCCAAGCTAACCGAAGATTCCGCTCTCTCGATAGACGAGCTTAACGACCGTATTTTAGGCTTGAAACCCCGGCGTATAGTCTTCTGCGGCCCCGGCTCCCGCGCCAACCGCGAAGCTATCGAAGAACACCTCGGCGACAAGACTGTCTTTACTCCCACTTGGGCGGACCACCCACGCGGCGAAATCATGGGGCAACTCGCGGCGGAGCGATTCGCGGCAGGCCAATTCGACGACGCCTTCTCACTCGTCCCGCTCTACGTCCGCAGGCCGACACCGGAGATTCGGATGGAATCGTTGAAGGAAGCTAAGAAGGCAAAATAGCCGGGCATTATATCACCCTCACCCCGACCCTCTCCCGTCAAGGGAGAGGGAGTTTCGACGCCTTCGGCGCCAGCTTCGGCAGCAGAGCTACCGAAGCAACAAAAGCAACGATATTAGGAATCGGACAAGGATGTCCGATGTGATTTGGCCCCGGACATGATCTCCGGGGCCATCTAAAACCATCAACTACCAACTATCAACCAACAACTCTCACATATCTGTGTTTATCCGCGGTTAATTCTTACCTATCCGTTCTTCGCTTCGAAGTCCTTCATAAAGGCAATCAGCGCGTCAATGGCTTCTTTCGGGACCGCGTTGTAGATGCTGGCGCGGATGCCGCCGACGGAGCGATGGCCTTTTAGCCCCACGAAATTTGCCTTCTTCGCCTCGTTGACGAACTGCTCTTCAAGCTCCTCGCTCGGCAGGCGCCAGACCACATTCATAATCGAGCGGCTTTCCCGATCAGTTGGCGTTCGCCAGAAATTGCTGGAATCAAGTAGATTGTAGAGCGCGGCGGCCTTGGCCTCGTTGATCTTCTGCATCGCGGCTACTCCGCCCAGCGACTCCATCCATTCGGTGATGAGCTTTACGATATAAATACCCCACGTGTTGGGCGTGTTGTAAAGGCTCTTTTCCTCCGAGTGGGTCTTGTAGCGCAGGAAAACGTGCACGTCCTCCGGGCATCGCTCGATCAAATCTTTGCGGATAATCACCAGAGCAAGCCCCGACGGACCGATGTTCTTCTGCGCTCCCGCGTAGATCATGCCGAACTGGTTTACGTCGATCACGCGGGACATAATCTCGCTCGACATGTCGGCGATGAGCGGCGCTTTGGTCTTGGGAAAAACCGGGTAGCGGATGCCGCCGATGGTCTCGTTGGAGCAGATATGCGCGTATTCGGCGTCGGGACTGAGGTTCAGATCGGACTCCTTGGGAGCGCGCATGAAGTTCTCCGCCTTGCCGTCCCATACCACATTAACGGCGCCGGTGACCTTCGCTTCCTTTATGGCCTTCGACGCCCAACTACCGGTATTGACATAGTCAGCGGACTTGCCCGGCCTGCGGAGGTTCATTGGAATCATCGCGAACTGCAGGCTTGCGCCTCCCTGCAGGAATAGGACCGCATAGTCATCGGAAATCCCCATCAGCTTGCGGAGATTTGCCTCCGCCGCCTCGATGATCTCGGCGAATCCCTTCGAGCGGTGGGACATCTCCATAACGGACATTCCATTGCCCGGATAATCCACCATCTCCGCCTGAGCCTTTTCCAAAACGGGAAGCGGCAGGGCGGCTGGTCCTGCGTTGAAGTTATAAACTCTTGCCATAGCTTTCTCCCCCTAGAGGTTTAATCCGAAATACGCGCGTAACTTGCACACTTAGTATTGTAATTAGGCTCACGCCGCCAAAATCCTCCGTCTAACGGAGGTAGTTGTGAAAATTATCACTACTTATTTTGGTTGTTAGTTTGGATTGCGGCGGTTCGACGCCGCTTTTCCACGCTATTCCCTCCTGAATCGCTGAGACACTGAAACCGGTGATCCCGCTGAAAGCCTTATAACTAAGCTTCGGCTTGTTCTTGGGAGTGTCCAAAAACCGTAGCATAGCCCCTTGTGGGCGTCGTATAGCAATCGTTTTGAGCATGAAATGACGGGCACAAGGCCCTAGGCTACATGCAAACCAGACTTTTTGAACACTCCCTCTTTGAAGCCAAAGCCGCCATTAGGCCAATTCGTTTCGATTCGTTTTGGACGGTGAATTCGGGCATCATTCAAATCTTTGCCCTAATTCATCTCTTGATGTATAATATATTTGATGTTCAGATCGATGCTGTCTGTTGGGGCGAGGGGGCTGACTCCTCGCTCTTCACGTGTGTAACAGCCGGTCACATTTTCTTAAGAACATACCCTATGCTGCGGGAACGGCATATACGAAGAGCCGTACCAAATTAGCGCAAGACAGTTCCCGCAGCATAAAATTAATCAACGTTACAAAGATAACATAGGTATACACCATGCACTACGCAAAACCGCTGGCTATACTGGTTGGGGAACTGGAAAAGCTTCCAGGCATTGGGCCAAAGTCCGCCCAACGGCTTGCCTTTCACATATTGCGCGCCACCGAGGAAGAAGCCCGGCTCCTGAGCGACGCCATTATTGACGTGAAGACGAGCATCCAAATGTGCAAGATATGCTTCAACTTCACGGACCAGGAGATTTGCGACATTTGCAGCGATCCCAAGCGCGACAGGTCGGTCATCTGCGTGGTCGCCGAGCCGCGCGATCTGGTGGCGATGGAGAAAACGAACGAATACCGGGGCATGTATCACGTCCTGCAGGGTGTGATCTCTCCTATGGAGGGGATCAACCCGGATATGCTCAAGATACGCGAGCTGCAGGAGCGCGTCAACCAGGACTACGTGAAAGAAGTCATACTGGCAACGAACCCGACTATCGAAGGCGACACGACCGCGATGTATATCTCCGGCCTGTTAAAGCCTTTCAATATTAAGGTGAGTAGAATTGCTCACGGGATGCCGGTCGGCGGCGATATGGACTACGCCGACCAGGCCACACTTATCCAAGCGCTCAAATGGCGCAGGGAGATGTGAATTGGTTTAGGATTGAGAGTTGAGGGTTGAATGAGAGTGTGGCGCAAGCAATACCTTAAACCTTCAACTATCTCTCGACTCTTTAGATTTGCCGAAACATATAAAACTGGAAGGAGCCAGGCGAAATGGCAGCAAAGCTTACAGAAATCCGCTGGCACGGTAGAGGGGGACAGGGGGCGAAAACCGCCGCACTGCTCCTCGGCGACGCGGCGCTTGCCGAGGGCAAGTACATCCAGGCATTTCCCGAATACGGCCCGGAACGGACGGGCGCGCCCGTCCAATCGTTCAACCGCATCAGCGATCAACCAATCACAATCCACTCGCAGGTGAAATCGCCGAGCGTAGTGGTTGTGCTCGACCCGACTTTGATCGGAACCGTTGACGTTACGGCGGGACTGACACAGGACGGCGTTATTATCATCAATACCAACAAGCCCGCGTCGGAAATCAAGGCGAAGCTGAGCCTCAACGGCCGCAAGCTATTTACGATAGACGCTTCCAAGATCGCAAGAGAGACCATCGGCATGGACATCCCGAACACTCCCATGCTCGGCGCCCTGGTCAAAGTGACCGGACTGCTGTCTTATGAGACGGTGATGGACGACACACGCAAGAAGATCGAGCAGAAGTTCAAGAACAAGCCCGAAGTCATCGAGGGAAACTTAAAAGCCATCGAGCGAGCGTATAACGAAATCAAGTCCGATTAGAGCGGAGGTTAGAATTGGCGAAGACTGTAGAAGAAACAACGAAAATGGCCGCCAAAACGGAAAAGAACGGCAAAAAACTGTCCGCTCTGACCGGTAATGAGGCGGTAGCGCAAGCTATGCGGCAGATCAACCCCGACGTTGTCGCCGCGTATCCGATAACTCCTGCAACGGAAATCGTGCAAATATTTTCAAGCTTTGTCGCAAACGGCCAGGTGGACACCGAATACGTGGCCGTTGAGAGCGAGCACAGCGCAATGAGCGCAACCATCGGCGCGTCGGCTGCCGGAGCGCGAGCGATGACGGGAACATCCTCACAGGGACTTGCCCTGATGTGGGAAATGCTTTACATTGCGGCGGGGCTTAGGCTTCCCATCGTGATGCCGGTCACGAACCGAGCGCTCAGCGCCCCGATCAACATCCACTGCGACCACAGCGACACTATGGGCGCGCGCGATGCTGGATGGATTCACCTGTTCTCGGAAGATTCCCAGGAAGCTTACGACAACACGATCCAGGCTATTAGAATCGCCGAGCATCCCGACATCAAGCTTCCCGTGATGGTTACTTACGACGGTTTCATCATCAGCCACGCGATGGAAGTTGTCCAATTGGAAGACGACGCGGAGGTCAAGAAGTTCGTCGGAACCTACAAGCCGACTAATTGGCTTCTGGATGTAGACCATCCCGTGACGATGGGCGGACTCGACTTCACCGACTTCTATTTCGAGCATCGCAGGGGCCTGGTTGAGCCTGTGATGAAAGTAAAGGACGTCCTGATGGATGTCGCCGCCGACTTCAAGAAAGCTTTCGGCAGGGAATATAGCATTTTCGAGAACTACAAGCTGGACGACGCGGAATACGCGATTGTGGTGCTTGGTTCGACCGCCGGAACCGCGAAGGTCGTGATTGACGAATTGCGCGAAAAGGGCGTCAAGGCCGGCATGCTGAAAGTCCGCATGTTCCGGCCGTTCCCGTATGACGAGATCGCCAAAGCGTTAGAAGGCAAGAAGGCGGTCGCCGTTCTCGACAGATCGGACGGTCTGGCCGGACGCGGCGGACCCGTTTTCGGCGAAGTGCGGAACGCGATTTGCGATTGGCCGAACAAGCCAGTGACCGCTGGCTATGTCTACGGCCTCGGCGGCAGGGACATCAATATGGACCACATTCTGTCCGTTTACAAAGACCTGCAAGAGATTGCGAAAACCGGTAGGGTGAAGAATTTGGTCACCTACCTGGGCGTGAGGGAATAAATAATGGCAAACATCAAAGAGCTTGCGAAGAAACCGGAAAAGTTCACCGGAGGACATAGAGCGTGCAGCGGATGCATAGCCCCGCTGGTTGTGCGAATGATGTATATGGCAGCGGACACGCCGGTCGTCACGACCTGCGCCACCGGCTGCCTGGAAGTCACCAGCACCCTGTTTCCATATACCGCGTGGGAAGAGCCGTTCATCCACAGCGCGTTCGAGAATTCGGCGGCTACGATCAGCGGCGTCGAGGCGGCTTACAAGTCGCTGAAGAGGCAGGGCAAATACGATAAGGAAGTCAAGTTCGTTGCATACGGCGGCGACGGCGGAACCTACGACATCGGTTTCCAGGCGCTCTCCGGGGCGGCTGAGCGCGGCCACAATTTCGTCTACGTCTGTTATAACAACGAGGCGTATATGAACACCGGCGTGCAGCGCTCCAGCGCGACTCCCAAGGGCGCGCACACGACCACCAGCCCGGCTGGAACCCTTGAGCCAGGCAAGAAGCAGTTCCCGAAAGACATGACCCAGGTTATGGCGGCGCACGACATCCCGTATGTCGCCCAGGGCAGCCCCAGTTTCTGGAACGATTTGGTCACCAAATTCCAGAAGGCTTTGGCCGCCGAAGGCCCGGCTTTCGTCAACGTGCTGGCCCCATGCCGCTTGGGATGGGCCTACCCGCCGGAAGAGGGAATCAAGATCGGCAAGATGGCCGCTGACTGCTGCTACTGGCCGCTTTATGAAGTGGTCAACGGTGAGACCAAGATCACTTACAAGCCGCGCGAGAAGAAGCCCCTGACCGACTATCTGAAGATGCAGACCAAGTTCCGGCACTTGTTCCGCCCCGGCATGGAAGACCTATTGGCCGAGCTACAGGCTGAGGTGGATAGGAAGTGGGAAAAGCTGCAGCGGATGGCTGGGGAGATTTAAGAAGTAACGAGCGATGAGTGATGAGTAACGAGTGAGTTGCTCGGAGTATTAGGGGGAGAAGTTGAAAGGCTTCTCCTCTTTTTCGGATATTGGATATTAAACGGGGTGATGGCATGCCAGAACCGAATTCCATAATTATCCTTGGTGAGCTTTCAAAACCAGCAACAGTATTAATTGAGAAAATTGCTGGGGCTGTTGGTGGTATTTTTGAACCTTGCCAGATTGTGCGAGTTGCCAAAGCGGAAGCCGAAGCAGAAATCATCAAGGCAGAGACACAGATTAAGATTACCGATCTTCAACGCCGGGCGTTGAATCGCTTCGTCGCGGAAGAAGCGAAAAAGCAAGATAACATGGAACAGATCACGCAGAAGGCTATATCACAGTTGGCAAACTCCTCCACTCCGCAGAACATAGAGGATGATTGGATAATAAACTTCTTCGATAAGTGCAGAATAGTCTCAGACGAAGAAATGCAATCGTTGTGGGCTAAGGTGCTTGCTGGTGAAGCTAACGCTCCAGGAACTTACTCGAAGCGAACAGTTAATCTCTTAAGCTCGTTAGATACGAACGATGC
>JAUSEB010000037.1 GCA_030650495.1 Armatimonadota bacterium | reverse complement strand
ACGCTTCGAGATAGCGCGCGATCAGGACCGACCCAAAGCTGTAATGGTCAATATAAGCGTCGCCGGTAACGAGGATGACATCGAGCTGGTCGATCCCGCGGCGTTTGAGGTCGTTTTTCGTAAAGGGGAGAAAGTCGCTCATAACAGCTTGAGGCGGCTCAGTCGATCGTTGCGGAGAGATGCCTTAAGCCGAGTCCCGAGCAGTGCATGATGTGGATCTGGTTGTTTGCTCCAACTGCAATGGATAAATCTCCGGCGCCTTTCCCGCCTAATATCTCCGTAGCAGACTCAATTTCCACTGGGACAAAAAGATCGGCGCTTCCGCCGCCAAGCACGCTCGCTTTATTGGTGGCATAGACAACCTTCCGGCTAACCACATCAATGAAGGCGATGTGAACAACCCCGGTTGCCTCCACCGAAATCGCTGTTCTTTGCAGGCTGGTTGAACCGGACGGCACCATCGTGGCGATAGTGGCATGCCTGGATCGCGTGGAATTGACACTTGCGGTATCACTTATCCAATATTCAAAGGCAACCTCGCTTGTTCCGGCAGCGCTGCCAGCATAGATCGCGGTATGCCTGCGAGAATCCGTCGGGTGAATTCCGATAGCAAAATTGCGGCCGGGGTCACCTCCGTCCGAAAGTGACAGCCCCCCCCCAATCCTAATGTTATCTCGTGAACCTGTTTGATCAAACAGCGGCTTATCAATATAAGCCTCCCTCGCAGTAGCTCCAATTTTATAGAGAGCGTGCGCAATGTTGCTGCTATCCAGAACTAAGGATGAGCTGACAGGGAGACCAACGGCTTCCAGTGAGACGCGAGAGAAGGCGCCGCCTTCTTGATCGTTTAAACAATAATAAATAGCGTCAGAGTTCATGTAGGCGGTTGCATGCAGGCGGTCACTACTATCTATTGTCAGGGAGACACCCTTCCAGAGGCTCGACATATAAGGATGCGCGCTGGTCATAAGAGAATGACTTTGCCATTGGCTGTTGGCATAGGTCGCCTGTCGGAGAACTTGGGCGCCGTTATCATAATAAACAACTATACGGTAGCTGGCCCCGATTCGTAAAGCCAGCGGAGCGGCCTCAGTATCATCCCCTTCGAATGTCCCGACATCTTCCAGCACCCATTGTCCTGAAGCGTTAGTGGCATATTGGATCTTACTCAGGTTGATAAAAGCAACATGAGCCGCCCCGTTGCCATCAACCTTTAGGGTGTTGCCGTATCCCCCAGTAGCAAGCAGGGCAGTTGTCCAAAGATAATTTGCGGTGGCGGAGACTTCCGTAGTGGGAGAACTCTCCAATGTGCCGCTCCCCGAATCATACAACGCAGTCGCCGTATAATAATATTTTGTTCCC
>JAUSEB010000031.1 GCA_030650495.1 Armatimonadota bacterium | reverse complement strand
AGAGGGAGTGTTCAAAAACCGTAGCCCCGGCCCTTGTGGCCGGTCGGCGGCAGTGAATCTACGCTCAGCAGACGGGGCACAAGGCCCCGAGCTACAAAGGAATCGGTGTTTTTGAACACTCCCAAGAACAAGCCGAAGGATAGTTTCCCTCAACCGACAACCGCCAACCGACTTTTTACAAAAACGGATTATGCAGCAATTCTTCCTGTACTGTTGTCGCGGGGCCATGACCGGGAAGCAGGGCTGTCTCGCCGGGAAGGGTTAATATCTTGTCGCGGACCGATGTCAGCAGAGTCTGGTAAGCTGCCGGACCGGCCATGGCTCTGCCCAAGGAACCGGCGAAAAGCGTATCTCCGACAAAACAAATCCGGCCAAATAGATAGCACGTGCTTTCGGACGTATGCCCCGGCGTACTCAGGGCTTGGATTCTCAAATTGCCGACATCGATCTCTTTCCCATCCTCCACCCGCCGTTTGGATGATTTTGCCAGGTGCAACTTATTCAAGGCTTCCGATGGGCCTATAACCTCTCCTATATCAAGTCTCTCGGCAAGCTCCGCGGCGCCTGAAGTGTGGTCGTAATGCCTGTGAGTTATGACGATTGCCATAGGCGTAAATCCTTCATCTCGAACCGCTTCCACAATTGCTGCGGCGGAGCCGCCGGGATCGACTATGAAAGCGTGCTCGGTGTCTCGGGACCCGGCGATATAGCAGTTCTCGGAGTAACCACCTACATCGACTTGCACGACTCTAATGCGCGCATTTGGCTCGATGCGCCACGGTTCCGGCAGAGGCTGCCACGCCATTTTTGCTATCTCATTTAGCTTTTCGCGGTCAAGCATTAATGCTTCCGCCAATGCGTTAACTTCGCTTTCAGCGGGAGCGCGGCAATAAGCCTCAAAATCCGCCAGGACCGACGGCTCGATCCCGGTGACGGTGGACAATTGTTCGAGCGAATACCCGATGCCGGTCCTAGCTTTCTTGATTATGTCTCCGAATTCGTCTTCCAAAGTTTCCGTTATGTTTTTCATGATTTCTATGGGTGGATAGTTGTAGGGGCGAAGCATCTGCATTTGCATCTGATATATTGTGAGAAGTCGTGGGGCAGATGCTTCGCCCCTACGGTTTCACGACGATTTCCCCACATTTGACACGCACTCATTTTTATTGATTGCCTACTTCCCACGTAAGGTGTATTATACCCTAGATAGGGTGTGGATTTTCCCTGCTTATCCGCTATAAAGATGAGTATTATATAGGGTTATCCGTGTTTAGCCAATATGTGATTCGGCTAAACTATATATGATCGTCTTCGTTGGAAAATTTACTCCATAGATGTACTCAAACGCGCAGCGAATCGATGTACACAATCAAAGGAGGCTGGAACATGGACGTTCGTGAGCATGTAATGGCAGGGTTGATACGCACGAGGTTAGCGGAAGACAGGCGCACAGGCGGGCAGCCAATCGATGTGCTGGTCGCTAATGGAGATATTTATCTCCTGGGCCAAGTGGATTTCGACAATCAGAGGCAAGCCGCTGAGACGATTATAAAAGGTTTGGTCGGCGTGCGCCACATCATAGATAGGATAATCGTGCGAACACATAAAGATCATGTGCAGTTGTCATCTGTCTGAAACAGCAAAAACTGGAACGCGTTTTTCACCGGCGAAGACAGTGACGATAGAGACATTTCTCATCCATTGTCATCGCAGGCTCGTATAGTCACATCTTGTTGAAGCCCCGTAAATCAGATTGATTTGTCTTCTCGTTCTTATTTAGTTTCGATACTCCCTACCACCCCTCGATATGCTTCGCTACTCGGGGACATCCCACTACCAACTATCGACTAACGACTACCGACTATTATTTTTCCGTTTAACCAAGCGTCCTCCTGGGGTACTCTAAGTCCGGCAAAGGCAAGCGGCCTGCAAAATCACTCTGCAGAAAACAGCCTTATTACCCAAAACTAAGTATGTGGGATTGCGGCCAAAGCGGAACCCGCTTATGTCTAAATCCGTCTTATATACTGAGGATAAGAGCAAGATGAAATACGATATACCCGAGGTCACGGAGTATGGCGGGCTCGCGGTTGTCAGGGCGCCCGGCTCACTGGAAAAAGATGACGCGGAACGGATCCGCTCGATAATGTTGAATTGTTTGAACAACGGTAACACTCAACTGGCGCTGGATATGGAAGCCGTTCCATATATTAACAGCGATGGTCTTAGGATGATACAAGATGTGCTCAGACAGGCCGAGTCGCTGGAAGCTTCTCTTGCTCTAGTAAACGCCAACAGTCGTGTTCTCCGTACCCTTAATATTACGCGGCTCGATACGCAGGTGGCCGTCTACGCTTCCATAGACGAGGCAATTCGGCAAAATAGTTGAGGATTGAGGGTTTAGGGAAACCTCCCCCTCTAAGTTTAGAGTTGAGAGTTTAGAGAAGGGAAGACCTCCCCCTTCTAACTTTTAACTCCTAACTCCCTTCATCCCCCAACCTACCAAGGTTTGTCTTCTCTGTTTGTTGGAAAAATACATGTGTCTGCCGGACATTCGGTTTCTATGGAAAGGGATGTTGACGTATGCCGTTAGTTACCACGAAGGAACTGCTGTCTCATGCTGACGCCGAAGGTTATGCGGTTGGCGCGTTCAACGCCATCAACATGGAATCGGCTCAAGCCATTATCCAAGCCGCTGAGGAAGAAAATAGCCCCGTAATTATCCAAGTAACCCAGACTACTCTGGCGTACACGGAACCGGAGGAATTGGCGGCGCTGATCTTCGCTCTGGTCGAAAAGGCTGAGATACCGGCTGCCGCGCACTTGGATCATGGCCGCACGTTTGAGACAATCGTCCAATTCCTCAGGCTCGGTTTTACGTCGGTGATGATGGATGGGTCACTACAAGCGGACGGCAAAACACCGCGCACTTATGAGGAAAATGTTGAAGTTACAAAACTTGCCGTCAGAGCGGCTCATTCGGTTGGCGTGACCGTGGAAGGCGAACTTGGCCGCCTGGGTCAAATCGGCTCCGAAATATCGGACGCAGAGGCTGAGCATTCACTGACGGACCCAGATATGGCCGCCAAGTTCGTCGAAGAGACGGGTGTAGACACTCTTGCGGTATCCATCGGCACTACGCACGGCTTATATAAGGGCGCTCCGACTATAGTGCACGACAGGCTCCGGTTGATCGATGATCGAGTCAGGATACCACTCGTGATGCATGGGGGAACCGGCGTTCCGGACGACGCCGTAAAAGAGGCTATTCAACTTGGCATCAGAAAGGTTAATATAGATACACAGATTCGCGTCGCCTTCTATGCCGCCATCGGGGATGCGCTGCGCCTGGCGGAAAAGGAACATGCACAAGCGGATGCGGCTGGGGCTGTGCGAAAATATGACGTAAGGAAGCTGATGAAACCCGCTCGCGACGCCATGCGAGACGCAGTTAGAGACCGGATACGCGTATTCGGAAGTTCTGGGAAAGCAAGCGGGATAACAGGTTTCTGATGAGGTGGATAAAGTAGAAGTTAAACTCGATAACATAGACAAAGCTTTACTGAATATACTCCAGACGGAGTTCCCATTGGAGCCACAGCCGTTTAAGGCAATTGCGCGGCGGCTCAAGCTGGAGCCTGCCCAAGTCATCAGCCGCGTCAGCAAACTCAAAGAGAACCACATCCTGCGGCAGATAAGCGCCATATTCGATTCCCGCGCTCTTGGGTATTCCAGCGCTTTAGTCGCAATGAAAGTCGAACCCGAGAGACGGGACGAGGCTGCGAATATCATCAATCTGCATCCCGGAGTAAGCCACAATTACGCCAGAAACCATACTTACAACCTGTGGTTCACGCTTACCGTTCCTCCCGGACAATCGCTCAAAGCTGAAGCGGACAATCTCCAAGCACAGACCCAGGCGGAATCAGTGATGATTCTTCCCACAATCCGCCTCTTCAAGATCGGGGTGGCATTCGACATGATGGATTCCGACTCCGCGCCGTCAGCCTCCATAAACGCCGCGACCATGACCTCTCAGGAGTCACAGCCTTTGTCTGAAGAAGATATTTCGGCAATCCAGGCTCTGCAGGAGGACACCCCTCTTGAAGACAGACCGTTCAAACGGCTTGCGGCAAAGGCTGGCATGACCGAAAGCCAACTCTTGGAAAAAGCCCGGTTTTTCCTTGCATCGGGAGTCATGAGACGGTTTGCGGCTACTTTACGGCATCGCAATGCTGGTTTTGTCGCAAACGCAATGGGAGTATGGGTCGTCCCAGAGAATCGAATCGAGGAAGCGGGGCGTATTATGGCGGGATTCTCAGCCGTCAGCCACTGCTACCAGCGGCCCACGTATCCTGACTGGCCATATTCGCTCTTCACTATGATACATGGGCGTTCCATCGAAGAGTGCGAGCAAATCGCCAAATCTATCTCACAAGCTGCCGTATCGCCGGACTATCGTTTACTTTACAGCACGAAAGAGTATAAAAAGATTAGAGTGAAGTATTTCGATGCCGCCGATACGGAGTGAGCACAATGAGCAAAATCAACTGGCGAGAGTGGAATGACGAATCATTCAAAGAAGCCCGTAAACATAACAAACCCATTTTGTTGGATATAATGGCCACATGGTGCCATTGGTGCCATGTGATGGACTCGACAAGCTACGCGGATGATGAAGTTGCTGAGATAATCAACCGCGAATATATTGCTATACGTGTCGACACCGACCGCCGTCCTGACGTGAACGCGCGTTACAACATGGGCGGATGGCCAACAACCGCGTTTCTAACTCCTGACGGCGATGTCCTCACCGGCGGGACTTATATTCCTCCTGACAGGTTCAAGGAAATCCTCCGAAGGGTCATCAAGGCTTATCACGAAGGAGGGCCGCTGATCACGGAACGCGCTTCCGCAATACGAGCCGAACAAGCCGCCGCGGTGTCTACATCCGGCGGGGGATCATCGTTATCAGACAAAATAGTGAGCGACGCGCTTTGGGCCCTTCGTTCGGAATTCGATGACGAATTCGGTGGGTTCGGAAGACAGATGAAATTTCCTCAGCCTGACGCAACCGAGCTTCTGCTGAGCCAGTATCACCGCACTCAGGAAACCGACCTGCGCGATATGGCCCTGGCCACTCTTGACGCTATGATGGAGGGGGAAATTCACGACGCCGTCTCAGGCGGATTCTTCAGATATGCCACGATGCGGGATTGGACTGCGCCGCATTATGAAAAGCTTCTCGCAGACCAGGCCGGGGTTATCCGCAACTACATCCAGGCTTACCAGGCGACTACTCGGAAGGAGTACTTGCAAACGGCCAGGTCAACACTGGGGTACGTGGAGTCCACATTGGCCGAAAAAGACACGCATGGTTTCTACGGGAGCCAAAGCGCGGATGAAGAATATTACAAACTCGACCGCACAGAAAGAGCCAAGCGGCTCAGGCCGCCAATCGACCGGACGATCTACACCGACGCAAATGCGCAGATGTCTTACGCGTACCTTAAAGCTTATGAGGCGACCCTGCATGACGATTACCTGAAAGCCGCGAAGAAGAACGCTGATTTCCTCTTACGAACAATGCGCAGACCGGGCGGCGGTATGTATCACTACTATGACGGCCAGCCACGCGCTTATGGCATGTTGGCCGACCAGGTCTACATGATATGGCTTCTGTGCGAACTATATCAGTGCACGGGCGAACAGCGATATCTGAGAACAGCCAATGAGCTTTCGGGGGTTGTAAAGTCCGAATTTTCTGATTCGCTGGGAGGCTTTCTCGATGTGAACATCGAGCGAGCGCGCGAAGAGAGGCTTCCATTCCGGGATAAGCCTCTCGACCTCAACGGTCAAGCCGGGCGAGCTTTGATCCGATTGGCTGCCTTGACGGGCAACAACGAATATCGAAGGTTGGGTGAATCAGGACTGCGCGCCCTTGCGGGACGATACAAGCAGTACGGTTATATGGCCGCGGGATACGCGATCGCAGTCAGCGAAGCGCTTGAAGATCCCGTCGAAATCGCGCTTGTAGGATCGCCGGACGATCCTCGGATAGAGAGCCTGCGAAAGTCGGCATTGAAGAGCTACGAGCCGTACAAAGTTGTAATCACGTTCGACCCTTCAACAGATCGCCAACGTCTTGCCGAGAAAGGATATCCGATACCCGAACATCCCAAGGCCTTTGTTTGCATAGCTCAAGCCTGCCAACCGCCAACGGGAGAGCCGGAAGCCGTCGAGGAAGCAGTTGCGCGCGCCGGTGGGCATACGGAGGAGTCCTGAGTCGGGGGAGTCGCCAGCGATGAGCGATGAGTCCGTAGTCCGTTGTTCGTAGTCCGTTGTTTCGGATTTCGGGTATGCTATCCTGCGGTGTATTTAGACAAACTTCGGATTACATATAAGGTAGTTCCCGCAGGAATTCCGCCTAGATAAGCTGCGGGAATTGCAATAGACTAAACCGTCAGTCTCTACTATAAGGCCATTCCCACAGCATACAGCATACAGAAAAGAGGTATCGGACATATGCCCTGGACATGATGTCCAGGGCCATCTACAAAACCCTCAACTCTCAACCTTCAACCTTCAACCATCAACCAACAACTATCAACCGACAAACTATCAACCGTCAACATTAAACCGGCTTCGGCTTCAAAGAATAAGCCTAAGTATAGAGATGTAGATACATTCGGCTGTCATGTGGGTATACCAACTTCGATTTTTTGATCCTTAGAACGCGGCCCAGCGCTCAATCCAATTCAATCGAGTGTTCTCGATATTAATCTGCAAGGAGAGTTGCAAGATGTGGAAATGGATTGCAGCCGCTGTGGCGCTCGTATGTCTCTGTACGCCATCGATGGGCATCTCAGCTGATATTCCGGGCGATTTATTGTCACCCGGCGCGGAGCCATATTCACAGACGTGGAATCATCTGGCGCCCGCAAGTTCCGCGATTTCCCTGACCGCCCAAGCTCACATCCAATCCGAACCGGCGTTGATGGAATTTATCCCCGTCGCTTTTCCCGCTATCAGCCTTCAAGACCAGTATAATGACGGATTCAATGCGCCTGATGACCCAAATCACGGGTGGGCTCCCGACACTATGGGAGCGGTTGGCCCGAACCACTTCATGGTAGCGCTAAATGACTCTGTAGCGGTATACACAAAAACCGGCGTAAGATTGTCCCATGTCTCCACAGAGAACTTCTTTAACGTGGTTGTTGATGGAGTCGTTTATCCCAGAACGCGGGCTTTTGACCCCAGGGTAGTTTTCGACCGAAGGAGCGACCGCTGGTTCGCATCGGTCCTTGAGAGATCGAACGGCTATAACAATCACCTCATTCTTGCCGTCTGCCGGACAAATGATCCATTTGCGGGAATATGGGACAAGTATGTCATCCCTGTTGGGGAACCTGCTTTGAACACATGCGAGTTCAATACGGATTACGATACTCTTGGAGTTGACGATAATGGGGTTTACTTCGGAATGATGATTCGAGGTAACATATGCGGGACAAAGGCCAAAATCGTCGCAACTCCGAAACAGCCCCTGATTGCGGACGTACCCTTCCTGGGTCCGGTGTATCAATGGGGAAACATCACCGATATGTATAGATCCCCCCAGGCCGCGCACAATCTCGATCCTGTCGGGCCTTCGGACCCTGCCTGGTTTGTCAGCAGTTCCACCAATGGCAACCAAAACCTCAATTACAGGATAC
>JAUSEB010000030.1 GCA_030650495.1 Armatimonadota bacterium | reverse complement strand
GAAACCGTGAAGCGCACGATTTTCGCCCTCTACGGCCCATCTCAGCGCGACTACTTCATCAATGCCGAGTGGAGGCAAGAGCTTTCGGATACCGTCTGGTATGCGCTGGGAATCAACCTCTTCGGTGGGCGAGCGTGGACGACTTACGGGCAGTTCGAGAAAGACAGCAATCTGTACTTTACAGTCAGGCGGAGTTTCTGATGCGAGAAGCTATCCCAATATTGAACCACCCGCTGGATAGCCCGACGGCCTTCACTCCGGAGGCGGTCATCGAGGCGGTTCGCACCGAACGCAGGTTGCATCTCGTCCCCGTTCCCGAAGTGTGCGCACTTGAGTTCGACGGCGACCTGACGGACCGACTTGTGGCCGAAGGGTTGGCGCTGCCATTTGACGCATGGCCGTCTGTGCCCTTGAGTTCGCATAGCAATATACGCAGCCGTGCGCACATGTGTCGTAAGCGCCGATGTCCGTACACTCACAGCAACCGCAGCCGTCCCGCGTTGGCGCCTCGGCCAAGCGACGCGTCTTGTCCGGGTACAGCCTGCGCAGAAGCTCGGCATCGGTGCAGTGTGCCTTCTTGATCTTGCCGCCAACGAGATAGTCACCGCAGCAGGAGACCATCTCTATCCCGCGCGTGTACGCCACATCGGCCAAATCGCTGGCGATTTCGACCCGGTCGTCGAGAGGCAGGTCGTGGCATACGACGCCTGTTTCCCTGCACAGAACCTCGGCGTTTCTCTGGACCTTGCGGTGGAATACCACGAAACTGAAGTAGCAGCGTTTCACCGCTCCTTCGAGAGCCGCGCAAAGCTCCGCAAAGCGACTGATATGATACTGCCGATCAGTTATACTTGAGACTAACACCGGGTCATACCGCCAGAGCACGGCATCTGCTCCATACCTTTCCGTGAGAGCGTGCGCGCACCTTATCAACTCCGCTGTATCGGGAACGCGAGGCTCGAACACCTTAGGCAAGCCGTTGATCGTGAAATGAAAAAGCATCCGGTATCCGAGACCGTCCAGTTCGTCCGCATGCGACAGAAGTGGCCGGTAGTTCTTCGACCAGAGGACGAATGCCATCACGTCCTCTGGTCGAAGTGATATCTTATGGACCAATCTAGAGAATGGATTGACCCAGCGTACGTAGCCGGCTCGGATGCGGTTCATGAACCACTCTGAGTAGAACGCCGGTATGTCAGTTCGTCTGCTAACCGAGATAACCTTCACTTCTCAAGTCCTGCTGCCCGTAGATCACTGTTGTGATTGTAGTGTTCGAGCTCAGGAGCGTCAATCCCACGATCTCTTTTCGTTCAAACAAAGACAGCTTATTCTCGCTTGTCCCGGACTCGTTGATCTTCATTGTGACCCTCTGCTCTCTCCACTTCGCATACGATTCCTCGATGAGAGCGCCTGTGTCATCCGAGGACGGATCGGAAGCCTGGTTATAAGCTTAATATATTTTGATAATTATATGGAGGAACCTTAAGCTGCATCATAGAAGAAGAAATCAAGAACCCCGAGTTATCCGCAAAGGTAGGAACCTCTGGTGAAGAAACAAATTCGTTGGGCAATGGTGATCGATTTGCGCAAATGCGTGGGTTGTCATAGTTGCTCCGTAGCATGTAAGGCTGAAAATGACGTGCCGCCGTCGGTATTCCGGTCGTGGGTGAAGGTTATCGAAAAGGGAAAGTATCCTAACGTCAGCCGGTCTTTTCTACCCAGTCTGTGTAACAACTGCGAGTCTCCCATTTGCGTGCGCAACTGTCCGGTGGGGGCGTCTTACAAGCGCGAAGACGGCATAGTGATGGTCGACCCTCACCGGTGCATAGGATGCAAATACTGTATTGCCAGTTGCCCCTATGACGTGCGGTTCGTAAATCCCATTCGTAAGATAGTCCAAAAGTGCTACTTCTGCCATCATCTGGTTGACGCCGGACTTGCGCCCGCTTGTGTCGAAACATGCATTGGGCGAGCGCGGATATTCGGAGATTTAAACGATCCAAACAGCGATGTCGCGCAGCTTGTAGCAAAACATCCGGTGACCGTGCTGAAGCCGGAGATGGCGACACGGCCCCAGGTTTATTACATAGGCGCGGACTTGGACGCGATGGATCCAATGAAAGGACAGGCAGAAGAAGAGTAGATGGATATTCAGACCATTTACAACGTTCCGCACGAGATTGCGCTCGGTGTGCCGATAGCCGTATATTTTTACTTGACAGGGCTTTCGGCGGGGTCATTTGTAATCTCGGTTATCTCTATCATTACCGGAAGAGCTGATTTCAAACCCATAGGCCGCATCGGCGCCGTTGTAGCTCCTATCACTCTGATGATCGCGCCGATCAATCTACTGATAGACCTTGAGCAGCCGCTGCGATTCTGGCATCTATTTGTTTTTTGGAACCCACAATCGCCGATTACCTACGGCAGTTTCCTGCTGACGATATATCCGATAAACGGTCTCATATACGCATGGTTCCTGTTCCGCGGCGATCAGAAGCTCGCGAAGATACTGGGGATGGTTGGCATCCCGCTGGCGATAGCCACGCATGGTTACACCGGGTTCATCCTTGCATTGGGCAAAGGCCGAGCGCTATGGAGCACGGCGCTTATGCCGACGTTATTTATCGTGTCGGCGATGGTGTCAGGAATAGGTCTAATGATAGCTCTGGCCACAATACGGTGGAAGTTTTTTACAGGCTCTTCAACCTCAGAGGAGCGCGAGCGGGACAGGCGCGTTATTTTGATGCTTGCGAAGTTTATGGGCGCGACGGCGATATTCGACTTGTTCCTTATTGGTAATGACATACTTGTATTGCTGACCTCCAAGGCTGAAGAACTGGAGGTCGCGCGACTGATATTGACGGGGGGGTTTGCTCCGCTATTTGTTGGTGTGGAGATACTCCTAGGCGGCATACTGCCTGCGTTTCTCGTGTTTTTTCCGAGAACCGGACGGAGGGTGCGTTACTGTTTCCTGGCGTCATTATGTACGCTTGTTGGAATCCTTGCGATGCGAATAGTGGTTGTAATAGCCGGCCAGTCTACGCCGCTTCACTAGGCGCTATTTGTGTCTCAGGCACGGGTTGCTTGCGAGGCGATGCAGCCTCAACGCTTTGAACTTGGAGTAATTTTCGGGGGAATCAGTATGGCAAAATTAAACCGAAGACAGCTTCTGCAAGCCGGTCTTGTCGGAGCCGGAGCTCTGGTATTCAATGAAGGGTTGGCTTCAGTCGGTGGCCAGAACCTGAAGATGGGAGGGCGGCAGGTTTCCAGAACTTCAGGCCGCGCCAGAGACCGTTTGGTTTCCACATGCCTCAATTGTTTCGCCC
>JAUSEB010000008.1 GCA_030650495.1 Armatimonadota bacterium | reverse complement strand
AGTTGGCGTATTAGCCGCAAATGCTTAACCCGGCTTGGGTGTTCGGGCGAAGCATTCCCGACGAAATCCGATGCGAAATACGTTATCGGCGAGGGAATGCTTGCGCCCCTACATCGATACCACAATCTTGGCGTGCACCCGCTCACGCGTTAGAATTTGTATAGGTTGCCGAATAAAGTTATAATGGGGCTGTAGATCACTCGCTCATTCAGGAGTTAATGTTATGAAAGAGCTTTATTTCGAGGCGCATGAAGATAAGGTCGATGGCGGATATGTTGCGTCCTCCATAGGTTATGGTATACACACCCAGGCTGAAACGCTTGAAGAACTGAGAAGTAATATACTTGACGCGGTAAGTTGCTACTTCGACGATTCTACTGAAGCCCCTACGATTATACATTTACGCACGAAGCAATGATCCCCGCTTGTCCAGATTAATCCGATTAGGTTGTTTAGGTTGTTAGGTTGTTTCGGGAAACCCCTTTCCCGAAACGGCCCAAGTCCGCTATCCTTCGGGACACGCTTCCATGCATCGGGAAACCAACTCATCTATCGTCGTAGTTCCTACGCAGATGCAGGTGTCTCCGGCGCCGTAGTAAACCATAAGATTGCCGTTGTGACCGCTAGGAATCGCGCCGCAGGAGAACACCACATTGCCCACGTCCCCGATTCGTTCGTAATACTCGCGCGGCGAGAGGATCGGGGTCATGGAACGTTTGATTACCTTCGACGGGTCTTCTAAATCCAATAATGCAACACCAAGCCTGTAGACGGGGCCACCGGAGGTGCATTTGACTCCATGATAAATCTCCAGCCAGCCTTCCGGGGTCTCTATAGGCGGGGTCGATGCGCCTATCCGGTCGCAATCCCACCTGCCGCCGATGCCGGTCATCACCACTTGGGAATCGCCCCACATTTTGAGGTCTTCGGAGTACGACACCCAGATATTCCCCAAGCCTGCATGTGGCCGATCAAGACGGGCGTATCTCCCGCCTATCTTCTTTGGGAAGAGCGCTCCATCTTTGTTTTCCGGTTCCGAAATAATACCTATACGGGTGAATGTTTTGAAGTCCGGTGTTTTTGCAAGGGCAAGGCATGGGCCGTACTGGGAGTAGGCAGTGTACATGATATAGTAGACCCCGTCGATCTCGGTTATCCGAGGGTCTTCGATCCCGCGTCTTTCGTATGTTTGAAATGGCTCGACGTCGGATGGTTCCATGGCCGGGGTAGGCTCAACATTGAAGTGGAAACCGTCGTAGCCACGCGCCAGCGCAAACACAGACCTTCCCCCCAAATCTTCTACCCGCAGCAGCAAAATGTACTCGTCGCCGTACATTGCCGCCGCCGCGTTAAAGACTGAATTGCATCGGAAAGGTATATCCTCAACCGTAATGATAGGATTACCTTCCCACCGATGGACGATGTCTCTTCCTAATGGCCGGTACTCTATGCCGACCCTCCTCATGGCTGCCATCCTAAGCCTCCCGCGATTTACAAGCTAGGCTGCAAGGTTTTCTCGATGCATAGCTCCTAATGTAATATCGGTCAATCAGACAGCTCTGTTTAGACCGAATTGGATAAAGGTCTAATTTAGTTTCGATACTTTCTACCGCCCCTCGATATGCTTCGCTACTCGGGGATACGGAGGTATGTTGGTATCGGGAACAAGATTCCCGAAACACCGAAATGAAGATATAATGAGGCTGTGCGCTATTCTTGAGATACCGGAGCCAATTTGTCCAAAATAATCCAGTGTATCCCTAACTTCAGCGAAGGCCGGAGGCCGGAGATCATTCGTGAGATCGTTAAAGCGATTGAGACGGGTGGCGCGAAGGTCATCGACTCCTCACTCGACCCCGATCATAACCGCTCCGTTATTACCTTCATAGGAGACCCGGAGGCCATTCGCGCCGGCGTCATGGCAGGGGTCCGTAAGGCAGTCGAGCTTATCGATATGCGAACGCATACAGGCGCTCATCCTCGCATTGGAGCCGTTGATGTTATCCCGCTGGTTCCAATTTCCGATGTCACTATGCAAGAATGCGTGGAGCTTTCGCGGGAGTTGGGCAAATGGATTGCCGATGAGCTGAAAATCCCCGTGTACTTCTACGAGAATTCCGCCTCCAACGACCACCGGAAGAACCTTGCCAATGTCCGCAAAGGCGGCTATGAATCCCTGACTAAAGGCAAGCTGGAGGGCAATAGGGCGCCGGACGCTGGGCCGAATGTTGTACATCCTACGGCTGGGGCGGCGGTCATTGGCGCTCGCGGGCCCCTTATCGCGTTCAATGTAAATTTGTGCAGCGCCGACTTCACCCTCGCAAAGAAGATCGCGGCCAAGATCAGGAAGATGCGTAATGAGGGCAGGGAGATGGCCGGCGTAAAGGCGTTGGCGGTGAATCTGTCTTCTCGGGGAATCGTTCAAGTCTCGACCAACATCACCGAGCCGGACAAGACGACTATGTTCGACGTGTACGATTTCGTCCGCGCTCAAGCGGCTGAAGCCGGTGTTGAAGTGGAGAATTCGGAGTTGATAGGCGTGGTCAGGGCTGACGCACTCATCCGTTCAGCCGCCGAATCTATGCAACTTATAGATTTTGACGAAAAGAGAATTCTGGACAATTGGCTGGAATAGGTTGGCTGTTTGAAAACCGCCTGATGGGATTAGGGTGGCTGTTCGGAAACAGCCACCCAGAGAGAGAAAAGGTATCGGACAGGGATGTCCGATGTAATTAGGCCCCGGACATGGATCTCCGGGGCCATCAGCGCCACCCATCGCAAGTCCTACTTATGTTTCTTGCGGCGGCCTGATCGCTCCGGGATAGGCTCACCTAAAGCGCCGCCCTTGGACCCACCGGCGCTCTGCTGCATATTCCGCTTTTGCTTGTTGGAATTTTTGCTATGTCCTTTGTTGCTCTTCTTGTTTCCCATCTGACTCACCCTCCGTGTAGTTACGGAATCTTCGTTCATATACCCCGGTCTAATGCCGGCAAAACGGGCGTTTGCTGTAGGGGCGAAGCGTCTGCTTTTGTATATGATACAA
>JAUSEB010000007.1 GCA_030650495.1 Armatimonadota bacterium | reverse complement strand
GAGTAGCGAGAAATCTGCTTTTCCTGAAGCTAAAAAGCAGATTCCTCACTTCGTTCGGAATGACGGTCTGCGGTGACTTTACTCTATTCGTGAATAATGCAGGCTAGCCACTCTCTTTTGTGATTAACCCTTAAGCCTTACTATCTGTTAGGGGCCGTAGCGACGGCGGAAACCTGTCTGTCGGGGTTGATTATCTCAGCCGCCAATGGCCGTAAGTTTACACCGGCGAAAAGCAGCGTGTAAGCTCCGATGTAGACGACAATCGCTAATCGCAGCATGGATCTGACGAAAACAGGACTGAACTGCTTGGAGTACTCCGCGAGGAAGAGCGGCATCACGACAAGAATCAACTTCACCGCAATGAACATCCCGACACCCAAGTCCAGGTAAAACTTCATCAGCGGATTGCCTTCAAAGACGTTCTTGTCGGCTAGAAGACCCAACGTGGTCAGCAGGTCCGCCATACATATCGCTATTAGAATCCAGCTTTCTCTCATCAGTGTCATTGGTTTTGTTCCCGTATTATCAGAATGATTATTACTATTTACACCGAGAGTAAGCTGTTCTATGAATCCGCGATAATTCAGGACCTCTTTCCTTATTTATCTTATACCCACTCTATATCGAGCTAATCAGTTAGACGATTAACGTAGAATATTGTTCCATATAGTTAGACGCGCGTAACACGGATTTGGTATACACCCTTTCAGTAATCTTTTGACATTTTTATGGGTTCTTGTGATTTGTAGCGGGCAAGCGTAGCAAAAAATGTTTTACACTCATAATGCCCTGTGCTACAATAGCTTCGGAGAGTAGAGCCGCTTCCTTTGCAGTATCCCGCAATAAGGTGTGTCAACGTGAAAGTTGTTGAAATCCTTTTCTACAACAGCAACCGGGTTAAGCTGGTAGTGGAGATGCCGGACCCTAATAATTACTCAACAGTGCACTCGCCCCATATTCCTAAGCTGCTCTTTAAGCTCTTTCCCCATCTTGCGAAGCACCGCTGCGAGAATGAAAATGGATACACCTTCCGCCGGGAGTGCCAGGAGACGGAAATCCCGCACCTTTTTGAGCATCTGATAATCGAGCTCCAGGGGCAGGCGCAGAGGGTCAGCAACCTCAGGGGTGAAACCAAATGGAACTGGCGGGTCGATCCGCGCGGACGGTTTCACGTATATGTCGAATACGACAACGAGATGCTCGTATTGGGCGCGATTCGCGTGGCGGAGCGAATTATCAACGCGTTGGACAACAAATGCCTCGATGAGGTTGACACTGAAAGGGAAATCCAGAGACTGCGCAAGCTGGCGCAAGCAGGGACGGATGTGCGCAACGGCGGCATGGAGCACAGCGGAGTGGAATTAGGTATTCCGGGCCGCTGAGTCGTTCGTCGTTAGTGATCCATTACGTTTGCTTAGGCTTCAAAGAACAAGCCTAAGCATAGGAATTCAACATTGAACCTTCAACCCTCAACTATCTCATCGCTCATCGCTGACTTTCCTACTCTCTAGACTCTCAACTCATTGACACTGTGGATTGCCCTTAGTATACTTCACTTGTCACCCGCATTTGCCGGAAAAGCTTTTACCGGCCGTGTACTCATCGGATTGAGGTTTATCTCACATGAAACGGTTGTTTCACCCGAGCAGTATACGTGGCAAACTGACCGCCAGGTTACTGGTGATCTTCGCCCTGCTTAGCCTCATGCACGCCAGTTCCTACTACACCGGTTATCAGCATCAGAGCGATTTGGCTTTGAAGGCCCAGCAAAACGACCAACGCGAGGTTGCCCGGCTCATAGCAGCATCCATAGACAATTTGATTAACGATACAGCGCGGGTTCAATCCGCCAACGGGATATTTCTAACCAAGAGCAGGTTCGATCCGGCCTCAGCAGGACAATACCTCAGCGCCACTTGTAAGGCGTTTCCCCATTTTATTTCGCACAGCTTGTTGTTTCCCGACGGCAAGGTTGCCGCCGGCAGCGCTCCCGGAGTAATCGGACTTGACTTCAGTTCGAGGGAAGACGTAAGGCTTACCAAGTCGGGTAAGAATCCGGCTGTATCGCATATTTATCAGGTTTCGGATAAACGGCAATGTTTTGCTGTTAGCTCAGCTATATACGATCATGGCCTGCTGAAAGGGATTGTCCGTACTGAAATAGACGGCAAAATACTAAAAAGGCTTGTGCGCACAAAGCGGAATGAGGATTTTGTAGTCATGTCGCCGGACCGGCGGTGGTCTGCGTTGAGCCAGTCGGACGCATTTCGGTCGAAGCCTTCGAAAACAGTTTTGGAGCAGGCCTCATTCGCCCGCCGGGCTTTGCTTAGGGGAAGGACTGAGTCTTCTACGTTTGAGCTTCGAAATTCGGAGCGGTATATCGGGTGCGCGATCCCGATACGGTCAGCGGGCTGGGTTCTTGTGACCGCCAGCCCTCTTGATAAGACTTTGGGGCCGACAAAGGCTATTTTAACGCGCGAATTCTTAATCACGCTATTGCTGACAGCGACGTTTCTTTTAGTCTTTTGGTGGCAGTGCGGGGTATCGCTGCTTGCGAATCTCCATCGCCTGTCATTAGGCGCCGCCGCGGTGGCTGTGGGCGATTTCGGCAAAAGGATCAATATCCGGACAGGAGATGAGTTTGAGGATCTGGCAACCGCGTTCAATGGAATGGCGGAAAGCCTGCAAATTCGCGACCGGCAGATATATAACAAGTCCGCCGCTCTACAAAGCCTGCTGGATGTGGCACAGGTAGTGATGTCGTCATTGGACCTCAAGACGGTCGCGGCGGCTATATCTCAGGCTGTTAACCGTCGTTTCGGCGCCAGGTCGGTTGCCGTTTATCTTTATGACGACCACAGCCACGCCTTGGACCTGCTGCTATACTCGGGTTACACTTCGGTTGTTT
>JAUSEB010000005.1 GCA_030650495.1 Armatimonadota bacterium | reverse complement strand
GAAATGATACCCGCTCAATTCCCCACCCGGCTCAGGGGTCAGTTCCCCATATCGCTCAGGATTATCGTCATCAGAACTTTGACCCAACCCAAGATGCCCACCCGACCATAACGTATCAGTGCCGTAGTGCATCAATATGTTTTCGATGTTGTTCATCAAATTGCAGCCGTCGTTGTGAGATTCCTCTTGATGGTCCGCTTCCTGCGCGATTTTCGTGATAGCAACCGCGCCGGATATTAGGCAGTTAATCCGCCCCAATCTCGACATGTTGCCTGCCATATCAGCGACCGTTGCGACGCTTATAAGCCTCACGTAGACAATCGGCTTATCACTTGTTGCTGAAGGCACGTACTGGCCTATCTTAACGGCTGTGACAGGCGTAGAGAGATCATCGGACAAAGCATCGGTTCTCTCCGCTGTCAAAACGTCTCTCAGCCGATCAACAATCTGTGTATAATCTTGAGCCATCCGAATCTCCCGCCCTACTCCCTACTCAGCACTCAGCACTCAGCACTTCCCCTAAAATCTCAACGCCGCCAGCGTTTCCAACTCCCCCGCCAGCGGATCAAGCGATTCCTCCAACGCCGGAACCATAAACGGCCTTGCCGGTATTCTGCCCGGTGTAACCCCACCCGTCCCTATCTCGCTGTCCTGCTCATGCTCCTGGGCAGGATACGGAACCGTTATGTGCGCGTTCCTGCCTTTTGCGACGCTGTTCACGCCAGAAGCCATTTCGCCTGTGTCTATAAGCGGAGAATCGCCAACTTGGTCAATGCTCATAAGGCGAATGGTATGCGGAGCCTTTTTTCGCCTACTCTTCTTTCTCTGAACCGTCACCGCCGCCAGCCTCGGCCAGCCCGGTTGATAAGTTCCGAGTTTCTTCAGAATCCTGGCCTTTACGTGCCTTCCCGCAATCGGCGCAAATTCCCGACACACCGCCTCAGCCCACGCCCTTATATTCGGACCCCGATAAATAGCCGCCATCTGAACTCCCTGTCTCTGGCTCCCCAGTCAGACTTGTCCGA
>JAUSEB010000001.1 GCA_030650495.1 Armatimonadota bacterium | reverse complement strand
CCGAGCACGAATTGGAGAATTTATTCGCGCTCATCAAATCCCTCAAAGAGCAGGGCGTCAGCATAATCTATATTTCCCACCGGCTTGAAGAGATATTTCAGATTGCCGACCGCGTGACTGTCCTCCGCGATGGACGGCTTGTCGCAACTATGGACGTTGCCGACACCGACCGCGAAGACCTCATAAAGATGATGGTCGGTCGGGAACTTAAAGAAATAATACCGAAAGCCGCCGCCGAAATTGCCGATCCTATTCTATGCGTCGAAGGCTTAAAGCGGGAAGGCTTTCTGGAGGACATCAGCTTTGAGGTTCGACGCGGAGAAATCCTCGGCATTGCGGGACTTGTCGGCGCCGGACGGACGGAGGTCGCGCGGGCTATTTTCGGCGCGGACCCGATTGACGCGGGCAAGATCACCTTAAATGGTAAAATCGTCAACATCCGCTCTCCCAGGGACGCCATTCGCCTCGGTATAGGACTTGTGACCGAAGACCGCAAAGCTCTTGGCCTGGTATTAGGCATGGTCGTCAGGGAAAACATCTCTCTCGCAAATCTAGGCAGCTTGGCTAATTTTGGTTTCGTAAACAGGCGGAAAGAGCGGGAAGTAGCGGACAAATATATATCGGAATTAATGATAAAAACTCCCTCCACGGAACAGCAAGTGCAGAATCTGAGCGGCGGCAACCAGCAGAAAGTCGTTCTGGCGAAATGGCTCTTCACCCAGTCGAAGGTACTCATCTTCGACGAGCCGACGAGAGGGATAGACGTAGGCTCCAAAGTGGAAATCTACCAGCTCATGAACAAGCTGGCGCAGAGCGGCGCCGGGATCATAATGATCTCATCCGAACTGCCGGAAGTTCTTGGCATGAGCGACCGAATCCTCGTCATGCACGAGGGGAGAATCGCAGGAGAGCTTTCGCGCGAAGAAGCCACGCAGGAGAAGATAATGCATCTTGCTACGGGTGGAGAGTAGCATTTGGGAAAACCTGTCACCGGCATGAGATCGATCCTCGTCAAGGCGCTTTCGTATGGCATACTGCTGTTTCTTATACTCCTTTGCGCATACTTCAACCGCGCGACCAACGGCCTGTTCCTGAGCGGCAACAACGTCCTCAATATACTTCAACAGACCGCCATCAACACAATCATCGCGGTCGGCATGACATTTGTCATAATCAGCGGCGGCATTGACCTCTCCGTCGGTTCCGTGCTAAGCCTGGCCGGTGTCGTATCGATGACCGTCCTGATGCATGGCTTCGCGGGAACTCACAGCGGGCCAAATGAGACAGCGTGGCCGTTAGCAATTGCGATTCCAATAGCGGCTTTAGTGGGAATTGCCGTCGGCGCCGTTGCAGGCGCGCTAAACGGATTCTTCATCACTAAAATGCGGGTCACGCCGTTTATAGCAACTTTAGCGATGATGAGCGTTGCGCGCGGACTCGCGTTCGTCTTCACTGATGCAAGACCTGTAAGTCCATTGCCGGCGAAGTTCATCGAAGGGGTAGGGGGCCGCTCAATAGAAATACCCGGACTGCCGCCGATTGCCCCGCTTGTGCCTGTTGCGCTTTTAGTGGTAATAGCAGGTTATATCGTTCTTACTCGCACGAATTTCGGCAGGCATGTCTACGCAATTGGTGGGAGCGAAGAGGCTGCGCGTCTATCGGGTGTAAACGTGGCTTGCACAAAGCTTGGCGTATACGCAATTGCGGGTCTGCTCGCCGGGCTGAGCGGTTTCATGCTATCCGCATGGGTTGCCGCAGGTGATCCCAAATCCGGCAATATGTACGAGATGAACGCCATCGCCG
>JAUSEB010000452.1 GCA_030650495.1 Armatimonadota bacterium | reverse complement strand
CAGCTTATTGAACTGGTCGCGCGATGCGCTCCAGCCTGGGGAGATAGGCTTCCATCCATTCTCGAAAAACTGCGCGCCGTCGAACGACCTCCCTAATGGCTACGACAAACGATGCTCCTGTATCGAGAAGTGGATTTCTGGCAAATGAGCTTTAAGTGTTGTATAGTATTTAGGTGTATGTCATTTGTAGGGGTGAAGCATCTGCCCCACGACTCCGCACACTGTATCAGATACAAATGCAGATGCTTCGCCCCTACGGTTTCACGACCATTTCCCCACATTTGACAAGCGCCGTATTGGCAGGCGGCTTGACGGGAAGCTGTTCAAGCCATAGAATCAAATTTGAGACTAAGGCAGGTAAGATTATCTATTGGATCAAAACGAATCTTTTGACATTATAAAAGCGATTTCTAGTTGTAATTTCCTGGCCGGCGCGGGCGAGCAGTTGATTAGACCTATTGCTGGTATTTCCAAGGTTATACACCAGCCTCGCGGCACAACAGTCTTCAATGAAGGCGACGCATGCCGCGGGATGTTCATCGTCCATTCAGGCGCGGTCAAGCTCCTTAAAACCGGCCCGGATGGAAAAGAACACGTGCTGCATGTGGTGATGCAGGGAGACTGCTTTGGCGAGGCCGCTATGTTTCTCGGAACAGGTTACCCAGCGGACGCCAAGGCCGTGAAGGATTCCGTGTTAATTCTTGTGCGTAAAGAGCAGTTTCTTAACCTTCTCTCACTGGAACCGGCGCTGTGTTTCCAGCTTATGGGAGCTATGGCGCTATGGTCGCGCAGGCTTGTGGCGAAAGTCGAGATACTTACACTTAAAGATGCGAGCGCGCGCTTGGCTGAATATTTGCTGAAGCTGATCCCTGCGAATGCTTCCGACAAGAACGCATCTACTATGGTCCAGTTGGACGTTCCAAAGAACGTTCTTGCCTCTCAACTCGGTATAAGCAACGAAACTCTCTCGCGACTCCTCGCCAGATTTGAGGCGCAAGGGCTTATTGCTCCCGAAGGACGTAGAATGAAGCTGCTGGATATGCGCGAGCTAAAGGAACTGGCGGAGTTCGGCAGTATTTGATTCCTCATTGTAAACACCCAAATGTTCAACAGACCCCCAATAAAAAGAAAAATGGAACGCGGTTTACATAAACCCGTCTTCATGATTAAGGAGACCGGACAATGAGCGACGGAAAGGCTATTGAATACGTCGACGCCGGTCTAGTGCGCCGCTCTAAAGATGGCGATATAGACGCGTTTGAAGAGCTTTTCAATCGTTATCAGAAGCGCGTTTACAATATAGTTTATGGTGTCGTATGCAATGAAAACGACGCCGCGGAGTTGACGCAGGATGTCTTCGTGAAGGTCTTTCGCACAATAGGCGGGCTTAATGCCGAAGAAGCATTCCTGACATGGGTTCGCACGGTGGCGCTGAATATCTGCAGGGACCACCTAAGGAAACACCGGCGAGTGAGGGTCGAGTCTCTGGATGAAAAGCTCTCGATCGATGGTGATGAACTGGACCGGGACATTCCTGACTCATCAAATGATCCGGCAGGCAAGATTGAAGCAAAGCATACGCGGCAGGCGGTCTGCAGGGCTATAGATTCATTGTCAGACGAACACAGGACTGTGGTGGCGCTGCATCATATCGAAGGGATGGACGTCAAGGACATCGCAAAATTACTCGGTTGTCCCGTTGGGACAGTGAAATCGCGGCTTGCGCGGGCTAGAGATGAATTGAGACGCAAGTTGGCGGCCTATGCGTAAGGTTAGGTTGATCTGAAATGGCTAAAGTGACTGATTGTCATAAAACAAAAGCGATGTTGGCGGATTACGCTGAAGGAAATTTGGGCTGGTTGGCCGTCAGAGGCATTCGCGCTCACCTATCAGGCTGCGACGCGTGTTTATCCGAGTTAAGAGCGCTTGATGCTACAACTCGACTGGTTGCGGATTTGGGCGAGCGCGAACCGCCCGTCGGTTTGTGGAATGGCGTCTATAACAGGATTACATCACCCGAAAGCTCTCGTGACCAGATGGCCGTGGCCCCCAGGCCGTGGCTTGCGTCCCTGCGCGTCAGGGCAATAGTGACCGGGCTTATCATTGCGCTTACAATCGGTGGATTTGCAATTTCGCAGTTCTTGACTCCACGCAGATCGACAGGCCCAGACACGATCACAGCTGAATACATCGAAGAACACTCTATGCGCGCAAGAGGAGAGTTGTTCGCGGACCGATTTACCCTCACTTCCATAGCCGCAATAGCGGAAACCGAGAGACAGGAACATGGAAAACTCTAAGCTAAAACTGCGCTTTTATATAATTGCCGCGCTGATGATTGCGCTGCTTGCCGCTGTCTGGGGGCAGAAGCGATTCCTGCCTAAGACCTCAAATGCTGACAAAACCGTCTTTTCGGCGGCTGCCGCTGATAAACGTCAAAGCTACGTAGCCGACGTTCGCACCAGCATTTTCTACAAGGGACGCAAAATCAATGTGATGAGCAAGATGTATCACACGCCAGCAGCCGAACGTGTGGAATATGTAACCGGTCCGCCCAAAGGTATTGTTGTTATAACGCGTGATGGTAAAACTTATAGCTGCGACTCCCGCACTAAAGAAACAGCGCTTTCCGTTTCAGCCCAGGCAAAAAGCAGCAGTGAACGGCTGCAGCTTCTTATGCGCAACCATATCGCCGCGCTCTCAGGCGAGGCGCACGTGGCCGGCAGGCAATGCCAAGTGGTGGACATAATCCCCAGAGACTTCAACAGCCCATCTAAGCGGCTCTGGATAGACAAGTCCACGTTCGTGATTCTCAGGATCGATGATAGCGACCTCAGCGGCAGACGGCGGTCTTCCAGCGAGTTCACCCGGATCAGATATGTAAGTCATCTGCCGAGTGGATTGTTCATATCTCCAAATGGTAAATGCGCGGCTTCGGATGCGATATCTCAACCGCTGGACCGGGAAGCCTTATCCAAGCGTCTTGGGTTTAAGGTGACTCCACCTAAGTATATTCCCGCGGGTTATACACTCGACGGATATACGCTGTTCAAATGCAGTTGTAAGTGCGGCCACGAATCCGCGCATATCATCTATACAAATGGCCTTAATACGTTGTCGGTATTCGAGACAAAGAGCTTACTTCACTGCGGCGCAAAGGTCTGTGACCCATCTATGCGCCAATCCATGGACTGCCGGGTCAATTCCAACGAGCAGGGACAGACGGCTGTGATCACTAAAGGAAAGAAGACTGTATTGGTTATAGGTAATCTGCCGGACGCGGAATTGGTAAAGGTCGCGCGGTCGACGCCGTAGTTCGTCGTCCGTAGTACGTGGCCGGTGTTTCGGCATTTCAAATGCCGAAACATGCCCAACCCCCGTGTTCCCGAGTAGGACCGAAGGGACGTATCGAGGGGCAGGGTCAATCACCTAAACTAAATTAGAACGAAGGGTTTCCCGAAACAACAAAAAACAACTTATTACATGTAGGGAACGGACGCTGTTCCGTTCCTAAAACTGTTATACTTAGGGAGCGGACGCTGTTCCGTTCCTTAAACTTATTAATCAGTAAAGGCGGAACTAGAAAATTGTCCAAGAAAGTTAAAATCGATAAGGAAGATCGGTCTTCAAAGACCCAGGTTGTGCGGAATGACGCCGAACAAAGACTCGCAATACGAGTGGAGTATGTTGGCATTATAGCAGTTATTTGCTTGATAGCCGGCGTTTTGATCGGTAACACCATCATCAGCGGCTCCGGCTCTGGGGCTTCTATTCAGTCCCAAGCTGCCGAGTTCATTGAGATCGGCAACGCTGCGTATGACGCCGGCGCGCACAAGGCAGCGGCGCTTGCTTATGAAAAGGCTCTTAAGATAGACCCTGATAATCCCGATGTATTGACTGACGCGGGCACAATGTATCTGAGGTCCGGACAAGTTGACACGGCGATCGGTTATTTCCGTAAAGCCATTGCCGCCGCCCCAAACCATGTGAATAGTAGATTCAATCTAGGCATAGCTCTGATGTCGGGAAAGAAGGACTATATCGGCGCCGCGGATGCGTTTCGAGAGTGTCTGAGAATATCGCCTAACAGCCAATTAGCCGCCGCGGCGAAAGCTCATTTAGAAGGCATTGAGAAGCATTTATCAACCACAGATGCGCGCAGATAAACGCGGATGGAAAAGCTGTCAGCTGACAGCTGACAGCTTAAATCAACCTTCAACCAACAACTAAACTCTCTGTTGTTTTGGAAATAGCTCTTGAGGGAAAAGATGTGTTTACAAAGGCCTTTCATTATGTGGCCTTTATGATTTAGGACATTTATACATCTGCAATTGAAAATGAAATGGAGGTAGCGGGTGTCTATCCAAGACGAGGCATTGGCGGGAAGAGTGCGTGGCGCTCTTTCTCAGGACAAGCGCCTAAGCGGTTTGCCTATAATGATAAGAGCCGCGGATGGTGAGATCCACCTAAAGGGCAAGGTTGACACGGAAGAACAGAAAGTACTTGCGGTTATGGTGGTCAAAGGGGTGCCGGGAATAAGAGGCATCGTAGACGACGAATTAGTTGTCAGGGAGGGTGGAGAATGAGCTATGGCTATTTCTCCGACAATGGTCGAGAGTACATCATAACGCGGCCGGACACACCCAAGCCGTGGATTAACTATCTCTCAAATGAGAGATTTTGCGCGCTGTGTTCACAAACGGGCGGAGGATACTCGTTTTTCGAGACGTCCGGATATAACAGGATCACGAAAGAATATCCGCCGCTGGTTGTCGGCACTGACAGACCTGGCAGGTATATATACCTTCGCGACCAGGAAACCGGCGAGTATTGGAGCGCCAACTGGCAGCCCGTCTGCAAAGAGCCGACCCGATGGGAGTCGCGTCACGGCATGGGCTATACGGTCGTCGAATCCGGTTACGCGGGCATAGACACGAGCATCACTTATTTCGTGCCTCCAAGAGATGACCTCGAAGTATGGATGGTCAGCATCAAGAACACGACTGACAAGCCTCGCAAACTGCAGGCGTTCGCCTACGTGAAGTGGGATCTGGCGAACTACTCCTACAACCTTGTCGAGGCGTCTTTCTCGAATTTGTTCAACGAGGCGTCCATGGAAGACGACATTCTGTTCGTCAGCACTCGTTTCTGGAACATCTCCTCACCAGGCGGGGGCAATCCAAACGCCAGGTGGGACAAGTACGCGTACTTCACGGCCAACTTCAAGCCGGATGGATTCGACTGCTTTGACGATGCGTTCATCGGACAATATAAGTCCTGGAGCAATCCTATTGCGGTTGAAAGAGGTTCCTGTTCGGGGACAGTTGGAGATGGCCAGGATATTGCCGGAGCGCTGCAACATGACTTTGAACTGGCTCCCGGTGAGGAGTTGAAGTTCGTCGTCTTGCTCGGCGTAGTCTATCGCAAAGAAGACGCAAGAAACATTGCAAGGAGATATGACTCTTGGGAAGAAGCTGAACGAGCATTGACCGAAGTCACCATGTATTGGGACAACTATATGAGCAGGACAACCTGCGCTACTCCTGATAGGGACTTCGATCTGCAGGTCAACATTTGGAACAAATATCAGGCGTGGATTACCTCGCGCTGGAGCCGGATGGATTCCTACTATATCGGCGGAGGCTCGATAATAGGCTTCCGGGATAGTTGGCAGGACATACTGGCAATACTTCCCAACGATCTTGAATGGGTACGCCAGCGAGTAATATACCTGCTTGAACACCAGTTCCCGGATGGCAGCACCCTGCATAACTGGGACCCTCTGACGAATATTGGGACAAAAACCGGCCATAGCGACGATCCGCTCTGGCTTGTGCTTGGTGTAATGGAGTATCTCAAGGAGTCAGGTGAACTAGTATTCCTTGATGAAGCCGTGCGCTACTATGACGGTGGAAGCGAGACGGTTCGCCAACATGTGCTGAGAGCAATCGACTATGTGCTCGATCACATGAGTGACCGTGGTATCCCATTGATAATGGCCGCGGACTGGAACGACGGCCTGGACTACATCGGCAGGCAGGGACGCGGCGAAAGCACAATGGTGGCCGAACACCTGGCCTGGATGCTGCGGGAGGTCGCAACGCTGTTGTGGTTTGTCGGCAGCGACAATTTGGCGCAGAAATACATCGAAGAACGAGATGAACTGATCAGGAATATCAACAAGTATCTTTGGGATGGCAATTGGTACATACGCGGGACGAGGGACGATGGCGAGGCGTTTGGCAGCTCCCGCAACATCGCGGGGACTATATATCTTAACTCCCAAAGCTGGGCTGTCCTCGGCGGCGCCGCTTCCAGGGACAGAGCCTTAAGATGCATGGATTCCGTGCAAAAGCATCTCGAAACTGATTATGGTCCGGCGCTATTCTTGCCGGCTTATCAAGAACCCGATCCTAAGATCGGCATAATTACTCGATTCGCGCCGGGAACCAAGGAAAACGGCACGATTTTCTGCCACCCGGTGTGCTGGACTGTAATGGCTGAGTGTATCCTTGGCCACGGCGACCGCGCGTTCGATATATGGAAGAGATCATCTTTCGTCGAGCGAGGAAAGAATCCCGACCTCTACAAAGTCGAGCCTTACGTATACGCTGAGTATATCCATGGCCCTGACTCGCCCACTTTTGGACAAGGCGAGTTCACTTGGACGACGGGCACAGCCACGTGGATGTGGAAGGTCTGTATGGACTGGATCCTTGGCGTTAGAGCGGAGTTGCGCGGTCTCCTCATAGACCCTTGCATCCCCGCCGCCTGGGATGAGTTCCGTGTGACCAGGCGCTTCCGAAAGGCTACTTATGAGATTCACGTGGTCAACCCGGAGCACGTCAATCAAGGCGTAGTGGAGATCATAGTTGATGGAGACAAATGGGAGTCTCATCTCCTTCCTGTCTTCTCCGATGGTAAGACCCACACAATTGAGGTCAACATGGGCGCCGCTCCTGAAGGAATCGAGGCGCCGCTTGAATTGGTAGCCCAGCGAATAGCTGAGTAAGAGAGTGGTTAGTGGCTGGTGAATACTAGCCACCGGGTGTATGTCCATTTCCGGGGAGCGTTGTAAGGGCGAAGCATCTGCCCAAAACTCCGCACACTGTATCAAATACAAACGCAGATGCTTCGCCCCTACGGTTTCACGACGATTTCCCCACATTTGACAAGCGCCCCTAGCCACCAGTCATTTGACAATAGTATACTCAAGTGATAAGATAATTGGTGTTAATTCAGAGCGCTGAACTAGGGGTGGGTAACGATGTATCGAGTGCAGGATGACGTGTTCGACGAATTGGGGCGTGAAATGCGGAAGTTGTCAGATGAAGCATTGCTGCAAATGTTCCGACTTCCCGGCATGACACAAGAAGCATGGGCGCCGCGCGTCGATGTTTACGAGACGGACAATGAACTCGTAATCAAAGTGTGCGCGGCAGGTCTGAAGCCTCACGATATTGACATTTCCCTTTCAGGGGACAACAAGCATCTTGCCATCCGAGGCAGACGAGGTGAAGACTACGCGCAAAAAAGCGTAAGACGCCGTTACTATCAACTCGAAATCTATTACGGCCCATTCGAGCGGATCGTTCATTTACCCGCGGATGTGCCAATTGATCGCGACCAATTGCGAGCGACATACAAGGATGGTTTTCTCCTCATAGTGATGCCAAAGCTGAAGGATGACCAGTCCACCATCGTCAAGAATATCCCGATTACTGAGTGATTCGAGGGAGAGTTGAAGGTTTAAGGTTGAATGTTTAATACACCGGTATTGCCTCATTCAACCTTCAACATTAAACATTAAACCGGCTTCGGCTTCAAAGAACAAGCCGAAGCATCTGAACACCGGCACACCGGCGACGACAGAGGTATGCAAATGGAACCAATAACAACTGACGCTGAGCAAGCCATAGATATGAATATCCAGTCCGAGGAAGAGATCGAGGAGCGGCGCGTCGTAATACCCGACGAACTGAGCCTGCTGCCACTTCGCGGGACAATTCTGTTTCCGCTCGTGGTGCAGCCTCTCCAAACTGCCAGGGAAAGCTCCGTGCGTTTGATTGACGACGCGGTTGTGAGTGAGCCGCGCGTGATTGCCGTATCTGCGTTGAAGGATATTACCGTCGAGGAGCCGGGGCTTTCCGACATCTACCCTATCGGAGTTGCCGCGGCTATACACACGATGCTGAGGCTGCCGGACGGCCAGCGGCTGATAGTACAAGGATTGAGGAGAATAAGAATTCTCGGAACCGTACAGACTTCCCCTTATCTCCGCGTGAAAGTTGAGACCCTGCCTGACGTCATAGATTGGACGCCTGAGCAGGAAATGGAGATCGAAGCTCTGAAGCGAAGCATTGTCACGGCGTTCCAAAAGGTCGTTTCACTTTCTCCGAATATGCCCGACGAAATGCAGGCGGTTGTGGCGACCGTCACGAAGCCGGCCATTTTGACGGACACCATCGCAGCGCATCTGCCTATCCCAATGGAGGAGAAACAGCACCTGTTGGAGACCGTCGGCGTGCGGGAGCGTATGGCGAAACTGCTTGTGATACTTACTCGCGAAGTGGAACTGCTTCAGCTTGGGAGTAAGATACAGTCTGAGGTCCGCTCCGAGTTGGAGAAGACCCAGAGGGAATACTATCTGCGGGAGCAGCTAAAGGCCATCCATAAGGAACTGGGTGAGACCGATGAACGCGGCGCGGAGGTCGAAGACCTGCGCGTGAAGATCGCGGAAGCTAAGATGCCCCCGGAGGCGGAAAAGGAAGCCAATCGAGAGCTTGACCGTTTGAGCAGGATGCCTTCGGCTGCGCCGGAATATACCGTTGCGAGAACGTACGTTGACTGGCTTATAGCACTGCCGTGGAATGTGAACACTGAGGACAATTTAGACATTCCGAATGTGCGGAAGATACTTGATGAAGACCATTTTGGCCTGGAAAAGGTCAAGGACAGGATACTGGAGTATCTCTCCGTGCGCAGGTTCAAGACGGACGGACATATGCGGCACCCGATTGTGTGCTTTGTTGGCCCTCCGGGGGTTGGAAAGACCTCACTTGGCAAGTCGATTGCAAGAGCAATTGGGCGCAAATTCGTCCGAATATCCTTAGGTGGCATACGCGACGAGGCAGAAATTCGTGGACACAGGCGCACATATCTTGGAGCGCTGCCGGGGCAAATCGTACAGAGCATTCGCAGAGCGGAGTCGAACAATCCGATCTTTATGCTTGATGAGATAGACAAAGTCGGCGCCG
>JAUSEB010000440.1 GCA_030650495.1 Armatimonadota bacterium | reverse complement strand
TCATGTTGCTTGTAGCCGGTTATTTTGTTTCGATATATGACGTAACAACTTGCGCACATGCCTTTGGTTCTGACCGGCCTATTGCAGCCGTTGGCGCACATTTCTTGCGTTTTCGGAAAGCGTATTGGGCGGCGCTTGTTACCCGTGGTCTTGTAGTAGGAGTAGCAAGACTGGCAAAGCCCATGAAGGCAGTTGACTATTCCGATATGACCGCAGTACTCGCAGATCATGGTGTCCATGCCGGCATTGAATAGCCGGTGAAAGTCGGGCTTATAAATACAGCGAAGGTTATCTATTGAATCGTCAGACCGATCCTCGTTGATGAAGTAGACTATGTAGCCGGGTGGGATTGGACCAAAGTGGCTTTCCCAAATGAGTCTATGGCGATAGGCGAAAATTTGCTTGCCGTTGACCCATTTACAAACCAGCGTATAGCCGTTCATCTTTGTGCCGTTGCTCCAGCCGGGAATAGCGGAGGTCATTGGGGGTCAGCCTCCTTTTGAGATTGCAGTATGCTTTCAACTTCGGCGATTCTCTCGCCCAGCCAACGCATTACATTGACGGCCATGCTATTGCCAAGCGCTCTGTATCGGGGACCGTCGGGACAATTCTCAGCAGGCTTGCCGCGCCAGGGGATTTGGGTGAAGTCGTCAGGAAATCCCTGAAGTCTTTCACATTCCCTTGGCGTAAGTCGGCGAACTCCGTATTGCGCGAACACCGGATTGATAACGCCTGAGTTATTGCCCGCCTTGGCTCCATTGCTTTTGTGCCAGTCAGCGGTGAGGGTTTCGGCTACATCCTGCGATTCTTGCATAACCTTGGGCGTATTCCTGCCGGTGGCGTTTTGGTTGGTCCCCATAGATGGCGCAACATCTCCGGTCAGCACATCGCCGCATTGGTTTTGGGTGAAAGATATTGCAGGCACTTGGTTACTACCTGAGTTCGCGCTTCGCAGCGGAGGCGTTACTTCGCCGATTGCAAGACTTCTGGCTTTTGATGACTGACCGCCTGAGAAGGCGATTGGGACTATCGGCGTTCCCCTGCCGGTTCCATCTTCTGAAGCGTCAAAACCTTCGGAAGAGAGGGAGTGGGCTATTATATTGGCTTCCATTGAACCGCCACCATCGGGAGTCCGGATTGTCTGCGCTACGTCAGATTGCTTCCAATATCCGTGTCCAGTATTTTGAGCGACAATTAACCCTCCATCGCAATCAAAGTCGGTTCCAAGCCCACCACCTGCTGTATTGCGCGAAGGTATTGTCGGCGCAACTAATCCCCCTCCGTTTCCGTCACTTGGGTCAGGATAGCCACGCTCTCCAGAGCCGCCCTTAACTGTTCCGGCAACTTCTTCCCGCGTTTTTCTGCACGGCGGAGTATGCCGCGACAGGCTGTAGGCGAAAGATAATACTTCCGCGGCAGGACGCCAGTCTCCAAGATAGCCGATAAGGAACACGCGACGGCGCCTTTGCGGTACTCCAAACCATTGGCTGTCAAGTATCGACCATGCCACTGAGAATCGGTCTGGTCGGTCAGTAGCGATGACGCCACAATTGCCCCATCCCGACCGAGGAGTTTCAACGGCAAGCCCTGTGAATTCAGAAAGGCAAACGGCAAAGTCTTTGCCGTTCTTGGAATTGAGTAATCCAGGCACGTTTTCCGCGACAAACCATCTGACTCCGCTTGCGTATAGGAGTCGAACAGCGTCAAAGAAGAGTCCGCTACGGGTGTTTTTGCCTGTTTCATCGTCTACGAGTCCTTTCCTTTGCCCTGCTATGGACACATCCGTACAGGGCCAGCCGAATACCATCAGGTCAGAATTGAAGCTGGATATAAGTTCATTCGGAATCTGCGTTACATCCCCAAGATTTGGCGTTTCGGGATAGTGGTGAGCAAGGACGGCGCAAGGGAACTTCTCTATTTCGGAGAATGCGAGAGGCTTCCATCCGAGATCGTGCCACGCCATCGTAGCCGCTTCTATTCCGCTGAAAAGGCTGATATATCGCATCATCTACACCCCTCCGATTCGCTGAGGGTCAGGCTGAGTCTTGGTGGTCCGTCCAGCTTGCCAACCTCATTGCCGTAGCTATCCCAACCGGAAGATGTGTGACGCGCAAAAACCTCGGCCTTCCTCAAGTCGGGATACATCATGCTTATGCGATCACGGACTTCCGCGGGCTTCTCCGAGTGAACGCCAGTGTGCGGTGCAAAAACAAGGTTCGATATATCATTCCGGCAAGGTTTATACGTCCTGCCTTTACGAGCCAGCCAACAAGGTTCCGCGTTGGATTTCGCATAGAAGCCGGTCCCGAATTGAGTCCCGCCGTCAAGAACGATGGATTTCTTGTTCGTGAAGTTGCCGTGACTGTCAATCGCGGTATTCTTGGGAACATAGATGACCCTGCCGGACTTGTTCAGCTTCACCCATAAGAGTCCTATGGAAACAAATGTCAAATTCCAAGCCTTGAGAACCTTGTGGAATTCCGCGTCCTTGGGAAAACAACCCCACATGAAAACAAGGCAGCGGTCGGCCATCATATCGGGTATCGGCATGGCGCAAATGTCCTTGGTCTTCATGAGCGGATAGTGTATACCGGCGCCTCCGCCATAGCGAGTGTTGGCGTTGTTGCGCTTGTTATAAAACCAAGGCGGGTCTAAATACAGGAGGTCGTATTTATCGCTCACTCAGCGCCTCCATTTTCTCTAATACAGGAGAAGTCTTCTTCCACGCCTTCAGCCCGTAGACAGCGAGCACGGCATAGACGGCAAATAACACTGATTGAGCGTACGCGCCGATGCTGAAGTCGTAAGCGCACCATGCGACGTTGGTAAAAATCCAGCAAATGAATCCCCGACGATCTTTGCGGACATTTAGCACAACGCCTATCAAGCTGACGACGGCGAGTAGCCAAGTCATATTTCCTCTCCTAATAACGCCATTTGTCCATCTACTTTCGGCGCACGTCCTTTTGGCGGTTTCATTGAGGCATGGGATAGTTTCTTAACTGATATTTCGCAATAATCTTTCGACGCTTCTATTCCGATACTTCTTCTGCCAAGGGCTTTAGCGACGGCAAGTGTGGTTGAAGTTCCGGCGAACGGATCAAGAACCATGCAGGGGACCGGGATGCTATCAGTGCAATCGCAAGTGGGAAGCCAGCCAATAGACCTTGAGTTATTGGAGTATTCCGCCCCAGACTCCCTTGCGGCCTGTCGAAGTAGAGCAAGCCTTTTGGCTGTCGTGCCTTCGGGATAATTGCTTTCAGTAGTGCCAGTATGGTCAGTATTGACTTTATCTACTATCCTTGCGTACTGTGCTCCGCAAACGCTACAGCAACCGCGCTCACTTGTGCTGACCTTTATTGGAGGGATAACAAGCTCAGTAGGGTAGGCAGCAAAATGAGCCGCTGAAGATGGTTCAGGATTTATCGCAAATACATCCTTCATGCCCATCTCGGTAATCTCAAAGTAGTCGGGTGTCTTGAGATAAGTTGCTACCCAGCCGTCAGTGACGCAGCCGCGGAACACTTCGACTTGTTCATCTACCAAAAGGTCGCTGCGAATCGCAATCTGGTTTGGTTTGATTGCCCATACCGACCTTATGTTGCGCCCTTCGGTATAATATTTGTCATAGACCTCTTCTTTGGTCATTTCGGAAGTCAATGCGCTGGATTCCCCATGAACGCCTTTAACTTCCTGTGCTTGTGCCGTAGCTGACCCGGTAGACTTCCCCCATCTGCCAGTTGTGGGGCTATTTTGCTCCCTAACCGCTTCAGAGTCGCAAAAATAATCGCTGCTCTTTGTGAGCATGAACAGCATTTCGTAGCTACTTGTTGGTCGCCATGAGCCTTTGCGGAGGACGTAGCTGCCATTGGGTGAGCATTTGGAGCAACCGGGGCAG
>JAUSEB010000437.1 GCA_030650495.1 Armatimonadota bacterium | reverse complement strand
CAAGCTGCAGGCGGTCAAGGATTTCAGACGACCATTTCTTTGCGGTTATATCGAACAGCATCGAGCGAGCGGCCATGCTGTAATCCGTCTTTGCCTCTCCGGTCAGAACGAACGCGAGAAGGTCCTGGAAGAATAGGAACCGGCTTGCTTGACGCCATACTTCCGGCTGATGGTCACGCAGCCACATCATCTTAAAGAGAGAGAACATCGGGTATGGCGTGTGGCCGGTGATTTCGTAAAGCCTCTGTGCCCAGTCCGAATCGCACTCTCGCACATAAGGCTCCGCACGGCCATCAGAGGATGTCATGGCGTTTGCGATCATCCGTCCGTCGGGCGTTATTGGGGTGAATGCTTCCCCCTGCGAGGCTATTCCGATGCCCGCAACCGGATCGCTGTTTTTTACATCATTCGCCGCTTTGCTGATGACCCGGGACGCGGCATCCATAACGCCCTGCGAATCCAACTCGCTTGCGCCTGGGAACGGAAACAGCAGAGGGTACTCTTCATAAGCTGTGGCGAGAAGGCCGCCGGTCTCGCTGAAGACCGCCGCCTTGACCCCCGTTGTGCCTACATCAACACCCATCAGGCTCATGTCTGTTCACCTATCATCGAGCTAAGACGCGATGCCGATCCCTGAATGGAATAGACATCGCAGATGATACGCCGCATTGCCTGGCTTACCGCCGCCTGGGCGTCGGCGATACTGCCGCCTGCCGCCAGAGCGCGCTCGTAAGGCTGGCGAATGTCCGTAGCGATGTTTATCTTGACTATTCCGTTTTGGATAGCATCGTTTATATAGGACTGCCGGATTCCCGATCCTCCGTGCAAGACGAGCGGAATGCCCGTCACTTCCCGCAGCTTTTTAAGATACTCTATGTCGAGTTTGGCTTGAATCTTCTCCTGGTTTTTTGTGGCAGGAGAAATAGCGCCGTGCACTGAGCCAATGGAAACCGACAGCCAATCAACCTCAGTCTCTTCGACAAACCTGCGAGCTTCGTCCGGTATGGTGAATCCTGCCTTGCTTGCGAAAAGTTCCTCGTATGGAGGAAGCGGACCTTCCTCATGGCCGAGAACAGAACCCAGTTCGGCTTCCACCAGGACACCCTCCCGGTGCGCCATGCGGACCACCTGCTTTGTTACCGCTATGTTTTCGTCCAGCGGCAGCCGTGAACCATCAATCATAACGGAGTCATACCCGGCTTGAAGCGCTTCCGAAATATCGGCTTCCCAGTCTACATTCAGCCCATCCTCGTCTATGACCGGGATGTGATCGAGATGCAGTCCGGCCACGCGGGGATCGGCGCACCGGCGGTATTCATCCGCTATCGTTGTAATGCTCTTCGATTCAAACTTGGTTACTTCCAGGCGGGCTACCTGGATCAACGCGAATGCATCATGTTCGGAAAGGGCATCCGCGACAGCCGACTCCATTGGTAGATATGGGATATTAAAAGCCGGAACCACTATGCCGACCGAAGCCGCCGCATCGAATATTCTCGCTAATCTATCAGAACGTTGCACTAACTACCTCCTAAACCAATCATACATTACGTTTCAATAACCGTCCAGATGCTCATCGCCAGCCATACTCGTAGCCGGTCTCATACATCGCAACAACATTCTCCGGCGGGCCGACGGATTGGATGTTATGGCACGGTGCAAGGATGTAACCGCCGCCAGTTCCGAGTATGCGGTAGTTATCAATCACTTCCTGCCGGACTTCTTCGACCGTACCGAATGGCAAAGTATATTGATTATCCACACCGCCGTGAAAGATGAGCTTATTGCCGAAATCCTTCTTCAATCCTTCGCGTTCCATACCGGCGCACCGCCACTGTATGGGGTTTATTATCTCTACGCCGATATTAATCAGGTCCGGCAGGATGTCTCGGATGCCTCCGTCGGAGTGTGTGAAAACGTATGAACCATGCTGCTTTACCAGGCCGCTCAGACGTTTCATCCCCGGCAGTACGAACTCGCGAATTTGGGCAGGAGAGTACAGGAGGCCGTTCTGACCGCCGAAGTCATCGGCGACGGTGGTAATCATCACCTTCCCAGGTATGGTCTCGAATATTCGCAGGAAGTCTTGATACGCCAGATCGAACAGCT
>JAUSEB010000433.1 GCA_030650495.1 Armatimonadota bacterium | reverse complement strand
CGAGTTCCCCTTTCAGCGTAGCAAGCTCACCTGCGCTTCCATCGACTGTTAGCGTATCGGCGCGGAATGCGTTATCCCCCACTTTCGCTATAACAGTTTCCGGGACAAGTTCATGGGAAACGGAGGCTTGCGCCCTTAAGTAAATAGCGAGTTTATCTGCCATGGCCCTGCCCGCGGCTTCCCTGTCATCCCTGGGCGTGCCGATATGCCCGAAATGCGTCCTAAATAGTATCTTGCCTTCAGGCGCGGCTTCAGTGCAGCTCATATTTTCGACTTCGCCTGTATCAGTATTAATATTAATGGTTGCCCGGTTGCTGAAGTTTACTTTTCCATTTTCATCAACGGTTGCTCCGACCTCATAGTGGAGTCCTCCGACGGAGATCCGCTCAGCCATCCTGTCCGCAATCTTGCCGGCCAGCGCAGACCCTTCCAATAGAGTAATAATTTCGAGTAACGTCAGCTGCTCGTTGACATCGTCTCTCTTTTCATTATTGACGTATACTATGCTACCGCGCAATTCAATCTCATATTTTCTGTCACCAAGATTTATCACGACCGTCTGGCCCTGTCTCAACCTGCCTTCGCTTGCAATATTGAACTGGCTCGATATATCCGTAAGGGCCGCCTGCATGGCTTCTCCGCCGATCTTGCCTTTTGCCACAGACTCGACCGCAGGTTCAAGCGCCGCTCTCATATTCGCCACACCTTGCGCAACAGGCAGTTCCGGCGCAAGCGCGGCTGGCGTTACAGCCATGGGCGCCGGCACAGCCATCGGAATTTCTCTTGCTACATCTGTCAGGCGTCGTGTATCGAATTCCGGCGCTAATCCGGTGAAACTAACTGTTTCTATAACAGGTAGTGGCGCAATTTCCCTGTCCCCGGTGGCTGTTTCGCTAGTTTTCGGTGTTGTGAAAAATTGATAACCTTTATGACCAACAACCACCACTATCAGGACGAGCCCAAGGATCGTGCCCACAACGCCTAATAGCTCTCCTAAACCGACCATACGGCCCAACGTCGCAAATACCGTTCCCCCTATCAGCGGCGCCCCGCCTAATCCGAGCGCTCCCCAGATCGGAAGCGGCATCGCGTTAACCCGTGTCGTGCCATCTCCGTGCTTTGGCCTTGCCCTTAATTCGATATCTTTTCCGAGTCTATCAAGCTGCTTGGCTTGCGCCGCTCTCTGGTCATCATCTA
>JAUSEB010000339.1 GCA_030650495.1 Armatimonadota bacterium | reverse complement strand
GCGAAAGCGCAAACTGCAAAAGGAACAGCTCGAAGGGCTGGAACAGGTCGAGCCATAGGCGCAACAAGGATAGCATGAAAACCAACTAAGGGGACATTTTCCCTCTGCAATAGAGGGGACATAATCGCTCGGCAATAACATGGTAAATTTGGTAGTATATTCCAGCCACTTAATACACTATACCAATTGATTAAGGTCGGATTCATAAAAAAGAATGCCCGCCTCTCGGCGGGCCGCTCACTGAGGGTTTTTCACCCTAGTAAACTAACACATGCATTTTAGAAGAAGGAATAAGGAGATTGTGTTACATTCATAAGAGGTGCAAGATTCGTGCCAAAAGCCGGTATTTGTACCGGTGGCGAAATATCAGTTTGTCGAGTTTGGTATCGAAGTATGGTGAGCGAAGGATTCCGGCTATGGGGCGATGAAATAGTCGGTAGTCGATAGTAGATAGTCGGTAGTAGGATTTGTGATTGAAAGGATTCTTGAACTATGGGATTCCTTCGAGGACCGGTCAAGGGAACGCTTATACTTCTGGTTATAGCCGGCGCGTTGATTGCCGGGCTTTTCGCGATACAGGGACGATTTGCCCCAAGGGAGTCGGCGAAAGACAAAATAGCCTTCATCTCAGATAGAGGAACTCACCCTGATGTCTGGCTGATGAACGCCGATGGCTCCTCCGCAAAACCTCTTACGCGGGACGTCCGTCAAGATGGGGACTTGTCCTGGTCTCATGATGCGACGAAGATAGTCTTTGCTTCCGAGCGCGGCGGAGAAGCGCAGGTGTTCCGGTTGTGGGCTATGAAAGACGAGCAGGCGAGGCAGTTAACCGTCGGGTCCGGCGTAAAACTTCAGCCGGTATTCAGTCCTGATGGAAGCAGGATAGCGTATATCTCACAGGGCACGGTTTATGTGATGAGTTCGGAAGGGGAGGACATCGAGCCGGTCTTGCCGGTTGAAGTATCTGACATGGCGTCCGAATCATCGGCTGGTTTCGAGAAGAGCCCTTACGCGCAAATTGATTGGTCAGCGGACGGTGAGTCGCTGGCGGCCGTTCAGCAACTGGATGATGTGCAGGTTCCTCAGTTGTTGACGAGTATCGGGGGAGAGCTAAATCCGATTGCCGATACGGACGGGAACATCATCGCCGGAGAGCGAGTGAGCGTGAAATGGGCGCCAAAGGGTCGGGTTGTCGCTGTCTCTTCGGTGTCAAAGAATAACGGTGTCCTTGTTGTCCGCGATTATGATTCCGACATATTAACCATTCTTATCAGCGACCTTTTGCCGGGCAGAGCGGCCTGGGCTCCGTCCGGGGAGATGATAGCTTTCGAGGTAATGGGCTACAAGCCCGGCCATGGATATAGCTCTACGGGATTAGGAATTGCCAATGTGGATAGCGGCGAACACAGCGTGATTATTCGAGGGGATGTCGAGCGGCCATCATGGACCGCCGATGGCAAGAGGATTATTTTCACCAAAGCGGAAAAGGACGGGAGCCGGGATATATGGTCAGTCAGTCCGGACGGCAAAGAGGCTAAGAATCTGACGCCGGGGCCGGGAGACGACTACGACGCCGTGGCTTCTCCCGTGGGCGCGGAGTAGGAAATGTTGTTGCGGGAAGCGTTTATCAAGGATCAGCTCTTACCTTACATCGGCAACAAACGCAAACTCCTTCCCTTGATCCAAACCGCGATTCGTTCCACAGGTCCGCCAAGCGGGGTTTTTCTGGATTTGTTCTCCGGGAGCGGTGTCGTGTCCCGATTGGCGAAGGTAATGGGATACCGAGTTATTGCAAATGACTGGGAGCCATACACGGTCTGCATCAATAACGCCTACATTCGTAACAATAAAGCTCCGCCGTTCGTAAAATTGGGTGGGCTGGAAAAGGCCATCAATAGTCTCAACAAACTGGAGCCGATTAGAGGCTATATCGCAACGCATTATTGCCCATGCGATGATGAGAGTCCCGACTTGGACCGGGAGCGCCTGTTTTACACGCAGGAGAACGGCAGAAGAATAGACGCGATTCGAGAGCAAATAACCCAGTGGAAAGCGGAAGATGTTATTGACGAGAACGAGGAGGCGGTCATTCTTGCTCCGCTGGTGTTTCAGTCGGCTTATTGCAGTAACACATCGGGCGTATTCAAAGGCTTCCACCGAGGTTGGGGTGGCGCGACTAAAACAGCGTGGTACAGAATCAGGAGTAAGCTGGCTCTGCGAGCGCCGAAATTTTATGATAACGGAGAGCGAAACGAATGCTTGAGGGCGAACGCGAATGAGATCGCCGGAGAAATAGAGTGTGATTTGGCGTATATCGACCCTCCGTATAACCAGCATCAATACGGGTCGAACTATCACATGCTCAACACTGTTGCTCTTTGGGACAAACCACCGCTGGAGCCGTTCTTTGACAATAGAAATGGGCGCAACAACAAGGCAGGTATTCGGAAAGACTGGCGTGTTGAGCGCAGAAGCCATTATTGTTACGCGGACACGGCTTCTGCCGCGATGAGCGAGCTTATATCTAAGCTGCGCTCGCATTATATATTAGTCAGCTACAGTACAGATGGGATTATTCCGATACAAGATATGATAGGCGCGTTATCGGAACGCGGCAGCTTGTCGGTGTTCACCCGCAACTATAAGAGATACAGGGTAAGCAGGCAAAGGCCGTCAACGCGCTCACACACAGTGGAATTCGTCCTGGTCGCAAATACTCTGGAGGCGGGCGGGACATCCAATAGGCGGGCTGTTGAGGAAGAGATTCTCCGGCAATCGGAGGAGACCTGCGAATTGCCCGTCCTCGCCCAAGCAGATTGAAAGGGGTTATGAAATTGAAGAAGTTTGTTGTAGTGGTTGTGCTCGTAGCCGCGCTGTGCTTATGCGCGGCGCAAGCGTTCGCCGACCGGATCATCTTTACTCCAACAGGAAGCCTGCTGGACAAGGGTTCGATTAAGGCCGAGGCCGCATTTGGTCCTTCCGATGTTGTGATAGACAGGTTCTATTGGGTCAACGTTGGTTTAGGCAAGTTGGAACTGGAAGGTATGAGAAGGGTCGAAGCTTTAACCGGAGAAGAGCATGACATTATCAGTGCGGAACTGGGTATTTTGCCTGAGACTTTGTTGACGCCTGCCCTGGGAGTTGGCGTAAGGGACATCGGCGATGAAATAGAACGCGGCTATTATGCGGCAGTGACAAAGACCGTCCCCGTCATTGATAAGATTCCCTTCTTCTCGACTGACATCAAGCTGCACGCGGGTTATGGGATAGATGGCTTCGAAGGTTTCTTTGCCGGCGCGGAAGTAGGTTTGCCGATGAAATTACGCATAGCTGCCGAATATGATGGCGACGTCACAAATGCGTATTTGAGCTGGAATGGACTTCCTAAGACAAGCTTGAAAGTCTACTCGCTGGATGGGGATATTTTCTACGGAGCCGGCTTCCATGCGGGGTTGTAAGTAGTTACGGCATTTGAAATGCCGAAACACCGACAATAAGAAAAACAAAAGGCCTGGGACATTCGCCCCGGGCCTTTTTAGTATTACTACAAAACTAACATCTCTACGCGGCGCGCCGGATACGCATACGCGGCGTGTTTTCACTGTCCTCATCCGCTTCATCGTAACCCATCATTCTATCTTCTATTTTTGTCGCAAAAGCGCTGAGCAAAGCCACGATCGAGACCGCAATAACTCCAAATGCGGCTGCTCCAAGCAGCGTCGGCAGCACATGATCCATTAGGTAAGGCACGGTTTTCTTCCTCCTCCAATGTCGTGTAGCCCGACTTGGTTTTCTTATAACCATCTGGAAGTGTAACGAAACATACGTGGGAAAGCTTCGGCGCTAAAAACGAGCGCCGAAGCATAGGAGATGAGCTGTCAGCTGACAGCTATTCTCGGCTTACGCTCGTGCCTTCTTGCTTGTGAAGATCGAGCGACAGCCCGTATGGGGAGGGAGCTTCGATAAGTTCGTCGGGTTCGGGGACTGAAAGGCTTGAGGACCATTTATCCTGAAGAACCCATTCATAAAGCTGGATCGTCTTGGCCGCGATTGAATCGTAGTTATATTCGGCGGCGCCCATAGCTTGCGCTTTGAGTCCAAGCTGTTGAGCGAGACCGGGATTGCTGATTACTTTTTTTAACGCCTCTTCCAGGCCGTCGACGTTCTTGTTTTCGAATATCATCGCGTTATCGTTCACGACTTCCAGATTGGGCGGTATGTCACTTGTTATAATGCAATTGCCGTAGACTACCGCTTCGAGCAGCGTCACCGATAGGCCTTCGATTGTGGACGGCTGCACGTAGCAATAAGCGTTGGTGTAAAGCTCCTGCAGCGCCTCGCCGTATTGATAACCGACAAATAGAACGTTTTTATTGGCTCGCTGTTTCAGCTCATCGACATATTGGTCCGAGTGGTGCGAATCTCCCGCGATAACGAGTTTCTTGTTTGTATCGAGCCTGTTGTAGGCGTCGATCAGGAAATGCAGGCCCTTTTCGGGGACGAGACGTGCGACGAAGAGTATGTAGTCCTTTTGGGACAGGCCGAATTCACGAATCTTGTCAGGCGGTCTAAATACGGGATCGTTGACCGCGCTGGGAATGTATCTTATCCGCCTGTGGTATTTTTCTTCGAGATAGCTTTTTAGGCATTTGGACACCGATATTGCCGCGTGCGGGAAACGAACCGCGGCCCACTCGGCTGCTCTCAGCACCGTTCTGGCGCCGGCTCCCCATTTGTCCCTCTGCCATTCCGCGCCATGTATGGTGGAAACACAGCGCTTGCCGAAGATTCTGGGGAATACCGTGAACATGGCCTTGCCCGCGCTGTGGTAATGGACTATATCGTAGTCTTTGGGGATGATGTGAGCGGTGGCGAGAATCGTCTGGCTCACGGCGTCGAGACTAGTGGTATTGATGGCGGGAAGCCTTTTTAACTTGACGCCTTTGTAGGTGTCTTCCTTATAGTCTTTGCAGTAGTATGAGCGGCAGTAGACGGTGACGTCGTGGCCCATTTGGGCGAAACGCACGGTCAATTCCTCGACGTGTCTTTCGACTCCGCCCCATGTGGCCGGTATGCCTCTGAGTCCAAGCACTGCTATCTTCACGGTGTTATTATCGGACTGAACTAAAAGCTTCTTTACCAGGCGGGCAATTCCCGTGGTTAAAAAGGGGGATCGGCTTCGGCTTCAAAAAGGGAGTGTTCAAAAACCGTAGCCCCGGCCCTTGTGGCCGGTCGGCGGTAGTGAATTTGCGCTCAACAGACGGGGCACAAGGCCCCGAGCTACAGAGGAATCGGCATTTTTGAACACTCCCAAAAACAAGCCTAAGCATAGAATTATACTCCTTGAATCTAGCGCCGGTGTTTCGGGATTTGAATGGAGCGAAAGCGGAATGGAAATCCCGAAACAAATCGCTAATTACATTATTGATTATGCGCGTTATTTGCAGGATGTCAATAGTCGGTTGTCGGTTGACGATTAAGCTGTCAGCTGTCAGCTGACAGCTGACAGCTTTGAATTCAGTCGGTTCTGCCTGATCGTTCGACTCTTGCGTTTTTGATCTGGAACCATTCTTCAAGCATCGCGCGCGCGACCGGACCGGCCTCGGAGCCTCCATGCCCGGCGGCTTCACGGAAGACGCAGATGGCAATTTGAGGATTCTCCACCGGCGCGAAGCAGATGAACCAGGCGTGGGTTTTTCTTCCCCGCAGATGCTGCGCGGAGCCGGTCTTGGCCCCAACCGTGACTCCCGGCAAGTTCACTATGTGTCCTGTTCCGCCCGCGCCTATGACTGTTTCCCGCAGACCCTTCTTGATAGCCGCGATGTCTTCTTGAGACACGGGCAAACTTCTCACTAATTGCGGCTCAAATCTGTCGATGACCTTCCCGTTCCGGTCGCGGATTTCTTTGATCATGTGGGGCTTCATGATTCTTCCGTTATTTCCAATTGCCGCCGCGACCATTGCCATTTGAAGCGGCGTGGCTTCGATTGCCCCCTGTCCGATTGAGCAGTTTACGGTATCGCCGGGTCGCCAGGGTTCATCATAAACTTCACGTTTCCATTTCTCGGTCGGAACGTTTCCCGCTCTTTCACCGGGCAGGTCTATGCCGGTTTGCTTTCCAAGCCCGAACGCAAACGCCATATTGCTCAGGCGCTCGATGCCGAGCCGGTGGCCGACGCCATAGAAGAACACATCGCAGGATTCCGAGATGGCCGTGTAGAAGTTGACCGACCCGTGCGATGTCCAACACCGTTTACCATAGTGGCCAAGATAATATGATCCCCGACAATTGACGCCACTGTTGACTGTAATAACATTATTCGCAAGACCCGCCGCCGCGGTAACTATCTTGAACGTGGAGCCGGGAGGGAATTTGTTGCTGATACAGCGGTTCTGGAGGGGATGATTCTTATTAAGGCTGATCGCATTCCAGTCAGAGGATTTCAAACCGCTGACGAATAAATTCGGGTCGAAATCGGGTTTGCTGACCATAGCCAGAATTTCGCCGGTGCGAGGGTCCACCGCTACGGCCGCGCCGACTTTGCCCTCAAGCGCCAAGGCGGCGGCGCGCTGCAGCTTCTTGTCCAGGGACAGGACTAGGGTTGCGCCTGGGACTGAAGGCTGGCCGCCAAGCGCTCGGGTGCGGACTCCCTGGGCGTCGACCTCGATCAGCTTACCGCCATCGGTTCCGTGTAGAAGAATATCATACTGTTTCTCCAAACCCGTTTTGCCGGTGAAGTCGCCTGGACGGTATAGCTCGCGATTCTTGGCAAGCTCGTCTTTGTCGATTTCTCGAAGATAACCGAGCGCTTGGGCGAACAGCGAGCCGTCAGGATAGTACCTTACCTGGTCGAGTTCGACTGAAGCGCCGGGCAGCAACACCTTTTGTTCCTCTATCTTCGCAACAGTCACCAGATCAACACTTGCGGCGATGCGGACGGGGGCGCCTTTGATGGACTGGTTTCTCGATACGATGGCCCCCAACTCTTCGCGCGAAATTTGGAGTATGTCGCAGAGGCGGGTGATGGCTTTTGGCGAATCCTTGATGAGTTCCGGGACGACCGAAACGACGAATCGCGGGCGGCTTGTTGCAACCGTGCGGTTTTTCCGGTCGAGTATCGCGCCTCGCGGCGCTCTTACTCTTAGGAGGCGGCGCCTGTTGGTCTCCGACTGACGCAGAAGATCATCTCCCTGGGCGATCTGCAGCATCCAGAGGCGGCCAAAGAGGATTACGAAGACAATCCATATCAAAACGGCAAAGCGGCGCGCTCTTGCTCTTTCGAGTTTTCTATCCTGTGGAGTGATTGACATAATTAGTCGTTAGTCGATAGTAGTTAGCGGCAATCTCCATTCAAAACTATAATCCCACGTCGGGCGTTTCCGTGGGAGGATTTGGAGTTGTTTCGCCGCTGTTCGGCGTTTCATGTGTGGGGGTGTTGTTCCCCAAACCGTGAATATGGCAGAGACTGGACGGCTCGAAACCGGCGATAAACGCCTCTACGCGCGTGGATGTACAATTTGGCGTGGCCAACTCCTCGCTGCCATTACATATACGCACCCTAACGACCTGCTGTCCCTGGTCGGTCTGATCTTCTTCCGGCTGTGTCTCATGCGGTCGTTCTCTTTCGTTACGGCGGTTTCTATCGTCTCTTGATTCAGTCGCCTGCTTGGGCGGCTGGTTTTTATTAGCCCATCTCTTCTGAATTTCAAGAGCTTCTTGTGTGTATTCCCGCCACATCGGCGCGCAGATTGTGCCGCCGTACGCGTTGCCGCGCATTGCCGTGAATGTGTCGTTTCCCGCCCAAATCGCAGTTACCATCTTGTTTGGGATATAGCCGATAAACCATACGTCTTTGTTTTCGGATGTCGTGCCGGTCTTGCCCCTGGCGTCGCGAACTGCTCTGACGGCCCCGCCTGTGCCGCTTGTGACAACTGCTCTTAACAGGCCGTCCATTACATCCGCTGTTCTGCTGCTGAGAACTCTCTGAAGCATAGGTTCGGCTTCCTCGATAATGCCGCCTTCGCTGTTGACGACTTTCACTATGGCGGCAGGCTCGGCGCGATAGCCGCCCGCGGCAAAGACGCCATAAGCGGAGGCCATTTCCAGGGGAGTTACGCCGGAGCTTCCAAGCGCCAGGGAGGAGACTGAATCCAGCGGAGATTTGATTCCAAGCATACGAGCATATTTGATGACATCAGGAATACCTACCGCAAGTCCAGTCCGCGCCGCTGGGATATTGATGGATAAAGCCACTGCTGAGCGCATGCTGACTCTACCGCCCGCGCCGCGATGTCCTGCGTTCTTGGGCCATAATTTCCCGTCAGGGAGGCGTATAGGGACATTGCTGACCATAGAACTGGGGCCGGTGTTGGGGCCATAGACGTTTTTGTCCACCGCCGCGGTGTATACAAATGCTTTGAACGACGACCCCGGCTGCCGCCGGGCCTGGGTGGCGCAGTTGAACTCGCTCTTGCTATAATCAACGCCCCCGACCATCGCCTTTATATAACCCGTTTTGGGGTCCAGCGAGACCAGCGCAGCCTGGCTGACTCTGTATGATTTTGCGTTGCGCACGCCGTTTTGAATAGTCTTTTCCGCTGCTTGCTGCATCTGGTAGTTCAGTGAAGTATAAACGCGAAGGCCGCCTTTATAGATCAAATCTTCGCCATACTTGGCGGCGAGTTCCCGCATCACATACGACACAAAATACGGCGCCCTATACCGAACGCCGTCTTTTTTTAAGCCGGCAAGACGCAGAGGCTCGGCCTTAGCATCATCATACTGCCGGCTGGATATGTAACCCTGTTCGTACATCTCGTCTAAAACGACGTTTCTGCGTTTGATGGCGCGGTCAGGGTTTACATATGGAGATGAGGCTGATGGGCTTTGCGGCAGTCCCGCGATAAGAGCGCACTGTGCGAGGGACAACTGGGTCACACTCTTGCCGAAGTATATTTTTGAAGCGGTTTCTATACCGTAAGCTCCGCTGCCGAAGAAAACCTGGTTCAGGTATAGCTCAAGTATCTGGTCTTTGGAGTAGTTGCGCTCGATCTTGATGGCGAGAACCGCTTCCTGCAGTTTGCGGGAAATAGTTTTCTTCTGTGTCAGGTATATGTTTCTGGCAAGCTGCTGAGTGAGCGTGCTTCCTCCCTGCGTGAACTTGCCGCCGCGTACATTCTGCACCACCGCCCTGGCGATTCCACGCAGGTCAACTCCGACATGTTGGTAAAACCTGCTGTCTTCAACCGCCACTATGGCGTTGATGAGGTCCTTTGGGATTTTGTTAAATGGCACGACTTCGCGGTTTTCCTCATAAACGGCGCCGAGTAGAATACCGTCGCTGGAGTATATCCGCGTGGCTTCGATGGGGCTGTAGGTGTTCATGTCGTAGTTGTGCGGCAGAACTTTCCAAACCCCATATACCATCGCGCCTACGATACCTATTCCGGCGCCAAGCATGAGCAGGAGCATCAATTGCGCGTACGCAAGCAACAGGCGAAACTTCGTTCGTTTTCTAACCTTCTTCTTGACGACTCTTGCCCTTCCTGGCCGCATAATTATCTCCTACCAGATTATAGGCGGCGTTCGCAGGGGGTGTCAAATCAGTTGAGAATTTAGAAGTTAGGAGTTAGAAGTTAGAATGAGAGATTTCACCCTCACCCCAACCCTCTCCCTCAAGGGAGAGGGGGTTTGGCGCCTTCGGCGCCAGCATCGGCAGCAGGCTACCGATGCAACAAACACCGTCACCCAACACCTAACACCCACCCTTGCGCGCCTAGTTGATAGACGTAATTTGGGCCGGGTTTAGTTTCCGGGAAAGAAAGATTGTATACTGCGGGAACTATCTTAATGCTAAATCCAAAGCTTTATTTAAACTCATCGTTCCCGCAGCATAGCGTATTGCAGAGATTCGATATCAGATAAAGGACAGAGTGATTATATTGTCTTCGTCCCATACTCGTAGAAGGCGGAATACGTCGCCGCCGGATTTGTAGCATGAGCTGATCGCTGTTACGGCTACATGCGAATTGAGCGATGGCGGGATTACACCGAGCGGCATGAGTACTTTCACGCCTGGGGGGCGGTTCTCCGGTATGTTAATATCCTCGAAATCCGCGGCGTTGGAGCCATCATCCAGGTAAAATGAAGTTGTGTCTTGCCAGACGACTTTTCCAACAACCTTGACCAGCAAACCTATGTTGTTCAGCGAATTTATGTCTTGTAGTTCTCCTGTTTTGCGATATGCTTTTGCGCCTTTCTGCCCCGCGTGGGATAGGGAATCATAAAAGAAATCGAGTCCCCCTAAATTGCCTATCTGAAAAAACAATGGTTCGATTGTTCCGGTTCCATTAGGAATGACGGATGTTGCCGCGATATAGTGTTCTTCGTCCGAATTGGTTTGCAAATCACCCGTTACGGCAACTTTCTGTCCCACCAACAAACCGTGGCCGGTTTGGTCTATACGGATTCCCATATAACCTTCAGGTGATTGCGCATAGAAGTAGTTGGTGAATACCGCCGTGACGATTACTTGCGGTAAGCTCACAGTCTCATCGTCTCCCATTTTTTTGGATTCGTGAACGACTTTCCCCTTTTCAGGAGAACCGACTGTCACGGTGGGATAGGTTCCGTCTACATAATCGTCCAGGTAATCGCGCTCGTAGAACTTCAAACAGCTTCCGCCGTGGCCCTGGCCGGTCAGTATATCTGTGTCGCCATCACCGTTCCAGTCCTTTGCATCAACGCCGGATAAAGTCTGCGCGCCATACGAATCCGCGAGCACGGTCCCCACCGTATCGGCGGCGAAAACCGGCTTATCACCGAAACCATTTGGGCCGATGTTCTTATAGACGTGGATGACGTTCTCAAATTCGCACATTACGAGGTCTTTTTTACCGTCGTTATCCCAATCTATAAATGATCCCATATTCGGCCTGGGGTAGTCTTGAGGAAGTCCGCCGAACGTAATCTGCTCGGGTGTTGAGAGCACAGGGCTTGCATCACTGCCACTGTTTTTATAGAAAAACATGCCGATATCTTCTCCCGCGACGAGATCCTTTTTGCCGTCTTTGTCCCAGTCACAAACGAGGGGAGTGGCTCGATAAGAATGCTGAATAGGCGTTCCGTTACTATAAGTCAAGAGGACGCCGGGCGCAAGTATTGGATTCGTTGGCGTTCCAATATTATTGTATAGCGTATACCTGCCATAGAGGTCGCCGACGATAAGGTCGAAATCGTTGTCGCCATCCCATTTGAAAACCTCGCTCCGGGCATACCCTGCCCAACGAAGCTCATAGGGAACGCGGAAGGGTAATCCACCCGCGGTCATAAGTTCAGCCTGCTCGAAGACAGGGAACAATTGATTAGTAGTGTTCCTGAAGAACCATGTGAAACCGTCGGAATCGCTGGCGATTAAATCGGTTTTGCCGTCGCCGTTCCAGTCAACGGCGCGCACGCCGCTTTGCCTCACTGCATCGCACGGTTGGAATCTTTCCGTATATGGGGAGCCGTTGTTTGCGTCTCTAGGCTCCCATCTAGGTTCCGTGGCTGTCCCAACGTTCTTATAAAGACGGCCAAACCAATGCGGCTGCTGTTCTTCCCAGTTGGTGCGTTCCCAAAATCGTCCGCATACTATATCAAGAAGGCCGTCGCCGTCAAAATCCGCAACCTTTACACCGGAGTGGATGTCCATAAACTCGAAAAAAGCTATGATGCGGCCAGTAATGAAAACGGGAGCCGTTCTTGTTCCGACATTCTTGAACCAGTATACCGATCCGTCACCTGACCCACCGAATAGGTCGAGGTCTCCATCATTGTCTACATCCACGCATTCAAAACGACCCACGCCCAGGCGAAGATTGACTCCATTTGCCTTAACATAAGTCCCGTCGGAAAGATAAGGGCTAAACGAGTTAGGTCCGGGACTGAGGTTCTTATGAAATTCAAGGAGGCCGTGCCTGGCTATCATTATGTCTTTCTTGCCGTCGTTGTCCCAGTCAACTATTGTAGGAGCGGAGAAAAAATTGCTGCCCAGGCTGTTGCCGGACGCGTCGTTCACCAGACCCCGGCGTGTGAAGTTCAACTGGCCGCCGGGTGTGGTCGTGTTTTCGTAACTTACTATGGTGTACTGATCGGGGCCGTCGGCATAGCTCGCGAACAGGTCCTGGTCGCCGTCATCGTCCCAGTCGTCAAATACAGGCACAACCCAAGCCCTGCCGTTATCCTCCGTGAGCGTCCAAGGCAGCCCGCCATTTGCAAGTTTCCCTCTGTCTACAAACTTGTTGCCGCCGACGTTTTCGTAGCAGAAGATGAAAGGCTCGGTGCCGCCCTTGAAAAGATCGAGATCTCCGTCATAGTCGAAGTCGCAGAACGAGTCGAAGTGGTTGGCGTTGACCTCACGTCTCTTGTAGCCTTCCGAGAGGAAATCGCCATCGCCTACCAGTCCATGATACCTGTCGGGTCTTCCATTGCCGGATTCTTTGGTGTCGAAGTAGACGGCGTATTGGGTGTAGGTCTGGTCAGGCATCACAAAGTGCAAAGTGTCATGACTGGCGCCATAGTAGTTTTCGATTCTAAAAGGAAGCAGATAAATCTCGTGCCCCAGCCGGGACGAGTCATATACCTTGGGCTGGCCCGCGGTGTTATAGGCCACGACCTCAACCGTGTTTTCGTCGAATGTCCCCGTGGCTCCAGAATCGGCCAGCAACTGGTTGAAATCCATATCTACCGTTGCGGGAGCGTTGGACCTGGAACCAGTTGCGCTGACAGTGAAGAGTACCCGATACCGATTTGGTGATGTCCAAACAGGGACCGCCGCCGCTGGAATAGCCATGAGCAGACATGCTCCAAGCAACATAATCGAGATCAAAGAAGTGGCAAATAACCCGTAACTTCGTTTAATAGGCTCCGTTCTCATGGATTCACCACCTCTATCATTATGTAGGATTTTCTGTCTTTGATCGTCTCATAAGCCGCCACCCAGGAAGAGGTGTTTTGTTTAGCGAAGTATGCTATGCAGTAATTGTCCGGCCTAACGACCACGCTGTCTACGTATATGTCTTCGTCGGAATCCAGCATATCGGCGGGGCTAAAGACCACCTCGGCGGGAACTTTCGTCCATGTAATCCCATTAGGACTTGTGGCCCTCAGAACGTGATAGCAGGGATAAGAAACGCTCTTGCCCTGATACCAAAGCTCATACTGGCTATTCCTGAATATCACGACCGGGTTTCGCGCACCATACTGGTCCAATGCCCCGCTTCCTCCAGGACTTAAAGCGACGCCCTGTCTTGTCCAGGTTATGCCGTTGGAGCTTGTGGCGTAAAATATCCTCCAAAGGCTTCCATCGAAGCCCTCATACCACATGCGATAGGTTGAGCCTTCTTTCAGCACAAATGGCTGTCCTACTCCTTTTGCGTCTTGCGAGCCTGCCGCGCCAAGGCCAAAGATGGAGTTGGCTCCGGCTGAGCCGGTGTATTTGGTCCAGACCTTGCCGTCGGTTGAAGTAGCGTAGCCAATGCGGTAGTTGATCTTGTTATCGACGCCTCCGCCGATGTGCTCCGTCTCGCCGCTCCAGCCGGTGTACCACATCTTGTAGGTCGAGCCGTCTTTTATAACTGATGGGCCAATTGCCCACACAGAGTCGAATCGATTGGCTATGTCCTGCGGATTTAGAAGATCGCCTTCATAGAACTTGGTAGACATCAAGACGGGATCGGATCTCTCTGTAACGCGAGAGAAGCCGTAAGCGTCGGTGGACTGGGCAAGGCCCGTATGCCAAATGCCCCACGCGCTGTCATTGACCCATGGCCCCGCCGAACCGGCGTAGTACATATTGTACTTGTTGGTCGAACTGTCATACATAACGGCAGGGTATGCGACGTTGCTTCGCTCCCAACCTGTATAGGGGCCGATGGCCGTCCACCCCGTAGCAAGGTAAGTTTTGCAGACGAGGTTGTCTATATAGGTCTCACTTTTCGTAAAATCATTGACCCTATTCCACTGGCCGAGAGTTATCTGCCCGATGGTGGTAGCCGCCGCGACCGTCTGCTGCTGCTCCAGGACTTGAACGCCGTCAACCCACACATCCATTTTACTGCTTGCAAGGTCTATCATGAAGGTGACGTGGATCCAAGTCCTATTCGGCACGGGGGTTTTGATAACAGGTTGGCTGTCGTAGGTGCGAATCTTAAACTGGTTGTCGGACATGTAGAGCCGGGTGATCTCAACGGAACTGGATTGCTGTATGTATATATAACCCAGGTTCATGCCTTCGGAGCCTGTCGAGCCGCGGGTTATGTCCATAGCCACGTCCATGTCAATATATTGGTAGCCGGTTCCCGAAGTAACATTGTGGCTTACTGAACCTCCCGTGTCACCCCATATCTGGTAATTAGCTTCGAAGGCTTTACCGGACACAACGAAGGTCTGTTCGATCTTCAGAGGATCATTATTTCCAAACCATCCGCCTTGGCCGTTCAAGTATCCAAGATTATAGCTGTCGAAATTTTCGGAAAACCAGGGGGCTGACATGGAAGCGCTGCAGGGAACTGCTAAAGCAAGTAAAAACAGGATGATTGCGAGGGTGCGTTTGACTATCATCTTATCCTTTCTATCGTTGAATTGATCACACAGGCATTCCGAGCTTGCAAGACCAATTCGGTGACGACGGCGCATAAAGGCATCTTACCCATTTATGATAGCATACTTATATGGTCTTTTCACCTGGTAAACTTACCAGTGTTCACGGTAGATTGCGGCATTACGCCGGATAACATGACACAAAACAGGGTGGAATGTTACAAATGTAGGGGTACGCCACATTTATGGTAGACGGCGTAGGGGTTAAGCATTTGCCCTCCACCTCTGCCGCCAGTTGGCGTATTAGCCGCAAATGCTTAACCCGGTTTGGGTGTTC
>JAUSEB010000425.1 GCA_030650495.1 Armatimonadota bacterium | reverse complement strand
GCAGCAGTATTTGTCTCATAACCTAACGCCCTCTAATCCAAGCAATTTCACTTTCCAGCCGATACCTCCGGTGAAGCCGCCTAACTTGCCACCGCTCGCAACTACTCTATGGCAGGGAATAGCCACCGGTACCGGATTCCGCCCCAAAGCCTGCCCAGCGGCGCGATAGGCTCCCGGATGGCCTGACTGCTCTGCGATACGGCGATAGCTCACAATCGAACCATAAGGAACGGTCATCGTAGTTCGCAGTATCTTTTGCTGGAATTCCGTGAGACCATCCAAATCAGGCTCGAATGTGAACTCCGTCCGCCGTCCGGCGAAATAGTTTTTGAGCTGGCGGGCAAGCTCCTCGAACCCGTGATTGCTTTCGACGAGTTCGCCGTCTATTCCTGCGCGCAGCTTGTCAAAGGCCAGTTCCCGATTTGCCGCCGGCATCCTAATAGAAGATACCTTGCCGTCTCGTCCGGCAACAGCGACCCAACCTTCGTTAGTTTCCACAATCGCGTAAGTATAAACCTTCTTTGCGGTTAACCCCCTGTGGTCCCCCTTCGCAAGGTGGACGGAGTTGTTGTTGCATCGGCAGCCTGCTGCCGATGCCGGAACCGAAGGTTCCGCAACTCCCCTCCTTACGAAGGAGGGGTTGGGGGAGGTTTCATTTCCACAATTCGAATATTTGTCTAAGTTAGATACGGTTTTCTTATACATACTATTCTCCTGAACTACTCGGTGAATGTAAATAAGTATACACTATTTCCGCTGCTTTCCGGTTCATTGCCGGGGCATTGGCAAGGTCCTCCGGTGAAGCCTGGCGCACCCGCTCCACTGAGCCGAAATGCTTGATTAACGATATTCTCCTCTTGGCTCCAATACCAGGAATATCATCTAATGCACTCCTGTAAGAACGCTTTGACCGTAATTTCCGATGATGAGTTATGGCAAATCTATGAGCCTCATCACGTATCCTCTGCACAAGCCTAAGAGCCATCGAATTCCGGGGCAGGCGAATAGGTTCGGACGCGCCTGGTGTATAAATTTCCTCGAATTCCTTAGCCAAACCTATAACAAAAACATCCTCTTCGGCGGATTTCAGCGCGTCCAACGCTTCGTTCAACTGCCCCTTACCGCCGTCGATTATCATCAGATCGGGAAGCTCCGCCAGGCTTTGCGTCCTACGCAAACTCCCTGTAAGCCGCCGGCTGATGATCTCATGCATCATCGCGTAATCATCCGGCTTGTCGCCAAGAATGCGGATGCGGAAATGCCGGTAGTCGGACTTTTTAGGCATTGCGTTCTCGAACACGACCATCGAGCCTACCGCCTCGCGCCCCATGATATTGGATATATCGTAGGCTTCGATGCGCTCAGGCGGATTTTCCAATCCGAGTACCTTCTGTAGTTCTCGCATAGCCTCTTCGGCGCCAATGCGGTCGTTTGCGACCTTGACCTTCATCTGCTGGAGGACGATATTGGCGTTCATCTCGGCCATCTCGACCAGCTTGCGCTTCTCCCCGCGCCGGGGAGAAATAAGCCGCACCGTTTTGCCGCCCTTTTGCTTCAGCCAGCTTTCGATTATCTCCGTCTCCTCGATATGGCATTGCAGCAAAACTTCGCGCGGCACGTAAGACGCGTCCTGGTAGTATCGCTTCACGAACTCCTGCACGTCCTCACAAACCGATTCCCCCAGCGTCCCCGCCAAAATGAAATTCTCCTGGCCGATCAGTTTGCCGTTGCGGATGAAGAATATCTGGGCGCAGGCGGCGTTATAGTCGGTGACAATCGCTACCACATCCTGATCGACGCGCGCTTCCGAAACCACCTTCTGGCGCTCGACCATCTTTTGAACGGCGCTTATTTCATCACGCAGCCGACCGGCCTTCTCGAACAGCAGTTTCTCCGCCGAATTCGCCATTTGAGTCTGCAATTCCCGCAGAAGTCTTTCCTGACGGCCTTCGAGGAACAGAATCACGTCTTTGACGATAGCGCGATATTCTTTTTCGCCGATAGTTCCGGCGCAAACGCCCGCGCACTGGCCCATGTGATAATAAAGGCACGGACGGCCGCGCGAATCGGGTTCCTTCAAGCCACATGGGATACGAAACACTCGCCTTATCAGCTTGAGAGTATCGCGCACCGCCTGAGGGTCGGTATATGGCCCGAAATAGCGGTTGCCGTCAGACTTGACCTTCCGCGTGAAAAATGGCCGGGGGAATTTCTCGGTAACGCTGAAGCAGATGTAGGGGTAGCTCTTATCGTCCCGAAGCCTTACATTATAATAAGGCCGGTGTTTCTTGATGAGTGTGCATTCGAGAATAAGGGCTTCGAGTTCGCTGTCGGTGACGATCCATTCGAGGTCGATTATCCGGCTAACCATCTGCCGGACCTTCTCACCCTGCCCGGTTCCCTTTTGGAAATACGACCTGACCCTGTTTCTAAGTACTACGGCTTTACCGACATAGATGACCTCGCCGGTTTCGTCTTTCATCAAATAGACGCCCGGTCTCACCGGCAGCGAGTTCAGCTTCTCTTTCAAAGTCACGAAAAACTTGCTTTCTAAGACCGCCGGATCAAACACCAGCGAATCGGATGACCCAATATCCTTGATTCCCTTCTCTTCTTTGGTCATGTTCTTATACGCAAGCTTCTGTCATTTCGAGCGAAGTCGAGAAATCTGCTTTTAGTGTGGGATTCGGAAAAAGCAGATTCCTCACTGCGTTCGGAATGACGTGTCCGATAGTTGTTGCATCGGTAGCCTGCTGCCGATGCCGTCCTGAGCTTGTCGAAAGACGGAAAAACTCATCACTCATCGCTCGTTACTTCCTACGCTCCCGGCAGCGGCGATTCCATCTCACCACCCGATTCAAGATACGTGATATATTCGTTTATCTCGGTAATGGCGGCGTTCCATTCTTCTTTCAGTTTCTCGCAATCCAGCTTTTTTATGAGCTTCGATTTCAGCGAGGCGTCGAATCCTTTGATGACATTGTTCGCTGATTCCTCCGCGAGACGGAGAAGACTGATTCGGTCTCCCGAATTATGCCTGCCAAATCCTTCGGCGATATGCGCGACTGCCGCCTTTGCCGACTTCTTGATCTGAATCGAGAGCGCAAGCCCTTCAAAAGGTGAAAACTGCGCGCAGGCCGCCTCCGTATTCTGCTGAGCGGCTGCGGCCAACTGGTATAACTTTACTTCGGAAAGTTTGTCAGACACCGCGACCTCCATCCATCTGTAGCCTAGGGCCTTGTGCCCGTCCGACGCCCATAAAGGGCTGGGCTACAATATATGGCTGTATAGGTATTTTGGTAATACCTCTACAGCCCCAACGTCTTCTTCAAGTATTTCCCCGTATACGATTTATCCACCTTTGCGATCTGTTCCGGCGATCCGGTGGCGACAACATAGCCTCCATCGTCGCCGCCTTCAGGCCCCAAATCAATAATATAGTCCGCCGTCTTGATAACGTCCAGGTTATGCTCGATGACGAGTATCGTATTCCCAGCGTCAGTCAGCCTGTTCAACACGTCCAGCAGGCTTTTGATGTCATGAAAATGCAGCCCGGTGGTCGGCTCGTCCAGTATATATAATGTCTTACCGGTGCTTCGCTTGGACAACTCCGTCGCAAGTTTAACCCTTTGCGCCTCACCGCCGGAAAGTGTGGTCGCCGGTTGGCCCAGTTTTATATAGTCCAGCCCGACATCGTGAATCGTCTGCAATTTGCGCGTAATCGACGGGATATTCTTAAAGAACTCCACCGCCGTCGCTACCGTCATATCCAACACTTCCGCGATGTTCTTGCCCTTATACTTCACTTCCAGGGTCTCGCGGTTGTATCGCTTACCCTTGCACACGTCGCAGGGCACGTAGACATCCGGCAGGAAGTGCATTTCGATCTTGATAATCCCATCGCCGTGGCAAGCTTCGCACCTGCCGCCCCTGACATTGATGCTGAAACGACCGGGTTTATATCCCCGCATCCTTGCTTCCTGAGTTTGGGAAAACAAGTCCCTAATAAGGTCAAACGTGCCGGTATACGTCGCAGGGTTGGACCTCGGTGTGCGGCCAATCGGCGACTGGTCGATATTGATAACCTTATCTATATTCTCCAGTCCGCGTATCTCGTCGTGGTCCCCCCAGGCACGATAGTTGCCCTGCAGCGCGTACATCAGCCGCGGATAAATAGTCTCCTGGACCAGAGTGCTCTTGCCGGAACCCGACACGCCGGTGATGCAGACGAATACGCCGAGCGGAATCTTTACATTGATGTCTTTAAGGTTGTGCTGCCTTGCGCCGCGAATCTCCACGAAATTACCGTTGGATTTCCGCCGTTTCTTAGGCAGTGGAATACTCAGTTTGCCCGACAAATACTGCCCCGTGATGGAGTTTTTGTTCTTCTTTATGTCCTCAACGTCTCCGGTCGCTGTGATCCAACCGCCTTTTTCGCCCGCTCCGGGACCGAGGTCTATGATATGGTCGGCGGCGTACATCGTCTCCTCATCGTGCTCGACGACGATTATCGTGTTCCCCAAATCCCGAAGGCGATGCAGCGTGTCTATCAGCCTCTGGTTATCGCGTTGGTGAAGCCCGATGCTTGGCTCATCCAATATATACAGCACTCCCATCAGCCCGGAGCCGATTTGTGTCGCAAGCCGTATCCGCTGCGCCTCCCCACCCGCGAGGGTTCCGGCGGCGCGGTCGAGAGTCAGATAGTCCAAACCCACGTTCACCAAGAATCCGAGGCGCGTTTTGATCTCTTTTACGACCTGATGTGCTATTGCCAAATCGCGCTCGGACAGAACCAGCTCGCCGAACCAGCGCATCGCAGTTGAGACCGAGAACCGGCTGACCTCGGAGATGTTCAAATCGTTTATCGTCACCGCCAGGCTTTCCGGCTTCAGGCGCATCCCTCCGCACGCCTCGCACGGGGCGGCGGTCATATACTTCTCGACCTCCTCTTTGACCAAATCAGATGATGTCTCGCTGTATCGCCGGTCGAGGATGTTGACGATGCCGTCGTAATTCGTGGTGAAGTTGCGCGTGCGGCCAAATCTATTGCGGAACCTGACGGTCACGCTTTTTTCAGAGCCGTATAGCAGGGCGTCCAACTGCTTCTGCGATAGCTTCTTGACCGGCACGTCCTTGCGGATTTTATACTCCTCGATTACGCCTTCAAGCATGGAGAGATAGTATTCGCTCTGAGTCCGCGCAAGAGGCAAAATCGCGCCTTGTTCGATTGATTTATCCTTGTCCGGGATTATCAAATCCGGGTCAATGCGGCTGTGCGTCCCCAGGCCGTGGCAGTCGGGGCAGGCGCCGTAAGGGCTGTTGAACGAGAAATTGCGCGGGGCGATTTCGTCCATATTGATGCCGCAGTCTGTGCAGGCGAATTTCTCGGAAAAGAACAACTCCCCGCCGCCGGTCACGTCCACCGCCGCAGTTCCCTGGCCTAGTTTCAAAGACGTTTCCAGCGAATCGCTCAACCGCTTCTGGATGTCGGATTTTACAACGAGCCGGTCAACGACAACGTCAATCGAATGCTGCTTATAGCGATCCATCTGGATGTCGTCGGTCACTTCATAAAGTTGGCCGTCCACGCGCACGCGGACAAATCCCTGCTTGCGGACATCCTCTATCAACTGCCGGTATTCGCCCTTGCGGCCCCTGACCAGCGGCGCCAAAATCTGAATCTTCGACCCTTCGGGAATCGCCAAAATGGCGTCAACCATCTGGTCTACAGTCTGCTGGGAGATCAATTTGCCGCACTGTGGGCAATGCTGTTTGCCGATTCGCGCGAACATCAGCCGTAAATAATCGTAAATCTCCGTCACGGTCCCGACAGTCGAGCGCGGGTTGCGAGTGGTAGACTTCTGGTCAATCGAAACCGCCGGTGACAGACCTTCGATGTCGTCAACATCCGGCTTGTCCATTTGCCCCAAAAACTGCCGCGCGTAAGCCGAAAGCGACTCCACGTACCGCCGCTGTCCCTCGGCGTAAATAGTGTCGAACGCGAGCGACGACTTCCCCGAACCCGACAGTCCCGTAATCACGACCATCTTATCGCGGGGAATCTCGACGTCTATATTCTTCAGATTATGCTGCCGCGCTCCGCGGATTACGATCTTATCCTGCGTCATACCTTGCCTTCCCAAAAGCCTCCCCGGGTAATAGTTCAGTTTCGCGGGAACGTCATTCCGACCTAAGTGGAGGAATCTGCTTGTTACGGACACCCGACGCTGAAAAGCAGATTACTCGACTGCGCTAGCGCTCCGCTCGAAATGACCCTACACGGAAGACTCAACTCT
>JAUSEB010000417.1 GCA_030650495.1 Armatimonadota bacterium | reverse complement strand
TCATTCCGAGGAGGAACGACGAGGAATCTGCTTTTCAGAGACCATACATTGTGCTTAAAAGCAGATTTCTCGCTTCGCTCGAAATGACGGGTCGCGCTAAGTTATGCCTTTTTGAACACTCCCAAGAACAAGCCGAAGCATAGCGTTAGAATATGGCGGATCAATATTCAAATACCACCAGCAGGACTTTGTCGGGGCTTTCGTCCACGAGCTTGTAACCTTCAGCGGCCTGCTTGTATGGTATTCGGCGCGTGATGAAGCTCTCCAGGTCGAGCTTGGGCAGAAGGCTCATAACCATTTCCATTCGGCGGGGCATATCCCAGCGGTTGTTTATCATGGGGTTCGGAATCAAAAATCGGGAGCAGACTATTTGAACCCGGTTGTGGTGAAACTCCTCGCCTAGGAACAGGTCCGCTCCTCCACCCTGATAATAGGACAGTGTCACAACACGACCGTTGTATCCCGCGACTCGCGTCGCTTCGTATAACGCCTTATATGAGCCGCTGCACTCCAGAATGACGTCCGGGGCGCGTCCATCGTTCCGTTTCCTGATCTCCTGGGCCACATCATCGACTTCTTTGGGATTGATCAGTTCCGTGGCGCCGCCGGTTTCCGCAATTTGCAGGCGGTGCGGAAGGAGATCAACCGCGATTATTCGTTTGGCGCCGGACATTTTGGCTAAACGGACGGCTAACTGGCCGATCATCCCCATTCCGAAAATCACCACTGTCTCGCCAAGGTTTATCGCGGCGTCCAGAATCCCCTGGAATGTGACCGCCAGCAGCGCCGACGCGACCGCCAGCGAGGGGTCTTTAAGCTCGCTGGGTATCCGATAGACGTTATCTTCATCGAGCACGGCGGCAGTGGCATGATAGTGGAATGAAAAGACCTTATCGCCCGGCTTTACCTTGCTGACGTTCTTGCCGGCTTCCACCACTTCGCTAACATGCTCGTAGCTTACGCTGAATGGGTAGGTTATATCGGGCTTGTCAGTTTTCAGAAAAAGACCCGTGGCTTCGTCGTAATTCTTAACAAAGAACGGGGAGGAACCGCGGTATATGGACATCTCCGTCCCCGCGCTTATTCCGCTGGCAATGGCTCGCACCAGAACTTGATTGTCGCCGACGGTTGGAAGGTCCTCCGGGATGAAACCGACTTTTTTGGGCTCTTCTATTATTATTCTCTCTGCTCTCATAGCGTTATGCGGCCGAGGCCGTGCACCTCCAAGTTAGAATGCTGGCAAAACCAGACGGATTATATCACTTCCTGAAGATACCGAAAACAGGCGCTTTTACGCGGACGGTTTTTGCCTGTTCGGCACGAGTCTTGCACTGATATAAGTGTAGCGACGTAAGGATCGTGGCCGCGAGAGATGAATATGGTTATGCGGTTCTTGAGATAAAGTCGAAAATCTCAACCAAAGAATAGAATTGCCTTGCTGCTTGCCGGACTATTCTGCCGCACATTTACACCGGAAGTCATCTTCCGCGAAGACTACCACTTCTAAAGGATTATCGTCCAGACGGCGCAGGAACGACCCACGTTCCATCCACAGCCAAGACTGAATGATAATCCGGTTTCGGGACTTCAGTCCCGAAACACCGAATCTGGGACGCGACCCACAACGGCCGGTTGGAGAGGCCGCGTCCCCCACCCTTTTTCCCCATATAGATTGCTCCGTTTCATCTTAACGCCTGCCTGGGAAAGACATAGTCGTTAGTGGCTAGTGGTTAGTATTTCGTTAGCCACTAGCCACTATCGGGAAGGCAGGCGGTGATAATGAGAGACAATCAAAACGGCGCATTACCAATAATCATCCCGATAACAATTGCCGTGGTTCTGGCGATTGCCGCCGGATCGTACGCGCTGTTTCTGCTGGCGTCGCTGTCCGGCGAAATACATAGTATGTCGGCAAAGTTAGACAGTCTCGATAATGTCAGCAATCGTCTGACCGAGGTGTCCGATAGATTGGATTTATTGCAGGACACCAATAGCAAATTGGACCATCTGAACGCATCAATAGCGTCACTCCCCAGAATGGAAAAAGAGCTGCAGGCGACTACCGGGCAGCTCAGGCAGACTAACAGCAAGCTCAATATTACAAATGCAAAGCTCCTCGAGACAAACAGCAAATTGGACGCGATGAACAGTAAGATAAACACGACTAACACCGGTCTTGCGAAAATGCAAGGTCAACTAACCGCTATGAATCAATCCCTTCAGAGCATGCAGGCCAGGCTTGCCGCTCTGGACGAGATGCGTCGAGAACTGGCCACGACGAACGCAAAGCTGGACCAGACGAACGCGGGTCTGGACCGGCTTGGGAGCAGTATCGACGACATGCGGGCGTCGCTTGCCGGTATGGAGGCGCAGCTTGCGGCGCTGCCTCAGATGAACCGGAGTCTGCAAAGCACAAATGCGGCTCTTACTTCCATGCAAACCGACATCTCCTCGATGTCCAAATCGCTGGAACAGACGAACCAGCAGATAACGCAGATGTCCAAATCGCTTCGCGGACTGACGAAGAAAGCCCCATTAGGAATCGGCCTGCTTGCATTAATTGAACTCCTGGATTAGTCGTCGTGCGTCACTCGTCGTCAGTAGTGCGTGGTGCGCCGCTTTTTTCACGTTATTACCTCCTGAATCGCTGAGACGCTGAAACCTATTTGAGCTGACATCTGTCAGCTATTTTGTTTT
>JAUSEB010000416.1 GCA_030650495.1 Armatimonadota bacterium | reverse complement strand
TCATTCCGAGGAGGAACGACGAGGAATCTGCTTTTCAGAGACCATACATTGTGCTTAAAAGCAGATTTCTCGCTTCGCTCGAAATGACGGGTCGCGCTAAGTTATGCCTTTTTGAACACTCCCAAGAACAAGCCGAAGCATTGAATCTCATCGCTCGTTACTCATCGCTCATCGCTGGCTCTCTCAACTTCGTTTGACAGTCCACTGGTCTGGCGCTAGAATTGCCTCACGACTTATGTCGCCTTAGATTGGAATTATTTCGACAATGAATGTAGATATGAAGAACCTTTACTCGCTGCAGGAGGTGGACATCCGTATTCTCCAAGCCAAACGCGCAAAGGCCGCTCTCGATGACGGTTCGGCTGCCAAAGAACAGTCGGCGCGGCTTGAGGCTGATTTGCAGCAATCCACAAGCAAGCTGAGAAGCCTGGAAGCGGAGATGAAGGATTGCGAGCTGAACCTCATGAGTATCGAGACGAAGAAGCAGAACTACCAGCGCAAGCTTTACGGGGGCAAGGAGACGAACCCTAAGGAATTGGAGAGCATGGAGAAAGAGATCGAGATGCTCTCGAAGAACCAGGGTAATCTCGAAACCCGTATACTGGAGCTTATGGACACCGTTCAGGAGCAGAGCGCGGCTGTCTCGGCGGTGGAGTCGCATATCTCTGAGAAGAAGGCCGAGCTTGCGGCGATAGTGGAGAATTTTACCAAACGGTCGGCGGAGCTTGCTGATCAGATAGCCAAGTCCACCGCCGAGCGTGATACATTTGCCAAATCGGTGGACGAGCGGTTATTGAGACGATACGAGAATCTTCGCGCGCACGCGAGCGGCATAGCGATTGGCAAAGTTGAGGATGGAAAGTGTGGAGCTTGCCACGTCGCTCTGACGCCTTTTTCCCTGAGTACGTTGAGAGAATCCGAGGAAGCTCCGGTCTGCGAAAGCTGCGGACGGCTGTTGTATTTACCTGAATAAAAATGGATAAACTGACAATTCACATAGATGGCGCTTCAAGAGGCAACCCCGGAGCCGCGGGCATCGGGGTTGTGGTGTATGATGAGGCTGGCGCCACCCTGATGGAAATAAGCGAATACATCGGGCAGACTACTAATAACGTGGCGGAATACACGGCGTTGATACGTGGTCTGGAAGAGGCGTATGCGCTTGGGGCAAGCGTCGTCAGCATCAAGACAGACAGCGAGCTGCTTGCCCGACAGATAAGCGGGATTTATAAGGTGAAGGCCCCACATTTGCGCCCAATGTATGAGCTCGCTTGTGTGCTGGTTCGCAAGTTCAGAAGTGTGACGGTGGAGCACGTGCCGCGCGAGCAGAACTCAGAAGCGGACAGGCTGGCAAGCATGGCGGCTAAGACGAAGAAATCTTCTAGGAGTTAGGAGTTAGAAGTCTTATGCTTCGGCTTGTTCTTTGAAGCCGAAGCTGATAGCTGTCAGCTGACAGCTGACAGCTTAAACAACCTTCTGCGTTTTCTCCAACGCTTCCAACGCGGCGGCTTGTTCGGCCTGTTTCTTGCTTTTTCCCGCGCCTTTGCCTAGAATCGCTCCCTCAAGCCTCGCTTCTACGACAAAAGTCTTGTCGTGGTCGGCGCCTTCTTCGGAAATAACGACGTATCTGGGAGCTTTTTTGTGAGCGCCCTGGGTCATTTCCTGGAGCAGTGATTTGTAGTCGCGGATATGCTCCTTGCGGTCGATGTCCACTAGGATGGATTCCAGCGCTCTGAGGACGAACTGCCGGGCGGCTTCGAGTCCGCAGTCGAGATATACGACGGCTACTATGGCTTCGAAAGCGTCCGAAAGGATAGAAAACCTCTTACGTCCTCCCGACATTTCTTCGCCGGAGCTCATCAGAAGCATCTGATCAAGGCCAAGGGCTTTTGCGGCTTCGGCTAATATCGGCTCGCTGACGGCGACGGCTTTGGCCTTGGCCAGTTCACCTTCGGCCCTGTCGGTATATTGCGTGAACAGATATTCGCAAACAACTAAGCCGAGAACGGCGTCACCCAGAAACTCCAACCGCTCATTGCTGAGAACCCCCTCGGTTTCGCCGAGGCATGACCTGTGCGTCAGCGCCTGCTGCAATTGCTCGTAGTCGGTAATGTCCACGTGCAGCTTGCGGGCAACGTTTTTAAGTTTTTTGATATCGAGATCCAATCTTAGAGCCTCTTAGATTTCGCGGGAACGTCATTCCGACCTAAGTGGAGGAATCTGCTTTTTACAGACATCCGACGCCGAAAAGCAGATTTCTCGACTGCGCTAATGCTCCGCTCGAAATGACAATACACGGCATTGAAATGCCGAAACACCGGAACTAACTTAGAACTTGCGCAGTATGATGCTTGCGTTGTGCCCGCCGAAGCCGAAAGAGTTGGACAGTGTAACGTTCACATCCGCCTGACGAGCAGTGTTCGGCACGTAGTCGAGATCGCATTCCGGATCGGGGAATTCGTAGTTCGTGGTGGGCGGGATCAGGCTGCGCGTGATGGTCAATGCGCAAATGATAGCCTCCACCGCGCCTGCGGCGCCTAGCAAATGCCCTGTCATCGATTTCGTAGAACTTATCGGCATCTTGTAAGCCTTATCGCCGAAAACCCTCTTAATAGCCATGGTCTCATACTTGTCGTTCATATCCGTGGATGTGCCATGCGCGTTGATGTAATCCACGTCTTCAGGCTTGAGACCGGAGTTGGCAATAGCGGCGCTCATACATCTTGCGGCTCCTTCGCCTTCGGGAGCGGGGGCGGTTATGTGATATGCGTCGCCTGTCATGCCATAGCCGAGAATCTCGGCGTATATTCTCGCGCCGCGAGCTTTCGCATATTCCAATTCTTCCAGCACGAGCACGCCCGCGCCTTCGCCCATCACGAAGCCGTCACGTTCTTTGTCGAACGGCCTGCTGGCGTGTTCCGGGTCATCGTTGCGCGTGGACATAGCCTTCGCCGAGCAGAATCCGGCGGTCGCAAGCGGGCAAATAGCGGCCTCGGCTCCTCCCGCCAGCATCACGTCGGCGTCACCGCGCTTGATGATGTCGAATGCGTCGCCAAGAGCATGTGTGCCGGTCGCGCAGGCGGTTACGACCGCTAGGTTCGGCCCGCGAGCGCCCATCAGAATCGATATCTGTCCGGCTGCCATGTCCGCTATAAGCATCGGCACGAAAAATGGACTTACTCTTCCCGGTCCTTTTTCCATCAAGTTGCGATGCTGGGTTTCCCAGGTGTTGCACCCGCCGATGCCTGAGCCGACCAGCACGCCAACGCGGTCACGGTTGCCGTCGTCTATCTCAAGCTTCGCGTCGGCAACGGCGATTTTGGCCGCCGCGACGGAAAACTGCACGAAGCGGTCCATTCGGTGCGCTTCGCCCGGCTCCATGTAGTCAACGGGGTCAAAGTTTTTCACTTCCGCCGCAATTTTGGTGGAATGCGCTGAAGCGTCAAAGAGCGTTATCGGGCCAACGCCTGACCGCCCGCTTATCAGCGAGTCCCAGAAAGGCTCGATGCCAATCCCAATCGGCGTTACGGGGCCGAGTCCTGTTATTACAACTCTTCTATCTAGCATGTTTACCCACGTCTGAGTTGAGAGAAGGGAATACTATCCTTCGGCTTGTCCTTTGAAGCCGAAGGCGATATTACTACCATAGGCTTCGGCTTTGAACTACAAGCCGAAGCATCTGAACACCCAACTATCCCTCGAATCAATTACTGGGCTGCGCCAACCGAAAGAAAGGCTGGCGCAGCCAATGGCGTTAGTGACCTGAGTTCAGCAACTAGCTGCCGGTTTTTTGGTCAATGTACTCAACAGCCTGTCCGACTGTCTGAATCTTTTCCGCGTCCTCGTCCGGGATCTCTACGTCAAACTCTTCCTCAAGTCCCATTACGAGGTCCACAACGTCGAGGGAGTCCGCCCCCAAATCTTCGATAAACGAAGCCTGAGCGGAAACCTCATCGTCGCTCACTTTCAGGCGGTCTACTACGACCTTGCGTACGCGCTCCAATGTTGTTGACACGTGTCCACCTCCCTTACATCACCATTCCGCCGTCGACGTTAATTACTTGTCCGGTAACATAGTTCGACGCTTCGGAGCACAGAAACACAACTATATTGGCGACGTCCTCCGGCGTTCCTAGTCTTGCCAGGGGGATTTGCGCCGATATAGTGTCTCTCACTTGTTGCGACAGTTCCTCAGTCATAACTGTCTCTATGAATCCGGGAGCAACCGCGTTGACGGTGATTCCTCTGGAGCCAAGCTCCTTGGCCACCGTTTTGGTGAAGCCGATTACTCCAGCTTTTGAAGCTGAATAATTCGCCTGCCCCGGATTACCTATTAGTCCCATTACAGACGCGATATTGACAATCCTCCCTGTTCGCGCCCGCAACATCAATTTTGCTACTGCTTTTGTGCAGTTGAACGTCCCTTTAAGGTTCGTATCTATAACCGCGTCCCACTCGGCTTCCGACATTCGTAGAAGCAGTTGGTCGCGCGTTATCCCGGCATTATTGACCAGTATGTCGATTTTGCCGAATTTGTCAACTACTGACTCGACCAAATGCTCGGTATCAAGTGTATCCGCAACATCGACTTTGAAGCTCATAGCTTCGACGCCGATCTCGCGTATCTCATTCGCTACGGATTCCGCCGCTTCAGGCACGAAGTCGGCAATAGCGATCTTGGCTCCCTGCTTAGCGAGCGCAAGGCATATCGATCTACCTATTCCTTTTCCCGCTCTTCCCGCGCCGGTTACCAGCGCGACTTTCCCTTCCAGTTCCAAGGTTTATCTCCTCCGGGTTTTTAGGTTTCACCCTCTTCAAGTAGCGGCGCCTTCGGCGCCGGCATCGGCAGCAGGCTACCGATGCAACAAACCATTAACCACTAACTACCTACTATCTACCAACGACTTCAGCGATGTGCAGTCCGAAACCGCCGCCGCCGTTACGCCGCCGTCTATCCTGCGAATCATTCCGACAAGCGCCTGGCCTATTCCCGCTTCTATGAAAACACCGCAGCCGCCGGACGCCATCCTTTGTATCGACTCGACCCAGCGCACGCTTCCCGCAAGTTGGTTTATCAAAGCTTGGCGTATCTGCTCAGGCGTCGTGACGTAATCAGCGGTAACATTGGCCACAATGGGAGTCTTTGGAGCGCAAATCTCAATGCTTGCAAGTTCCCGTTCCATCTCAGCCGAGGCTTGCGCCATAAGCCTTGAGTGAAACGCCCCACTGACGTTCAACAGCAGCGCCCGCTTGGCGCCGCGCTCTTTGGCGATCTCGCAGGCTCTTTCGACAGCCGCTCTTTCGCCGGAGATAACGGTCTGTTCAGGCGAGTTATAGTTGGCCACATCCAGTATAGCAGAACCGGCGGCTTGCGCGACTACTCGCTTCACTTGCTCGCTGTCCAGGCCGATTATCGCCGCCATAGTCCCGTCCGCGTTGGCCCCCGCTTGTTTCATCAATTCACCTCGATGGCGAACAAGCCGGACGCCGTCTTCAAAAGTCAACGCTCCGGCTGCGACCAGTGCGGCGTACTCCCCAACGCTGTGCCCGGCGACTACTGATGGTTTTAATCCTTCTAATTCTAATGCGCGAAGCGCGGCGATGCTTGTGGTGAGCAGAGCAGGTTGTGCAATTTCCGTGTTGCGCAGATCTTCCTCACTACCATTGAAACAAAGCTTGGCCAGGTTGAATCCCAGTATATCATTCGCTGATTCGAAGACTTGCCGGCAGACGGGCAGGTTATCGTGCAAATCCTTGCCCATGCCGGGGGTTTGCGACCCCTGTGGCGAAAAAACGAAGGCGATCTTTTGCATATCAGCCATAAATCCTATATCACCCATTTGAGTGTGGCGGCGGCCCAAGTAAGCCCCGCGCCGAATCCGACGACCACAACCACGTCGCCCTTCTTGAGAAGGCCGGACCGGTAAGCCTCATCTATAGCAATCGGAATGGAGGCGGCGGAGGTGTTGCCATATTTCTGCACGTTCAAAAAGACCTTCTCTTCGGGAAGCTCCAAACGCCGGGCGGCGGCCTCGATTATGCGAATATTCGCCTGGTGAGGGATGAACAAGTCCACGTCCGCCGGAGAAAGCCCACACTTTTCGAGCGCTTCCATGGCGGCGTCGCCCATAATACGAACAGCGAACTTAAAAACTTCCCTGCCGCTCATTTCTATGTAATGCTGCTTGTTCTGAACCGTTTCCATGCTGGGCGGCAGTCTCGATCCTCCGGCCTTTATGGTCAGTAAATCTCCTCCCGAACCGTCCGCGCCGAGGCAGAAGGAAAGCATTCCCTCGCCTTCTCCGACCGGCGCTACGACCGCCGCTCCCGAGCCGTCTCCGAACAATACGCAAGTGGCGCGATCGTCCCAATTGGTCATGCTGGACAGCACGTCCGCGCCAATAACAAGTATTTTATCATAAGCTCCCGACGCAACCATGCTCGACGCCACCGAGAGAGAGTAAACAAATCCCGAACACCCGGCCTGGAGATCGAACGCGGCGGCGCGTGAAGCTCCAATGTTGTTTTGCACAATGCAGGAAGTTGAAGGGATGGGCATGTCTCCGGTGAACGTGGCGACTATAATGAGGTCTATATCTTCCGGGGAAAGACCGGCGCTTGCCAATGCGGCTTTTGCGGCTGTTGTTGCCAGGTCGGAAGCGGCTTCTCCCTCGCTGACCAGCCGCCGCTCGCTTATACCGCTTCTGGACTTAATCCACTCGTCAGTGGTGTCTATGATTTTCTCTAAATCGGCGTTGGTAACAACCCTGCCAGGCACGGCGGAACCGGTTCCGATAATACCCGCCTGTCTTATACTATTCGACATCAAACCACCTTTACGGATTTCGGCGTGACATTGCACAAGGATGTGCTAATGGAAGAAATGACATTGTGCTCCACCGCGCTGACAGCGGCCTTGACGGCGCTGGATATGGCTTTGGCGTTGGAGCGGCCGTGGCCTATTATGCAAATACCGTTGACGCCGAGCAGGGGAGCTCCGCCATGCTCCGTGTAATCTATTCGATATTTTAATCTTCTGAGTATTGGCTTAGAAAATCCTAAGCAGAGGCGGCCAATCGGATTTTTGGCTTCCTGTTTTATCAGCGCCAGCACGTATTCACCCAATCCCTCGGCGGATTTCAGGGCTATGTTGCCGGTAAAGCCATCACAAACAATAACATCGGCGGCGCCCATAAACAGATGGCGGCCTTCGACATTACCGATGAAGTTCAGCCCGGAATCGCGAAGCGCCGTGTGAGCCAGCTTTGTCAGCTCATTTCCCTTGCATTCCTCTTCGCCAATGCTGAGTAAAGCTACACGTGGATTAGGGATGGACATGACTTTCTCCGCGTAGACACTGCCCATCAGCGCAAATTGCATCAGGTTCGCCACATCGCAGTCAGCGGTTGCGCCCGCGTCGAGAAGTATTGTTCGACCAGTAATTGTGGGTAAATCCGTCGCTATCGCCGGACGGTCTATGCCTTCAATCCGGCCCAGTTTGAACGTTGCGACGGCCATTGCCGAAGCGGTGTTTCCAACGCTGATCATTGCCTGCGCCTGGCCGTCCCGCACCATCTCAGCGCAAATGACGACTGAGGCTTCCTTCTTTGTTCGGAAAGCGGCGGCAGGTTCTTTCATCCCGATCATCTCGGATGTGTGACGAATCTGAATCCGGCTGTCATTCAACGCGGATTTGGGCATAGATTTGAGAATCGCTTCTTTATCGCCAACGAGGACGATTTCGACGCCGTACAATGAGGCGGCCTGAACCGCGCCCTTGACTATCTCAGCGGGCGCGTAGTCCCCTCCCATGGCGTCTATAGCGATTTTCATTCGGCTAAGGTCCTTCTGGTTGTAGTGATTAGTGAATAGTGGCTTGTGGCTTGTGGCTAGTATACTAGCCACTAATCACTAACCACTAGCCACTCTATTTCGTGGTTTCGTGATAGGATATATTTTCAGCCTTGGTCTCGAAACGCTCCCTTAAATTGCCCCCAAGGCCACTATTCGGCTTTGGCTTTTTCTTTTTTCTCTATGACCAGCCGGTTGTTGTAAAACCCGCAGCTTGGGCAAACATGATGCGGCAAGCGCGGATCGTGGCAGCGCGGGCACTCTATCACGTTCGGCACAACCATTTTCCAGTTGGCCCTGCGTTTTGCCTGCCTGGCCTTGGAGTGTCTTCTTTTCGGTAATGGCATCTATCTCTCCTTATACTTACGACTATTGCGTCTATTCTTCTTCGTAACAGTTCAGAGTTGGTGAGCAATACCCCCCTCAATCCCCCCTTCTAAAGGGGGGAAGCGCCTTACCCCCCTCCTTCATAACGGGGGAAGCGCCTTAACTCCCCTCCTTACGAAGGAGGGGTTGGGGGAGGTTAAATTGTACTCATCAAGAATGATCTCTTACTCTTCTTCCGCATTGTTGTGGGACTCTTTCCACATCTCAGCAAGACTGGCGAAAGGTGAAGAGTCAGTCTTCACTTCGCACTCGCACGGACCTTCGTTCAAATTCTTGCCGCAAGCCGGGCAAAGTCCCTTGCACGCCTCATCGCACAACGGGCGAATCGGCGCGTTCAGAATCAAGCTCTGTCTGATTAGCTCAGTAATATCTAAAACGTTCTCGACAAAGAACGGCTCAAGCTCTTGTTCTTCTTCAGTCTCTACAATCTCCTCTTCATCGATCATCTCCGCCGGATTCGGTATCTCGAATTGCTCATCTATCTCGGACGACACCGGAATAATAAACGTCGTTAAACAGCGGCTGCATTCCAATTTCACCGCGGTCTCGAATGCGCCTTTGGTGATAATCGCCAGGCCCGTGTTGGCAAAATCGATATGGCCTCGTATACGATCCGCGCAGGCCACCGTTTCGTCCTCGATAGGCGGCTCATCTATTTCATAGTGAAAGCGCATCCCTAAATTACGCGCTATCTCAGATAAATCAAGTTTCATCTCTTATATTACCGCCGGGCGGAAGCCATCAGGTCGGACACCACTTCCGCGGTTTCCCTGGCGATCATCTTCTCTTCGTCCGTTGGAATCACCATTATCCGCACCCGCGCATTGTCCTTGCTGATGGAGCCTTCGCCTCTAAAGCCGTCGTTTTTTCGCGGGTCAATTTCAGCGCCTAAAAACCCAAGACCTTCGCAGATTCCATTTCTAACAGCGGGACTATTTTGCCCGATTCCTCCGGTGAAGACGATAACGTCTATCCCGCCCATCGCCGCCGCATAGGCGCCGACGTATTTGCGCGCGCGATAGCAGAATATGTCAAAGGCGAGAGCGGCTCTCTCGTCGCCGGCCTCGGCTTTGGCTTCTATATCGCGCATATCGCTGCTGGTTCCCGAAACTCCCAGGAGACCGCTCTTCTTGTTTATCAAATTGTCGATGTCGTCCGGCGTCATATCGAGCCTTCTCATCAGGAACGGTATGATCGCCGGGTCCATATCGCCGCCTCTGGTTCCCATCACGAGTCCCTCGGCGGGCGTCATACCCAGGCTTGTATCTATCGGCTTGCCGCCTACGACCGCCGACGCGCTGCAGCCGTTCCCTAAGTGGCAGGATACGATCTTAATCTCAGAAACATCCATCCCTGTTTGAGCGAGAAGCTTCCGCGCCCGCGCTGTGACGTATCTATGTGAAGTGCCGTGGAAACCGTACCGGCGCACGCCATATTCTTTATATAGATTATACGGCAAAGCGTAAATATACGCCCGTTTTGGAATAGGCGTAAAAAACGCGGTGTCGAAAACCGCCACCTGCGGCACGTCCGGCATTACGCGGCGGCACGCCCTGATTCCGGCTAAATTCGGCGGATTGTGCAGGGGCGCAAGCTCGCTGCACTTGTCGATTTCGGCCAATGTCTCATTTGTAATCAGCGTTGGCTGCGAAAATCCCTCTCCGCCGTGAACCACGCGATGCCCGACAGCCGATATTTCGCAAATATCTCTGATTGCGCCGGCTTCCGGATCGGTCAACGCCTGGAACACTACGTCCATAGCCACGTCGTGGTTCGGCATATCAGCGGAGACGTTATAGGGCTTTTTCCCCTTGGCCTCATGCATAAGGCAAGAACCCTCGGCGGTGCGAACTCCTATTCTTTCCGCTAATCCTTTTGCCAGCGCCTCCTCGTTTTCGAGGTCGATAAGCTGATACTTCAGCGATGAGCTGCCGCTATTTAAGACTAGAATATTCATTATTTACTGCAATGCCTGCACGGCCGTGATAGCCGCTACGTTTACTATGTCGTTAGAGTCGCATCCACGCGACAGGTCGTTGACCGGCTTGCGTATCCCCTGCAACACGGGACCGAAGGCTTCGGCTTTCGCAAGTCTCTCAGTTAGTTTATAAGCTATATTGCCCGACTGGAGGTCAGGAAATATCAACACATTGGCTTTTCCGGCCACGGGGCTGCCGGGAGCCTTCTTTGCTCCCACCCAGTCCACAAGCGCGGAGTCCGCCTGGAGCTCGCCGTCTATCTTTATATCAGGTTCGCGGGACCTAGCGATCTCCGTGGCCCGAACCACTTTGTCCACCAGTTCATGCTCGGCGCTTCCCTTTGTGGAGAACGAAAGCATAGCCACCATAGGCTCAATATCAAATAACGCCCGCATAGTCTTTGCGGACGTTATGGCTATCTCCGCAAGTTCCTCGGCGCTTGGGTTAATCACCAATCCGGCGTCGCTGTATATGAAAAGCCCGTTCTCGCCGTATTCACAATTGGGGACGATCATCACGAAGAAACTGGATACTATGGAAATGCCGGGGGCGGTCTTCAACACCTGCAGCGCTGGACGCACGGTGTCCGCCGTGGAATGCGCCGCTCCTGAGACTTGCCCGTCGGCTTTACCCTCATGGACCATCATCACGCCGAAATACAGCGGGTCGGAGACTATCTCCCTCGCCTGATCGAGCGTCACTCCCTTGCTCTTCCTCAGTTCATAGAATGTCTCGATATAACGATCTCTGTGCGGAGATATGGCGGGGTCTTCGATGGTCAAATCGGATATACTGACGCCGCACTGCTTGGCGGCCTCAGCGACCTTTTGCGTGTCTCCCACCAGTATGATTTTTGCCAGCCCCTTTTGGGCTATCTCTCTCGCCGCGGCCACTACACGGCAGTCTTCGCCTTCCGGTAGTACGATAGTCTTTTGCGCCACCTTGGCCTTGGCGTAAATTGAATCCATTACTTGCGACATTCTTTTAGTTCATCCTATCGAATACAGGCTGATAATATGACAGCCTTCTCACCCTCACCCCAACCCTCTCCCGTCAAGGGAGAGGGAGTTTCGGCGCCTTCGGCGCCGAAAAGCGGCGTCAAGCCAAGGCGCTCCAAACTATCAACTATCAACCAACAACTATCAACTAATATCTACCTTCTGGCTCCTCGCTCACGACGGCCAATTTCAGGGCTTACGTAATCATCGACCACGGTCGCCGACTCTCGCTGCTCCAGCTTCTCGCGGCCTCTCTGGACGGTCCCGATGATCTTGGCCACATAATTCTCCAGGCTGGTGAGAACCTCTTTGGCGTACTCATCCGCGCCCATACGTATCTCTCTGGCCGTCTGTTCCGCCGCGGCCACAATCTCGCGCGCCTGGGACGTAGCCAAACGGCCGATTTCGCTGGATTCAACAAGCCTGGCCGCATCTGTCTTTGCGGTTTCGACTACTCTTTCGGCTTCCTCGTGCGCGTCATCTATAAGCCTGGTAGCCTCTTCACGGGCGCCGCCCACTATCCGGTCGCTATCAACTGCTACCCGGCTGGCCCGTTTGACCTCATCCGGCAGCGAGGCCCGAATCCTATTTGTCAGCACGAAGAACTCTTCAAGATCGACAAACCATGCTTTGTTGAACAAATGCACGGATGCCTCGACCAGTTCTTCGAGCTTGTCAAGCATTTTCAGCACATCAACCTCGGCTCCCTTGTCGACGAGGAAGCTTGGCCTGCGTACGACGTTTTGATCTTCATTCATTGAGTTCATGGTTCGCTCTCGCGTACCTCCTCCTGCAGCTTGAGCCGCAATCGTTCTACAACCAAATCAGGCGCCAGACCATCTATGGAGCCGCCAAGCGCCGTGACTTCCTTAACGACGCTTGAGCTCAAGTATGCGTTCTCGGCTCCGGTCATCAGAAACACTGTCTCGATAGACGGATTCAATCTTCTATTCATCAAAGCCATCTCGAACTCGTATGGGAAGTCGGAAACGGCGCGCAGACCTCTGACAATAACCCCGGCCTGCCTTCGCTCCGCATACGATACGAGAAGGCCCTCAAACGAGTCGACGCTTACGTTTTTCAAATGAGCGCAGACTTCGGAAAGCATTTCCATACGCTCTTGAATGCAGAATAACGGCTCTTTGCCGCGATTCGGCGCGACAGCCACTATAACCTCATCAAAGACCCTGGCCGCACGTTCGATTATGTCAACATGGCCGTTAGTTACAGGATCAAAACTTCCCGGATATACAGCTCTCATTCGCCTAGCTCTTCTTTTTATCGTAGCCTAGCCCTTCATGGGCGTCGGTTTGTTGTAGCCTAGCCCTTCATGGGCGTAGAACGGGCACAAGGCCCTAGGCTACACCTATTAAACTAGCTCACAGTCGCCAATTGCAGGCCATCCAGCTTCCTCCGCAGTTCTTCTTGCAGGAAACGGTTCTCCGCACGCGAGAGTGAAGGATCGGCTTCGATGATCTCGAAAGCTTCCTTCCTCGCCAGTTCCAATATAGGTATATCTCTAAAAATGTTCGCTATTTTAAGAGCGGGCATTCCGCTCTGTCTGGTTCCGTAAAATTCGCCCGGACCGCGAAGCTTCAAGTCCTCTTCGGCGATGATAAAACCGTCGTTCGTCTCGGCCAGCGTCCGCAAACGCTTTCTGGCTTCGTCGGTCGGCGCGTCACCTATCATTATGCAATACGACTGATGCTCGCCTCTGCCGACCCGCCCCCTTAGCTGATGAAGCTGCGCAAGTCCGAACCTGTCCGCGTCCTCTATTATCATTACGGACGCATTCGGCACATCGACTCCCACCTCGATCACCGTGGTCGAAACGAGAACGTCTATCTCACCCGCTCGGAACTTATGCATAAGCTCGTCCTTCTCCGCCGTCTTCACTTGACCGTGCAGAAGACCAAGCCGGAGGTCGGGAAAGACTTCCGCCTGCAAATGTTCCGCAAGCTCCGTGGCCGCCCGCGCTTGCAGCTTTTCCGACTCCTCGATCAAGGGACAGACCACATAAACCTGCCGCCCCTCGTCGATCAGCTTTCTCGCGGATTCGTATACCCTTTGCCGCTCGCCGGTATGTTTCCAATGCGTCTTGACCGGCTTCCTGCCTTCGGGAAGCTCGTCGATGACCGAAATGTCCAAATCGCCGTAAACCGTGAGCGTAAGCGTGCGCGGTATGGGCGTCGCCGTCATAACCAGAATGTCAGGGTTCAAGCCCTTTTGCATCAGGGCGGCGCGCTGAAGCACGCCAAATCTATGCTGCTCGTCAATAACGACAAGCCCAAGGTTTTTGAACTCCACGCTCTCTTGAATCAGGGCGTGGGTCCCGATTAAAAGCTGCGTCTCGCCCGACGCGGCGCACGCGTAAACTTCCCGCTTCTTGGCCGCTCTCAGGCTGCCGATCAGCAAATCATGCTTTATGCCCAGCTTCTCGGCGGCGTCTTCCAGGCTCAGATAGTGCTGCTCCGCCAGTATCTCGGTCGGAGCCATCAAGGCCGCTTGATAACCGTTCTTGACGGCAATCAGAATCGCCGCCAGCGCGACCGCCGTCTTGCCGGAACCTACGTCACCCTGAAGCAGCCGGTTCATACAAGAAGAACCGGCCATATCCGCTTCGATTTCGCGGATGACTCTGTCCTGCGCCGGTGTCAATGTAAACGGCAGCGCCTCATGCAGCGCCCGCCTGTAGTCCGCCGGAACAGCAAACTGTATGCCCTGTCCCGGCAGGTCCTGACTCTGCTTCCGCAACGCGAGCGCCAGTTGAAGAGTAAACAACTCCTCGAAAACCAACCGCCGTTGGGCTTCTTTTTGCGCTTCTTCACTCTCCGGGAAGTGCGCGTTTCTAACGGCTTCCCGCAGACCCATAAGCCGGTGTTTGGAAATTACTCGCTCCGGCAGCGAGTCCTCCAGCATGGAGGCGTATAAATCCAGCGCGTTTTTTATTATCTTTCGGACCGTACCCTGCCAAACTCCCTCGGTTAAGGGGTAAATCGGCACGATCCTCCCGAACGACAGCGGTTCCGCTTCCTCGCGCACTTCTTCCCACTCGACACTACTGATCTCTATTCCCCATCGAGCGGACTGCGCCAGGCCATAAGCTACGATCTGCTTGCCGTACAGTTTGCGGAAGCGTTCTTTCAGATAATGCTGGTTAAAGAAAACAAGACTGGCCACCCCGCTTTCATCGTCGATGGCCACCTTTATAATAGTTACACGGCTTCTTGTCGGGACACTGTCCACGGCGACGACTTTTCCCTTTATCGCCGCCCATTCTCCATCTTCAAGTCTGGCGATCCGGCGGAAATTCGTCCGGTCTTCATACCTTCGAGGGAAGTGGAACAGCAGATCCCTTACGTTAAAAATGCCGAGCTTCGTGAGGACGTTGGCAAACCGCTCGCCGACTCCTTTAACATACTGAGCCGGCGTATCAAGGCTCTTGTATGAAGATTTCGCTTCGGAAGCTCCAGCACTACCGGCCATTGGCGCCTGCCCCCGGTTTATCGGGGCCTGCCGCTGTGTCACTAGGCTAACCTGCCATTCCTGCAAAATTATAGTTGCCGAGAGTGCGGCTGTCAAGGTTAAAGCTCAGATTGGAAACGCCCGCAAACGGCAAAAAAGGACGGCATCGCAACCGTCCTGATTAAGTATAGCGTATCGTGGCAGGCATTGTAAAGCGAGTTGAAGGGTGCGTGTCAAATCAGGGGAGTCCGTTGTTTCGGGATTTCCGGAGCGAAGCTCACTTGGCCCCGACAAAGAGATGTCTGTCCGCGCTCCTCAAATCCCGAAACAACGGCACCCGTTGTATCGGGAAACCCTTTTCCCGATACTTCATCGTTACATGGGCAATTTCGGGAAAGGGGTTTCCCGAAATAACCGTTTCCCCCAGATTTGACATACACCCTGAGTTAATCACATGCTGGACGTAGAGATGGTTTTGCCTGCCGCCTTCTTCTCGTGCTTTTCTCGGCGCTTATCCTTAATGTCCTTCTTAGGCGCCTTCACTTCTTTCTTCGGCGATTTGTCACCCATTGCAGAAATCCTCCTTTTAGATGGATTGTTGGACCATTATGAGTTCGGCGCTTCTAGCGCCGATCCCAAATCCGCGCGCGGATCAATTATACTCTTTCACCAACTCCTTGCTGTGAAGAGACATTTCCGTGGCGAGGGATTCCAATGCACAACCCCTTGCGCCGGCCTATAAAACGGTAGCTCATGTTCACCAGGAGACGCAGCACGAGTTTTCCGCGCATGGTGAGGGCGCGTTTCAATATGGATTGGAGCGAGTAAAAGTTCCGGTAGGTAGCCTTCTGCCCTCTTTGCAGCTCCTCGGCCGTCATGTTCCTGGGTCTGAACACCACGTTGCTCATGGTATAGTGAGACCAGTCGTGATCCGCGATCCGCCCCTCCTGCTCCATCTGTTGGCGCACCACCGTGCCCGGAAACGGCGTTAGCACGGAAAACTGAGCGGCGGCAAGCTTGTGCTCTTTGGCAAAGTTCGCGGTCTTCTTGAAAACGTCTTTATCATCACCATCCAGTCCTAAAACGAACGAGCCGATGATCTCTATTCCAGCCCTGTGTATCTTGTGGATCGCCTCGCTCATATCCGTGCCAATGTTAGGCCGCTTTGACGTGGCTCGCAAATTCTCCTGTGATACGGACTCCAGGCCTATGAACATCGCCTGGCAGCCACTTCGGACCGCAAGAGACATGAGTTCCGGGTCTCTGGCCATCGACAGATCACCCTGTCCGACCCAACGAATCTTAAGGGGTATGAGCGCCTCGAAGAGTTCCTTTGCGCGCTTGGAATGGCCCGCGATGTTATCGTCAACAAAACCAACCCATCCATGCAGGGAACGGACTTCCTCCACGACTTCGGGAATTGGCCGGAAGCGGTAGCGCTTTCCGAACACCGAGGTTACGGAACAGAAGCTGCAGCCGTTCGGACATCCTCGCGCTGTTTGCACGACGTTGGTGGTGATGTAGCGGTCTCCTCTCAGGAGATCTCGGCGGGGAAGCGGCATTCCCTCCATGCAGGCGAAACCGAAGTTCTCATAGCGGGGTTTCAGCCGATTTCCGGCCAAGTCCTGTAATATCTCTTGCCAAACCGGCTCGGCCTCGCCGACAACCACGGCGTCAGCATGAGCGCTCGCCTCTTCCGGCATCACTGTGGGATGTATGCCGCCCATGACGACCGGTATTCCACGACGACGAAAGGCATCAGCAATTTCGTATGCCCTCGGCGCTGACGCCGTCATGCAGGTGATGGCTACCCAATCAGCGGCGGTATTTGTATCGGTTATCTCGACGTTCTCATCTATGAGGCGCACATCCACGTCGCGGGGCGTCAGTCCCGCCAGCAGAGGCAGGCTCAGCGGAGGCGACAGCACCCTTCCGCCTCTCCACCAATCGTGAGTCCATGAAGGGGATATAATAAGCAGCCTTGGTTTATCACAACTCAATTCCAGCCCAACCTTTCACCAGGAATATCTCGATATTGGCATCTTGTATGCAGTGACGCCGATGCGACGCGCCGAGGCCGGGCATGAGCATCGCGAAACCCTTAGAAGAATAACACGTTTTGACGGGCAGCACAAATCGTGCTCACTTTCCGAACTTGACAATCTATTGAAATAACCCCAACATGAGCATGATATGTCACTCACGGCGAGTATACTTAGATTTGCGTTTATGAGCGAATATGAAGCATGTCACGGATGGACAAGCAGTATCAGGCCATTCATAAGGTGAGGTAATGCTGATATGTATCAGCTAACACACAGACAGAATCGGGGGATGCGCGCCGGCTTCACCTTGATTGAGCTGCTGGTGGTTATCGCCATCATAGCCATCCTCGCGGCTATTATATTCCCCATTCTTTCACAAGCGAAGCAAGCAGGATATCGCGCCTCCTGCCTTGGCAACCTCAAACAAATCGGCGCGGCTATGAACATGTACCAGCAGGATTGGGATAACGATTATCCATCTGTTGCGCCGTACCCCGGACCGGAAGACGAATGGCATTTTGCCACATGGATAAGAATGCTGCTTAGCGGCTACTACTCAGGGAGCAGGAAAGTCTTCAACTGTCCCGGCGCGGCCAATCCGTTTGAAGCTGGTTCTCCAAAAATGAAAATCGGCTATGGCTTTAATGAGTATATATACTTCAGGGACAATCCCCCACCGCAATTCTATGATGAAAATATGATTCCAAGACCTAAGGTCACATTGCTGCTCGGAGACGGCTACGAGAACGCGCTTATACATGATTGGGATGGCGAAATAACTGATTCATATAATAGTAAAAATTACGGTCTGCCTCGCGGCATGTTACGAAGCAAATACGCTGATTGGGTAATGCATGGCAAGCTCTCCACGCGGCATGGCGGGTCAAATATCTTATTTTGCGACCTCCACGCAGGTCACATGAAGGATGACGACTGGAAAGCGGAAGATTTTCCCGGAGTCCATCACAAGACCACTTGCCGCGAGTGGCCGGTGATCTATCCTGGGGCAAAGCCTTATAGGTAAGTTGAGGATTTAGGGGAAAGCTGTCAGCTGACAGCTTCTCTATCTGCGCTTATCGGCGTTAATCTGCGTTCTTCTCTTAATCGACATTTCGTGCTTTCATTCTTTCGTGATAAAAAGCTCATTCTGCTTTTATCTCGCTATACATTCTCCCTCCTGCATAGACATCCTTAGTTTGCAGCGCTTTCCCGCCCGTGCTACAATTGCACATGATTCTATTGAGTTTCAGACTACGAGTTAACGTTCTGACTATGTCATTCCCGCTAATGTTCTGTCTATGTCATTCCCGCGAAAGCGGGAATCCAGAAACTGAAATTTGGTCAGAGAGTAGCGCTCCTGGATTCCCAGTCAAGCTGGGAATGACATGTCGCTAGTACTTAGTTGCATAAATCCGTTGATGTTGAAATACCGCATTTTGAGCGTGAATTCGGCCGTATTCAGTGTCACGAACTTACGCGATTAGGTACTAGTTGGGAATGACATGGCGCTAAATCAATACCTGAAACTCAATAAGCTCGGAGTGCGGATAGATAATGCCTGAACCCAAAACGATACTCGCAACCGATTGCGGCAGCACGACCACGAAAGCTATTCTCATTAAGAAACGCGACGGCGAATACCGCCTGGTCGTTCGTGGCGAGGCTCCAACCACAGTGGAGGCCCCATTTGACGATGTCACTGTAGGTGTCCTAAACGCCGTGCGGGAAGTCGAAGAGCTTTCGGGTAGAAAAATACTCGATGACGGCAAGCTTCTGATCGGCGGCTCCGACAGCCGGGGGGTGGATATATACCTATCCACTTCCAGCGCAGGCGGAGGGCTGCAGATGACGGTCGCGGGCGTGGTCAAAGCCATGAGCGCTGAAAGCGCCGAAAGAGCGGCCTTGGGCGCGGGAGCCATCGTGGTCGATGTCATTGCCATAGACGACGGCAGAAAAGAGTATCAGAAAGTTCGCCGAATTCGAGAACTGCGCCCGGATATGATACTTATGTCCGGCGGCACCGACGGAGGCGCAATCCGCCAGGTTGCCGAGGTGGCCGAAATGCTCCGCGCCGCCAACCCCAAGCCTCGTCTTGGAGCCGGGTTGAAGCTGCCGGTCATCTACGCGGGCAACAAAGACGCGAGAGACGCCGTGAGCCAGACAATCGGCGACCTCCTCGATGTGCGAATAGTGGACAATTTGCGTCCGTCAATGGATATGGAGCGTTTGGAACCGGCAAGAGAAGCCATTCACGAGATATTCCTCCAGCATGTCATGCGCCAGGCGCCGGGCTATGAAAAGCTTAGCTCGTGGGTAAGCGCGGGCATCATGTCAACGCCAAATGCGGTCGGTAAGATCATTCAGACAATCGCGGAAAAGTTCGGCATAAACGTCCTCGCGGTAGACATCGGCGGCGCAACAACTGATGTGTTTTCGGTTTTCGGTGGAGTCTTTAACCGCACGGTCAGCGCAAATTTAGGTATGAGCTATTCGATTTGCAACGTGCTCGCGGAAGCGAAGACGCACAATATACTTCGCTGGCTGCCGTTCGAGATGGACCATGCCGACCTCCGCAATCGGCTGCGCAACAAGATGATCCGGCCCACTACGATTCCGCACACATTGGCCGATCTACGAATAGAGCAGGCGGTGGCAAGAGAAGCGCTGCGCCTTGCTTTCGAGCATCATAAGACTCTCGCTCGCGCGCTTACCGGCGTGCAGCAGACCAGGACAATGGGTGACATACTCGACCAGCAGGCGGGCGGCAAGACGCTCGTGGATTTGATGAAGCTGGATATGATCGTCGGCAGCGGTGGAGTTCTCAGCCACGCGCCCAGACGGCAGGAAGCTGCCTATATGATGCTGGACGCCTATCAGCCCCAGGGCGTCACCATGCTTGCGGTAGACTCGATCTTTATGATGCCTCAGCTCGGCGTCCTCTCGACCGAACTGCCGGATGCCGCCGCGCAGGTTTTCGAGCGGGACTGCCTGATCAAACTTGGCCCCGCGATAGCTCCGGTTGGAACCGGTAAAGAGGGAGACCTTTGCTGCTCCGTAAAGATCGGTGAAAAACGAATAGACGCGAAATTCGGAACGATCACGGTCGTTCCATTACCAGTGGACGCGCGCGAGGAAATCGTAATAACCCCAACCAGGAAGTTCGATGTAGGCGAAGGCCCCGGAAAATCGCTGACCACAACAGTTGAAGGCGGAGTTGTCGGATTAATCATAGACGCCCGCGGACGGCCTCTCGCTCTGCCTTCGGACGAGAACAACCGCATAGCCAAACTCAGCGAGTGGCACAAGGCATTCGGGCTGGAAACCGGCGGCTGATTAGTCGTTAGCCGGTTCTGTTAAGCTGTCAGCTGTCAGCTGACAGCTGACAGCTTCTTCATCCGCGTTTGTTGCATCGGGCCGTTGTTTCGGGATTTGAATGGAGCGCAGCGGAATGGAAATCCCGAAACAAGCCGCGTAAAAGAGGGGGAACTACTCCCTCCCCCTTCTAACTTCTATCTTCTAAATAGGGAGAGTTGGGGTGAGAGTGAAAACTCTCTCGATCCTCTCGACTTCCTTTTCCATCTGCGTTTATCCGCTTTATCAGCGTTCATCTGCGTTCAACCCTGAACCAAACCCCTCGACATTTTGCCTCTCGTTTTGTATATTGGTTCAAGTTATTGGAAGCATGCAGCCCGGCGAAGCGATATGCGTTTCGCGGAGAAAAAATACAGGAGGACTGAATGAAGCAGACTACTTTGGGCGTCATCGTAGGAAACCGGGGATTTTTCCCCAGCTACTTATGCGACTCCGGTCGAAAAGAAATTCTAAAGGCGCTGGAAGGCGAGGGGATTAAGGCGATAACCCTCGATGTTGACGCAACGCCTTACGGCTCGGTCGAGTCGCTGCAGGACGCGGAAAAATGCGCCGCGTTGTTCAAAAAACATCAGAACGAGATCGACGGGATACTCGTTACCCTGCCGAACTTCGGCGACGAGCGCGGAGTCGCAAACACAATAAGAATGTCCGGCCTTGATGTGCCCGTACTTGTCCATGCTTTCGCTGACGAAGCCGCGAAGATGACGATCAAGAACCGCCGCGACAGTTTCTGCGGCAAGATGTCGGTTTGCAACAATCTGGCGCAATACGGCATTCCATACTCGCTCACAAGCCTGCATACCATTGATCCCGCGAATGAGATTTTCCGCGACGATCTGAACAAATTCGCCGCCACCTGCCGTGTGGTTCGCGGTCTGGAGGGAATACGGCTCGGCATGCTCGGCGCGCGCCCCGCGGCGTTCAACACCGTCAGATTCAGCGAAAAGCTGCTTGAGGAATCCGGCATCAGCGTTGAGACCCTCGATATGTTCGAGGCGTTCGGCAAAGCCGGCAAGCTGAAAGATGACGACGGCGACGTTAAGGCGAAGCTGGCCGAGATTAAAGCGTATGTTGACACCAGCGCTGTTTCCGGCGCGGCGCTCATGAAGATGGCGAAATTCGGCGTGGTCGTGCAAAATTGGATGAAGGACAGCGGCCTGGTCGCGACCGCCATCCAGTGCTGGACCGCCATGGAAGAGTTCTTTGGCATCGTCCCCTGCGCGGTTATGAGCATGATGAGCAACGTCCTTCAGCCGAGCGCCTGCGAGACGGACATCACCGGCGTGGTCGGCATGTACGCGCTGCAACTGGCGTCCGGCGGGCCGAGCGCACTGGTCGATTGGAACAACAACTACGGCGAAGACCCCGACAAGGCTGTTGTGTTCCACTGCAGCAATTTGCCGAAAGCCTTCTTCGAGTCGGTCAAGATGGACTACCAGGCGATCATCGCGGGAACCGTCGGCCAGGAGAACACCTACGGGACAATGGTAGGACGCGTTGCAGCCGGTCCGTTTAGCTATTGCCGCGTTTCGACCGACGACAGCCTCGGCGTTGTCCGCGCATACGTCGGCGAAGGCGAGATCACAAACGACCCGCTGGACACCTTCGGCGGTTACGGCGTCGTGGAAATCCCCGACCTCCAATCCCTGCTGCGCCACATCTGCGAGCAAGGCTACGAGCACCACGTCGCAATCAGCAAATCCCTCGTCGCTGAAGCCGTGGCAGAGGCTCTTGGGAACTACAAGGGTTGGGATGTGTACTATCACGAGGGGTAGATAGTGAAACTGAGTTGTTCGGAAACTCTCAAACTTAGTTTTTGTAAAACGTAAGGCTCACGTCATTTCGAGCGGAGTCGAGAAATCTGCTTTTAGAAGCGTGGAAAAAGCAGATTCCTCACTTCGTTCGGAATGACAGGTTCGGGACGTACGCTAAGTAAATAAATACCTTCGAAAATCGCCGTGAGTGAGGTGAGCGACAGGATGGCTGTAATTTGTCCATTTCCAGTGAAGTGGAGCGAGATATACAGAATTCTCGACATGAACTGGCGTGAGGCTGGCGGCAAAGGTTTACCGCCTCCGATACCTCTAATCCTCGCCGGATGGTTCTACAGCAACGACGTGGAGAAAAAAGCACGATGGGATGCAACGATGGCATGGGCAGAGAGTCGTGGGTTCAGCCATCTGATACCACAGCTTTCAGAGGGAGATACCTATATTGTAAATGAACTAACCAACCACGAAGTGGGACCTATGGGAGGCCCGATGTACCTTCTTTGGAGCTTCACGCCAAAGACGAAACCTCTAAAGGTTGAAGTTGACAATGCTTTTGGACTGCTCAGGGATCATTGGGGTGAGATTGTTGGCACAGAATTGGCGCAGATTACGCGTCCTTTGCGGCTTACAGGACGGAAGTACCGCAGATTACTTGTGCAAGCCGATGCCAATGTTGTGCCCACATGGGGCAGTTGGTCTACTCTTCACTGCGACGAACGGCGACGGTCGTTCACACAATTCCGCAGAGCAGTGAATGAGGCTATAAAACCGCTATACGTCGACCATGTGGATTTCGTCGTTTTGGGAAACACTTTTCCCGAAATGTAATGACCAGACCTGGTGTATCGGGAAAAGGAGTTCCCGATACAACCGAATTCAATAATCACACTCCTCCCCTTTTCCCTATCTGCGTTTATCCGCGTTCATCCGCGGTTTCAAAAGAATCAACTCTGTCCCCGCATTGCCGCGATTTTTCGGGTCAGCATTGGGACTATCTCCAGACAGTCGCCGACGAGGCCGAAGTTCGCCACTTGGAAGATCGGCGCGTCGGGGTCTTTGTTGATCGCGATGATCGTATCGGATGAGGACATTCCCGCCAAATGCTGCACGGCGCCGCTGATTCCGCAGGCGATGTAGAGCTTGGGGCAGACGGTTTTGCCGGTCTGGCCGACCTGATGCGGATAGGGAATCCAACCCGCGTCTACCGCCGCGCGGCTTGCGCCGACCGCTCCGCCCAGCGCTTTCGCCAATTCTTCGATCATTGCGAAGTTGACCGGGTCTTGAATCCCGCGACCGCCGGAGACGATCACATCGGCGTCCACTATGTTGACGGTCGATTCCATCTGCTCGATGAAGTCGAGGATTTGCGTTCTTGAGCCGAAAAGCTGCGGCTTGGCAGTCAGGCGAACTATCTCGGCTTTATGGCCGTTGCCGCTCTTGGGGCTGGTCGGGAAAACTTTATGCCGGACGGTTGACATCTGTGGCCGGGTGTATGGGCAGAGGATGGTCGCCATAACGTTTCCGCCGTAAGCCGGGCGGGTCTGGTAGAGCAGGCCGTCCTCTTCGCCGATTGCCAAACCCGTGCAGTCGGCTGTGAGTCCCGTATAAAGCTGGATTGCGACGCGGGACATAAACGAGCGTCCGGTGGTCGTCGCGCCCGCAAGGAGTATTTCCGGCTTCATCTCGCGGACAATGTCCGAAAGCACTCGCCCATAACGCTCTCCCTCGTAATGCTCCAATTCAGGGGCTTCGTAGAGATAGACTTTGTCTATCGGATATTCGGAGAGCATCGCCGCCGCGTTATCGAGCTTATCGCCCAAGACCACGACCGCCAGTTCCGACTTCCGCGCGTCCGCAAGCTCGCGGCCAACATTGATCAGTTCCAGCACGACCGGAGCGATCTCACTCCTGAACTGCTCGCCGTAGACCCAAACGCCGCTGTATTTGGTCAAATCCTCCGTCGCCTGCTTATCCACTTCCATCACAATCGCCCGGAAGCGGCAGGCGCTCACGCAGGAGCTGCAATAGTTGCAAAGGTCCAGGTCAATGATTGCCTGCTTATTGTCAACCTGAATCGCCATCTGAGGGCAGGATTTCGCGCATAGCCCACAGCCGTTACATTTGTCTTCTATAACTCGAATCGCCATCTATACGATCTCCAACTCTTTCAGCAGTCCGCAAAGCTTGTCAGCCAACTCGTTAGACTCGCCGGTCCATTTCTCCCCGCCTTCTCGATGCGGCGGGCTGAAGACTTTCACCACTTGGGTCGGCGAGCCTTGAAGCCCCAGCTTGTCGGGTGAGGCTTCGATGTCCTCCGGCTTCCAAATGGGGATTTCCGCCTTCTTCGCGTTCATCTTGCCCCTAAGGGAAGGCGTTCTCGGCTCGTTGATCTCCTTAACCACGGTCAGCACAGCCGGAAGCCGCAGCAGGCAAATCTCATAGCCGTATTCGTGCAGCCGTTTGACTGTGATCTTGCGCTTCTCCAGCGATTCGATCTTGGCGACATAGGTTGCCTGAGCATAGTCCATGTGAACGGCTATACCCGGTCCGACCTGGCCGGTGTCGCCGTCAATCGCCTGCATTCCGCAGAAGACCAAATCCGGCTCCAGTTTCTTGAGGCCCAGCGCAAGGGCGTAAGAAGTAGCCCAGGTGTCGGCTCCTGCGAAAGCGCGGTCGGACAGCAAAATGGCGTCATCGGCGCCGAGTGCGATTGCATCCCTCAGCGTCGCCTCGGCGGAAGGGATGCCCATGGTCATAACCGTGACCGTAGACTCCTCGCCCTGCTCCGCAAGGCGCTCCTTTGTCCGAACTGCTTCTTCGAGCGCGTAGAGGTCAAACGGGTTAATCTGCGAGTCCACTCCCTCGCGTATCAGCGTTTTCGTCTCCGGGTGAAACTTCACCTCCGTCGTCGCCGGAACTTGCTTTATGCACACACAAATTTTCATACTCGTACCGCTTCTCCTTGTAGCCCGGGGCCTTGTGCCCCGATTATGCCGGCCACGGATCTATCAATCCGCACAGAGGATAATCCTCCCATCGGTCCACCAATCCCAAACGCACTGGATTCGCCAGGACATATTCGCCGATCTCGTTCAGATCCTCCGCTTTCCTGATAGCGTGATCATAGCTGCGTGGTTGCCACAACCGGCCTTGATTGCCAAAATTCCACCCAATCCTCGCGCTTTTCCCCTTGAACCTATCAACAAAAGTGAGCAGATCATTCTCATCTGTAGCAGGCGAAGATACAACATGCAAATGGTCAGGCAACAGTGCATACACGTGGACGAAGCATCCACATACTTTGCGTTCTTCTAACAGGCAGTTTACCACAGCTTGCCCAAAAGCTACATCGACGAACGGACGCATATCTTCGCGCGCGCGTATAGTGAAAAACACCGGCTGATTAGCCGTACGGTATACGATTCTATCAAGCCTCTGGTTCTTCGCAACCGCATAAGGTCGCATGCACCTTCCTCCGTATCCCGGACCTTGTGCCCCGCTTGTTTGCCCCATTATGCCCCGTCCGTATGTGCGCTGCCGGACCGCCCACAAGGGGCGGGGCTACACTCAATCGTTCCTCGCAGCCTATCCGCGGCGGCGTATTTACATCCCATCGAGCTATTGCCGGAATCCAATCCGATCATCACCAAGGTAATTCGTTAAGCGATCCCTTATCTTTCTTGCAACGCTTTCATCCAGGTCATCCTCAGCCCAACTCCTCTCGAAGGGGACGTTCTTAATCCCTGAGTTGGGCATTATGAACTGAGCATACCATCCCTGCGGCCAGCTGTTGTCGGTCACCATGCCTTTGAACTCCCAACCCTTTTCGTAAAACCACGGAAAGTGTTGATTCAAGCATTCAGCGATTCTGGCAACAGCCTCGTCTTCGGTTTCCTGTGGGTACACTTCACTCCCTCCTAACATCTGCGCTCTTCTAACCACTAACCACTCAATCTCTCCCCGCCGCCGCGCTGATAAGACCTCTGCCGATTTCGTCGCGCTGTATCTGGTTCGTGCCTTCGTAAATCTGTGTGATCTTG
>JAUSEB010000415.1 GCA_030650495.1 Armatimonadota bacterium | reverse complement strand
CCGCCGTTCGACTATTTCGATATTGAGGACAATTCCTCCGCGGCACTGCTCCATTATCGCGCTGACATCCCCGCTTACCACGAGCGAACCTTGTTCGATAATAGCGATCTTATTACAGAAGTCCGCAAGTTCCGGCAATATGTGAGATGAGATAAGAATAGTTTTGCCGAGTTTTCTCAACTCTTTGAGAAGCTCTTTGATCTCGATTCTCGCATGGGGGTCCAAACCGGAAGCAGGCTCATCAAGAAGCAGTAATTTGGGATCGTGGAGGATCGTCTTCGCCAGGCACAACCGCTGTTTCATACCTCTGGACAACGCCTCGACATAGGAATCGCGCTTTATTGTGAGGTCGGTCAATTCCAACACGTCGTCTATTGCCTGGCGGCGTTTGCTTCTCGGAATCTGATATGCCGCCGCGAAGAAATCGAGATATTCCCACACCATCACGCCGTCGTATAACCCGAAGAAGTCGGGCATATAACCCAATATCCGCCTTACTTCCTCCGGCTCCCGCGACACGTCGATGCCGCCTACATACGCCGCGCCTGATGTAGGCTTGAGCAAAGTGGACACCATTCTGATCGTAGTCGTTTTGCCCGCGCCGTTGGGGCCGATGAATCCCATTATGTCCCCGGCTTCGACGTTAAGATTAAGATCATTGACCGCCGTAAGCTTGCCGAATTCTCTTCTAAGGTTCTCAGTCCTAAGCACGATATGGGTCTCCTATGGCTCAAACTTAGTCGTTAGTTGTTAGTAGGAGTTCTGCGATAGTTTGTTCCATCCCTCGATACGTCGCTGTGCTCCTACTCGGGAACACGGACTTAGTACCTATGTGACTGGGTGGGGATTTCCGAATCCCGAAACTAACAAACCTCCGCTTCCCCGAGTAGCCGCAGGCGTATCAAGGGGCGGCGCTGCGTAGTGTTCATGAATAATCCGGGCTAACAACTAGCCACTAGCTACTAACTACTGTCACTAATCACTAACCACTCTCATGGCATCGCCGACATCAGAGTAAGATTCTGCCCCAGCGAATACGTCTCGCCGTTTATCTTGACGTCCACCTTGAGCGTTATTTCACCGCGCATTGCGTCGGCGGGCGGGCGTATCTTGAAGCTGACGGCGCCCGTTTGGTCTTCTCCTCTGATTTCAAAGCGGCGCGTCAAGAGATTCGGCTTCAATCGCCAGCCGTCAGGAAGTGTGATTGTTACCTCCCCAAGCGCCCTGCCGGGCGTCTGGTTGAGTATCTTTACGCAGACCGTCCGCTCGCTCTGTCCGCCGAGAACCATTGGCCCCTCTCCGCAGTCCAACTCTATTACAAAAGGCTTCACGACCTCAAAAGACGCCAACGCGGCGCCCGCTCGCTCAGAGGCGGAGCCGGAATTGCGGACCTCCGCGCCGATAGCCCAGAAGCCGACAGGCATATCCGATGGTATCTTGGATTCGAACTTGTGCTTGATCGTCTTGCCAGGTTCGAGTCCTTCCATGCGAATCTTCTCGCTGTTGAGGAATTTGGCCGCGCGACCGTCACCGCCGATCACAAACGACTCGAAAGGCATAGACTGCGCGCTGTTGTTCTTGATGTAAAGCTTCGCCGAGAGCGTTTGGCCTGGATTAACCTTTGTGTCGGCCAGAACCAGTTTGATCTCCATCTGGTCCATAGATGACGCCTTGTTGTCCGACAAGCAGCAAGCCTCGACGTCGCCGAGGGCGGTCATCGGCGCCCACGCCGCGCCTTCCACAGCTTGTTTAAGGTTGATTCTCATGCCGATGTTCGAGGATGGAGTGGGCTTGAAGCCATTGAGCGCATCGGCGGGAATAGCCATTTCAATGATAAAAGAATCGGGTTTGACAGCCGTCTTGTATACGATCCCGGAAGAGTCCACGGACTCGGTGGCGCCGGGAGTCTGCATCTTTGCCTTGGAGTCGTACTTCTCCATTTTAACAGCGATGTTATCGGTTCCATTTGTGGCCTTCACCTGATAATTATCACTCCCGTGAAACCAGCCGTCGTTATTTGCGTCAAGAGTCAAGACCATATCAGTCGGCTTGCTGCCTTGAATAGCGATATAGAGGTTTCCCTCATCCCAGTTGGAATAAGCGGTCGCGGAGAAACCCTCCTGCTGGACGGTGAAGAACGAGTCCCATTCGCCGGCTTCGACAACGCCGTCCAGCACGGGCGTACGTCTCAGTATGGACATGCCGGGCTTTGTGATGTCCACCGGGGCCGGGGCAAGAGCGAAAATCGGAGGAACGGCGAAAATAGTCAGCAATGATACGAACAGAGTTGTCAGGAATACGGGCCTGCTTTGCGGCATTGAAAGAGCCTCCCTGAGGAAGATATAGCGTTGCCTAATTATAACCAAGCCTGCCGGGAGCGTCAATGTAGAATTAGTTGAGGGTTGAGAGAAGGAAACATCTATCCTTCGGCTTGTTCTTGGGAGTGTTCAAAAAGCCGGTGGACGGCACGACACGTCATTTCGAGCGAAGCGAGAAATCTGCTTTTAAGCACGATTCAGAGTCTCCGAAAAGCAGATTCCTCGTCGTTCCTCCTCGGAATGA
>JAUSEB010000414.1 GCA_030650495.1 Armatimonadota bacterium | reverse complement strand
CGGATGACGATAATGCTGCGGACGATGTCGGATTCCGGCAGGGTTATGCGCGCCGTCTTTTCGATTTCTCCGCCGAGAAGCTCGATGGCCGGTTTGGCTTCCTCCAATTCCTCGTCAACACCAGGGCCTTTTTGTAAAATTGCGATTCCATTGTATCGAACCAGGGGCAGGCAGTACTCCGCGAGTATGTTCAGCCTGGCAACGGCGCGGGAGACCGCTATATCGTGAAACTCCCGGCGCAGAGGATCGTGCCCGGCCTCTTCCGCGCGGCCATGGAGCAATGAGACGCCCGACAGTCCCAACTCCAGAAGCGCCGCTTCAAGGAAAAAAAGACGTTTTCGCGTGGAGTCGAGTAGGGTGAGGTTCAGGTCGGGACGGACGATTTCAATGGGAATTCCCGGAAAACCGGCGCCGGTCCCCACGTCTATCACCTTGGCGTCGAGCGGAAACTCAGCCACGGTAAGACAGCTCAGCGAGTCAAGATAGTGCTTGATGACCATCTCGCGCGGAGTCGTGATGCGGGTCAGGTTAAACTGCCGGTTCCACTCAAGAAGCAGTCGAGTGAATATAGAGAATCTATGTAGCTGAAGATCATCCAGCGTAATGCCGAGTTGGCGCGCGCCGGAGGTCAGCAGTTCCAGGTCAGGACGCTCGAGCATCCATATCCTCCAGACGGCACGACGAGCCGCCTCCACAAAAAGCGGGGACCGGCGGCTCGTCATGCGATAGGGTATTTAGTTGTGGTATTCGGTTGTCCATCAGTACTGACGTTACTCGGCGCAGTATGTTACAACAATTTCCTAAGTTGTTCGATCCGAACGGATAGAATCGCAATATCCGCCGGGGTCACGCCGGGAATGCGCGCCGCCTGACCGATTGAAACAGGCCGAATTCGCTCCAGTTTCTCCGCCGCTTCGCGCGATAGCGATTTGACCGCTAAGTAGTCGATGCTCTCCGGAATCGGCTTTTCCTCCAACCGCCGCTGCCTTTCCACTTCCACAAGCTGCCGGTTGATATATCCCTCGTATTTGACCGAAAGCTCCACTTGCTCCGCTACCTCAGGTGAAACTTCGCCGTTCGACGAGACACAAGCGATATGCTCATATTGCACTTCAGGCCGCCGCAGAAGCTCCAACAGGCTGGCTCGCGCGGAAAGCGACTCAAGACCCATCGCCTCTATCGCGGCGGCGTCACCCGGCGTTATATAGGTTTCGCTGAGCCGTTGAATTTCGGCTTCGACCGCCTTCTTCTTCACCTGAAAAACCGACCATCGGCGGTCATCCACCAGACCGGCTTCGCGGCCAATGGGGGTTAATCTAGTATCGGCGTTATCGTGCCGGAGAATAAGCCTGTGCTCAGCGCGGGAAGTGAGCAGTCGGTAAGGGTCGTTTACTCCCTTTGTGACCAAATCGTCTATCATCACGCCAATATACGCCTGCGAGCGGGACAGGATAAGCGGTTCTTTGCCCCGAACGGCGAGCGCGGCGTTGATCCCGGCCATCAGCCCCTGCGCGGCGGCTTCCTCATACCCTGATGTGCCGTTGATTTGACCGGCGAAGTAAAGACCCGATACTAGCTTGGTTTCAAGCGACGGCTTTAGTTGGGTGGGAGGAGCGAAGTCGTACTCGATAGCGTAGCCGGGTCGCGTCATACGGACGTTCTCCAGCCCCGGTATTGTTCGCAAAAACTGGATTTGCACTTCTTCGGGTAGGCTCGTGGACATCCCCTGGACGTAAAGCTCGTCAGTGTCCCAGCCTTCCTGTTCGAGGAACACCTGGTGTCGTTCTTTTTCAGGGAATCTAACGATTTTATCTTCGATAGACGGGCAGTATCTTGGCCCGACACCGGAAATTCGACCGCCGTACATCGCCGAGCGGGATAGATTTTCTTCAATCACCTGCCGGGTTTTCTCGTTTGTATAAGTGAGCCAGCATGGCAGTAGGTTTTCCCCGCCGCGATTGTTGCGAAAACCCTCTGACTCGTCGGGAACGAAGGAGAATCTTCGAGGCTCTTTGTCGGATAGCATAGGCTCCGTTTTGGAGAAATCAACGCTCTTTTTATCTATGCGGGGCGTCGTGCCGGTCTTCAGCCTGCCGAGTTCAAATCCTAGTTCGGTAAGATTTTCGGACAAGCCGACGGCGGGAAACTCCCCTGCCCTGCCCGCCGGATAGCTTATCTCGCCGATATGAATAATCCCGCGCAGAAACGTGCCGGTGGTCAATATCACGGATTTTGCGCCGAACTCCATGCCGGTCTGGGTAGCAACGCCTGCTATACGGCCATCGCGGACAAGCAGCCGCTCGACCATGGCTTGGCGCACGCTGAGGTTCGGCTGGCTCTCCAAAACGCGGCGGACGCGGGTCTGATATAGCTTCTTATCAGCCTGAGCGCGCAGCGCCTGAACCGCCGGTCCCTTGCCGGTGTTGAGCATCCTAATATGTGTATATGTGGCGTCGGTGTTGCGGGCCATCTCCCCGCCAAGGGCGTCGATCTCGCGGACCAAATGCCCTTTGGCCGGACCGCCGATGCTGCAATTGCACGGCATAAGCGAGATCGCGTCCATGTTGAGAGTGAGAAGGAGAACGCTGCACCCCAGCCTCGCCCCGGCCAGCGCCGCCTCCGTCCCGGCATGCCCCGCTCCGACGACGATGATGTCGAAGTTGCGCATTACGGGGTCCATTATACCACGGAGGGTGGGTTCGGAACTTAATCACGAAAACACGAAAGGATGAAAGCACGAAAAGGGATGAGTTGTCGGGGAAGGACGCTGATTAACGCATAAACACAGATGGGGAAAGCCTAATGGACTGTGCGGTCGTTCAGCTACCTTGTCATTCCTTTTTTCTGTCGCGCCTATCTAGCCAGGACTGCATAGCGCCGGAAGCGTAGATAAGCGCCAAGACGGATGCGAGCAGAGAGCCAAGAAACATCAGCGGAAAGACGACCATATCACCCGGGAATCTGGCCTCAGGGTGGAAGTGATCGACGACTGACCAGGTGAGCAAGGGAGACATGTACCCCAAGAACCCTCCCACCAGCAGGCCACACACCCCAGCAACTACCGCCACCAGACCGTGAATAACGCAAGCAACGGGACCACTTCGTCCCATCCCTCTAATAAGCCAATACGCTAATTCACCGATGATGCCGCCGACGCAGCCAATGACCCCGCCCGCTACGGCTGATGCGACAAACGCGGCCACATGCAAGCCCCAGGGTGAGAATACTACGAATACTACAGCTCCAACGACGACTGACAGGATCAATCTCTTAAGCATGTGAATACCGCCTTTTTTCTATGTTGCGGGACCGGCGTATTTAGATAAGGCCTTTGGATTATACAAAAGGCAGTTCCCGCAGCATAAACTACCGACTATCTACTACCGACCACCGACTCCACGCTACTCCTCTTCAATCAACTGATCGTAGAACGCGGCGTAGTAGTATTTCTGGAATCTTGTTCCCGAAACTAAGTTTCCGTGCTTCGGTCAGTATACCAGACACCCATTAGAATCCTGGTAACTGCAAATATAACCGCTAAACGCGGAATCATATCTATAATCGCAGACATCCACAACGGCGCGAATTGTAGTACGAAGAAAGCTACGGCTTTGAATACAATCGACAGCACCGGAGCCAGTGCTGTAAAGGCGGCAAGATTGACAATCCACAAGCGTGTCTCCACCTCGCGTTGTGCTCCGCGTGCAAGAGCGTAGATAAATAGCAGAAAAACGGCTAAGATCGTCTCTTGGACAGATGCGGTGTATGCGTCAAAATTAAGCCTGTCCAGCCAGTAGTAAATCCTCGAGACATACGCAAATAGGATCGACTCTGGTTCTATCAGGAAGGAAGTGCAAAAGATAATGCCGACTATGAAGGCCAATTTCAACATTAGCCGCCGATGGCCTCGCAGGCGCCGGACAAAAACGAACATGCCAACGTAAAAGACAAGCGCGACAAGACCCTCGACTAATAGTAAGTGCGCGAACCGCACGTACATCAAGTAAGAGAACACTGCCCTTAACAAGGGCGCCAACGCACAAAACATGCCGGACGCCAAGGCCCACCGCTGCGTCTTCCTTTGCGCAGACGGGTCTAGCGCCAGGCTGTCGTCGCATTCTTGAGAGTCACCACGAGCACAGCCCATATCCATTTGCCACCTCGTTTGCAAACGCTTTCACGGAGCTGATGAACTCTGCCATCTCAGTTATTCACCCTTTACTCCAAATCAATAACGATTGAGTTTTTTCCGTTGGGTAACTTTAAGAGCTGTTCCGTTCTCCGCTATATCAACTATACCGGTCACCTTTTAGAAAGTTCCACAGGTACGAAACTTGGCGGACGACTTGCCCCACATTGTTAGTGTGTGATCGAGTAATTATCCACATTCAAATCGGAGCCACCATCTGAAGGGTCTGAATATTTTATCGTCAATGTATGCGCGCCATTAATCAACCCAGTAACACTAAAGCTCTGGTCGTAGAGAGTTCCTGAAACGCTGTAGAAGCTTACGTCACCATCAGGTAAGACAGATCTGTCAACATAATATTTTGCTTCGCCACCCGTCGGTGTTTTCACATACTTAACGTCCACCGCTGTCCCATCGAACCTGAGGGTTATGTCGGCGGGGGTTGTGGTGTCGTTGGATTTCATATAACAACCGCCTGAGGCTTGAGTGTCCCAAATTTTTATCCACGTCCCTTTAGCATCAATTGTAACACTCCCGCATTCACCTTCACGGAGTTGAGTCGCCTGATAGGTGTGGAACTCAGCGTCACCGGTAGATGTGGTATTGTTCGATCCATCTGTTGATCTGATCTGGAAATGGTAGTCAGTGTCGGGCTGAAGACCTGTCAGCGTCACAGAGTGGCTCTTTGTCATAGTGGCATTGGTTACTGTTTGACCATAACTGGTAGTTGTTCCATGTCGTATTTCTGAATTAGCATCTATGTCGGTCTTCCACTTAACCACTATTGAGTTCTTGGTCAATCCAACCAACGTTATATCGCTTATATTCGGACCAGTCTGAGGAGCTAGCTTGATCACTCTGTTGTTCCCCGAATCCGCGACGTAGATGTTGCCTGAGCTGTCCAGAGCTATACCAGAGGGACTTTGAAACGAAGTTGTCCCGTTCTCAAAGCCAGTAAAAACCTGTATGCCTGCCTTACTGGGAGGTATCCTTTGTATACGATGATTAAGGACCTCTGTGACATAAAGATTACTGTCACCATCAAGCGCTAGATCTGCCGGATACATAACCTGCCCCGGTCTCGATCCCCCCATCAATACATGCTGACTGAAGTTACCAGAACTGGTAAACTTCTCAACCCTGTTATTGCCGCTGTCCCCAATGTAGATATAGCCGGTATTGTTCACAGCAACGCTTACAGGCATTGAAAGCTGACCACTGCTAGAACCTTGTGTTCCGAACTTCATCAAAAAGCTTCCGCTACCGCTGAATTTCTGTATGCGGTCGTTGCCAGCGTCAGCTATGTATATATTGCCAGAACTGTCAGCACAGATTCCTTGAGGACTCCGAAATTGCCCGTCGCCACTGCCGCGACTTCCGAACTTCGAAGAGAAGGCCATATTCAACTCAAACATTTGCACATCATTTCTTCCTTCATCAGATACATAAACCTTGCTATTTGCGATACATATACTCGCCGGAAGCTGGAACTGCCCATTCTCATCTCCCTGCGCTCCATAGTTACCAAGCAAATTGCCTGATGAATCATACTTCTTAATGCGATGGTTTTGCCTATCGGTTATGTACACGTTTCCTGTACTATCGACTGCTGTATCTTGAGGCATTCGCATCTCGTTTGAACCCGACCCAGAACTACCAATAGTACCGAGATGCGTCCCTGAACTGGAATAGCGTTCGATACGAGAGCTGGGACCGTCAGCAACATAAACAGTATCTGATGGACCTATAGCAACGGCAGAGATCATCATAAATTGACCAGGATTAAAACCTGGTTCACCGAGTCTCAGATTGGCATACTCCCCATTGCTTAAGAATTTAGTTGCGTATCCCGTTGTTGTATCACCAACATAAAAGTTGTTCACCGAATCAATAGCAATACCCCCAGGATTCTCAAGTCGACCTGGATCTGAGCCGTATTGTGAATAGTCAACAATCCATGTTCCCGACGCATCAAACTTATGCACACAACCATGATCAGTTACCAACACATTACCTGAGCCATTGACTGCTATGCCTGTAGGAGCAGCAAGCTTGCCTTGCCCAACACCTCCCTCGCCAAATATGGCAAGAAATTGCCCATTTAAACTGAACCTCTTGATTTTGCTGTTCTGCATCTCTGTTATAAAGATATCCTCACCTGTGCCAAGTGCTATATCATAAGGCATATCCAGCTGTTCGTCACTAGTTCCCGGTTCACCGATCAGCCTGAGAAAATTTCCATTGGAGTCGAAAACTTTGACTTTGCAGCTATTTGTCTCCAAAACATAAATATTGCCAGATGAACTACGGATCATAGAAGTAGGCTCAGTTAAATAATCCGGTCGTCCCGGTAAAATACTTCCGAATTTTGATATAATGCTTCCAGACGGGTTAATTTTCAGGACTTCGTTAGTGTTGTGATCCGCCACCCACATATTTCCCATCGAATCAACTGCAAGGCCGAGTGGGAGTGAAAAAAGCTGTCGTGAATTATCCCCGAACTGCCTTTCAATTGTATAAGTTGCGCATATGCCACTTGCTGGATAGAGAGCTATTAACGAGACGATTACAAAAACTATGCATTTTATAACCATTCTTATCCTCCAATATTCGGATCAGGCATCTATCCGGAACAGGTAGTGCAAATTTTTTACTCCAAATCAATAACGATTGATTTTTTTCCGTTGGGTGATTTTAAGAGATGTTCCGTTCTCCGCTATATCAACTATACCGGTCACCTTTTTGACTAGGGTCTTCGATTTCCAAGCTACCTTGTAACACTCCACAGTTAGCTGTAATGTACGTCCATCCAGCCATTCCCATTTGATCTCACGGTATATATCCGAGTTTTCGCCAAAACTATATCCAAGGTATAAGTCACAGTATCTCCGTCCAGAGAGATGGGTGTTTATATCGTACACATATAATGCCTGACGTTCCGTCAATCCGCCGGTTGGCGAATTGTCTACCACAGCCACTTTCTTAGAGTCCGGCGACCATTGAATATCTGTCACTTCACATACATACATCGCCACATGAGGATCATCATTCTTTTGTTGCACGTATAGCCGACTCTGAATGGTGTCAAGAGCGCCTCGCGTGCCTATATATGCGGTATATTTTCCATCAGGAGACTCAACGGGCAAAGATAAAAAAACAATATATTGTGGAGTGGAGAGAATAAAACTAATAACGCAAATCCTGCAATATATAAAAGCAGAATCTTCGCAAGCTTCCATCTATTTGGCATTACAAGCTCCTTTTAAGCTCTGCGGTTACACCAAGCCCGTGCGGCCTTTCCAGTTAGCAACAAAATCACCAGCGTGGCCCCGGCAATGTTGAGTAAGAACGGTATCCAATCTTGTTGAAATCCGACAAGTGGATTTACCGACAACTCCTTGAGCAAAAGAAGCGTAGGATAGAAAGGAAGCGGAGCATACTGAGTTCCCCAGAGCGACATCTGCGGGAACGACACTAAGGTAGCTAAGGTTTCGAGCGAAAGCAATGTGATGGCGGCAGTTCTGGCAATTGCCCAACGATACCACAGCCCCAAGGCGACTGCGAAGTGGATGAAAGCCACGATAGCCACGGATCGAGATTGGCTGTGCTCGTCGCCGAGATAATGGAAGACGATATTGAGTCCGTACAGCAACCCTCCAAATAGAATGAAAGCGCCTGCGACGCGCACGGCCAAGCGACCGCGCAGTCCGCCGTCATAATCACTTACAGCAAGATGGAGATCCTCAGCCATAACAACCTCCTGTTAGATACGTTGTCTCCCATCCGTGTTCATCTGTGTATATCTGTGGCTAACTCTTAAATCACTCCTCTTCAATCAACTGATCGTAGAACGCCGCGTAGTCGTCGGGGGTGTCGCCTGCGCGCATTTTGATCGCGGCGCGGGGGTGGACGTTCATCTGGCCGGTGAGCATGTAGGGAATCCTGTAGCCCCATTCGATCTCGCCCTTCTTCTCCAGTGGCACGAAGACCTCGCTGATGCACTCCAAGACTGGCCTAAGCTGGAATTTGGGGTTTTTCAGGAATCCAAGAAGCAGCTCCAGCGGGCAGTTTCCGGCCCCCCGGCCCATTCCGTTGATGGTCGCGTCCAGCCGGTTCGCGCCGACGATAAGAGCTTCGATTGTGTTCGCGTAAGCGAGCATTTGGTTGTTGTGGGCGTGGATTCCGACCTCGATATTTTTTCCTTGCGCGGCCTTCAGGAACATTAGGGTGATGTCCCTGATCTGCTCGGAATAGTAAGAACCGTAGCTATCAACAATATAGATGGAGCAAATGGGACTTTGGGTCAGAATCTCCAGCGCTTCGGCGAGTTCCCTCTCCTGAACCACGGAGATCGCCATTAAATTAACTGTGACCAAATAGCCCTTATCATGCGCGTCTTTTATCATATTGAGCGCGGTCGGTATCTGGTGGATATAGGTAGCGACGCGGACTATATCAACGACGCTCTCCGATTTCGGCAGAATATCGTTGTGATAGTCGGTTCGTTCGGCGTCGGCCATAACAGATATTTTCAGATCGGTGGGATTATCGCCAACTATACGGCGAATCATATCTTCGTCGCAGAACTTCCATTCGCCATGCTGCGCCGGGGCGAAAATTTTCTTGTCGGCTTTGTAGCCGATCTCCATCGCATCAATCCCGGCGGCTACGCACGCTTTATAAACGGCTTTTACAAACCCATCCTCAAAGCCGTGGTCGTTGATGAGACCGCCGTCCCGGATGGTGCAGTCGAGTATTTTAATCTCCGGCCTGTATGTAAGCCAGGTGCCTTTTGCCAATTGGTCTTTTATGTGTTCCATTGAATCCTGCCTTCCTTTCGCCTTTCGCGTGCGTGACATGTTAATTTTAATGTACGCGAGAATGGGGGTACATGTCAACAATTCTTGAGTTTAGAGTTGAGAGTTTAGAGAAGGGAAACCCATCCTTCGGCTTGTTCTTTGAAGCCGAAGACGGCATTACTGCTATCGGCTTCGGCTTTGAACTACAAGCCGAAGCATCTAACGCAGCTGTCAGCTGTCAGCTGTCAGCTGACAGCTGACAGCTGACAGCTGACTCCCCCACCGTGCAGGCTTTCGCAGATGGCTTCCATCAGGCAGGTTGTTTTGTAAGCGTCTTGAATCGAAGGGCTGAGCGGGAGTCCTCTTTGTAATGACCGGGCAAATGCCATCCATTCGAATCTGAAGAAGTCCGGGTAGTAGCTGAAATGCTGCAAGCCCGTTCCGACGAATTGGCCGACGGGCGTGTCGGGAAGCAGGGTGTCGGCAAGAATGTCATCCGCCATCATTTGCCGCAGGCCGCCTCTTGCATTTTCATAGTTCAGGGTTTGGTCGTTTTCCATGCGCACCCGGCTCCATTCGCCCATGACATCGGCGTTTATATCCCCGTTATGCGAAGCTCCGGATTTCATGTGGATCGTCCCATGAGGACCGCCCTCTGATCGAACGTGAACTAATATCGAACCATTCGCCGACTGGCCGTCTTCCGCGACTTTGAACGCCGCAATCGAGGCGGATACTTCGACCGGGTCGCCGCCATAGAACCGCCATAAATCAATGGCGTGCACGCCGTGGAGCTTTACGAACGACTCCGCGAAGTCCTCTATGCCCCAGATACTCTTCGGCATGGAACATTGGGTCAGGTGGGTGGTCGCGATATATGAGATTTGCCCGAACTCAGGCGAACGGGAGATTTGCCGGGCGAGCCTGTTGGCCGGAGAGAAACGGCTGGTGAAACCGACCATCCCGCAGTCACCGTATTTCTTCGCAAGCTCAGCAAGTTCGCGGGCTTCATCGAGTGTTGTTGTGAGAGGTTTCTCGGTCATAAACGGGATTTGCCGCTGGAGGCATAACTTCGCGCCTGAGACATGAAGGGACGGCGGGCCGACTATGCTTACGCCGTCGAGTTCGCAGTTGTCCAGCATTTCCTCCATGTCCGTAAATGTCCGCGTGGCACCGTGCTTAGAGGCGATTGCTTGAAGACGTTCGGGATTTATGTCGCACAACGCTACCAAATCAAGCTCAGGAATACGCATAATCGCGGGGATATGCATAGAACTGGATAACATGCCGCAGCCGACGGCGCCGATGCGTAAGGGTGTATTCTTATTCATCGTATTCACTCCTTAATTGCTCCAAATATCTATTCCCAACTCTCGCGCGATGCCCGCGACATGCTTATAGCAGCGCTCGATATCCGCCATTTCCTTCAAGTGCTCGACCAAAACCGGAAAATCAGGGTCTTGCCGCGCCAGACACTCCAGATAGGTCTTTAGATTGACGATTCCGTCTCCCGCCGGCAGCTCGCGGATTCCCGGGAGATATGAATCCATGGGAACGGCGTCCTTGACATGCGCGGAGTGAATACAGCCGCCGAGGGTTTGAAAGGCGTCTCGCATGAAATCGGCGTGGTCGAATATATTATCGAATGAGAGCATGTTTACCATGTCCATGTGCGCCTGAACATTTGGGCTGCCGATTTCATCGATCACTTCCCGCAACTCCAGCGGCGTTCGGATAATCGTCGTATAAACCGGCTCAAGCAGCAGCCTGGCCCGAAGTCCTTGCCTGGCCGCGCCCTCGGCCACAAGAGCGCAAGTTCGCAGCAGCGTGTCCTTACACTCTCTGGAGCGGTTCCAAGGGTGAGGGGAAATACTTTTCGGTCCGGCAACGCAGGTGGAGAAGTTAAGACAGCCAATTGATTCCGCTATAGCCAGGAGCCGGACGATCTTCTCCGCCGTGGCCGGGCAATCTTCCCGCGCGGGAGTATAAATAAAGAACGGCGCGTTATATTCGAGGAGCGTCATATTGGCGGCGCGGAGTGACTTTTCAAATTCCTTGGCGGCTGATTGCCACTGCGACTCGTCCGAGACAAAGTTATGCAGGCAGCCGCGAATTCCTCCCTCGCGCAGAAGTTCGAGAGCTTTGTCCATATCGAACTTGCCGTTGATCCTTGCCGAATCATCGAATGGGATACAAGTCCCAAGTCTCATATATCTCTCCTCATCAGTTTATGCTGCGGGAACGGCATAATTTGAAATTGGCAAAAATGCTGCTCAAGGCAGTTCCCGCAGCATAGAAAGTCTCATATATCTCTCCGATCTGAGCTGTCAGCTGTCAGCTGACAGCTGACAGCTTTTCTAATCCCGCCCCACTTCCCCAATCACATAAAACGAGCCGGTGACGAGGACCAAATCATCTTCTCCCGCTTCGGCCATGGCGGCGTCAACGGTTGCCTGGACAGGCTCGATGACGGACACATTCGAGCAGAAATGCTTAGCTTCTATTGCAAGCTCTGTTGCGGGTCGCGCAAGCGGCCAATCGGGAGCGGTGGCGATGATCCTATCCGCCAGCGGCGCGATTTGCGATAAAAAGTCTTCCACCGAATGAGTCGATAACATGCCAACCACCAATATGAGCTTCTCGTAGCTGAAAGTCGATCTAACCGCCTTGGCGAGATGAGCGGCGGCGTCCGGATTATGAGCGCCGTCTATCACAAGAGTCGGCTTTCGCCTCAGAACCTCCAACCGGCCCGGTATATAGGCTTCGCCAAGTCCTCGCCTGACCGCCTCTTCTCCAATCGCGAATCCCGCGTCTTCTACGCGCTCGATTGCGGCGACGGCGCAGGCTGCATTCGGATACTGGAACTCTCCCTGTAGCCCAAGTCGGAGGTTCTCATAAGAACGCTTGGGAGTCGTGATAGATAGTCCGCCCTGCTCATCCGCCTTCCAGATCGCTTCCGTCACATGTGTGATCGGTGAGTTTCGCTCTTTGGCGGTTTGCCGAATTACATTCCATGCTCCGCCTTCAGCGGCGGTAACGATGGGCCGCTCAGGTTTGACTATTCCGGCTTTCTCGAAAGCGATCTCCTCGATTGTTTCGCCGAGCCGGTCCGTGTGGTCGAGGCTGACATTTGTGATTATGCTGACTATGGGATCGAGCACGTTTGTCGCATCAAATCTCCCGCCCATACCAACCTCCACGCAGGCGAAATCCACACCCTTTCGCGCGAAGTGGAGAAAAGCCATCAGGGTTTTCGCTTCAAATTCAGTGGGTTGGCCCGCGTCGGTCGAGGCCACTGCCTCAAGATGCGGGATGATCTCCTCCATCAATGAGGCGAATTCGGATTTTTCGATCATTCGTCCATCGATTTGGATTCGCTCCCGCACGTCGTTGACATAGGGAGAGAGATAAGTTCCTACCCTGTAGCCCGCCGCGCGGAGGATAGAGGCGGCCATAACGGTGGTGGAGCCTTTGCCGTTCGTGCCTCCGACGTGGACGGCCTTGAATCTAAGCTGTGGATCGCCCAAACGCTCGCATAGAACGCGGAAACGGTCGAGGTCAAGCTTTATCCCAAACCGGATTAAGCTCTGCAAATAAGCCAGGGCATCTTCATAATTCATAATATTTAAGCGCCGTTGTTTCGGGATTTCCATTCCGCTGCGCTACATTCAAATCCCGAAACACCGGCATAGCTTGGTTCAGAGGAGACCGCGGATGGAAAAGCTATCAGCTGTCAACTGACAGCTTCTCCAAACTCTCATCCCCCGCTTGCTTGCCGCGTTGCGACCATGTATCGTTTGTGATAGACTGAATGCGATGAAATCGATCAAGGTTTGCAAAGTATTGGCGCTTATTATATTGTCAGCGGTTCTTCTTGCCGGATGCGGCAGGACTCCCAAACGTGAGGCTGCTACATCGAAAGCTCAGAAACTTCAAGATATAAAGAAGATCGCTAAAGCTCTTACAAACACAGCGAAGCTTCAGGTCGAGAGCAAAGGAGTCAAAGAGCTGTCCTGGCAGTCGAACGGCAGCTATATTATGCGGGCAAGCGCAAAGTCTCTGACCGCCGATGAGCGCAGTCTTACAGCCCAGCTTTCGGGCGCAAGGGCGGTCTTGTATAAAAACGGCAAAGAGGCCATGTCCGTGTCAGCCAGGCTGATCGAGGTCGATGGAAAGGCTGAGAAGCTCACGGCCAGGAATGGAGCAACCGCAAAGTCACTGGTCAGGGATGTAAGCGCGCGAGTCGGCAATTTGACATGGACCCACAAGGATCACCGTATTATAGGCGAAGGCGCGGTCACTGTTGCATCCGGCGCCGGTTCTCTTTCGGGTGACAGGTTCGTGGGTGATACTGAGTTAAAGCAGATCAGAGTATACGCCAGGAATGGAGGCCGCGCCTCATTGAGCGCAGCGGCCTTGGAGTAAAACAGAGTGCGACGGATTGCGATAATAATACTTATCTGTTGCGCCGCGGTTCTTATGACCGGCGTCGTGGATGCGGCAAAACCTGCTATCAGATATGATTTGACCGGGTGGCGTACGCTGGACATGACATCTAGCAGGATTGTAGCCTCAGGCGGCGCGCCTGTTGTGACATCGAGTGACGGCAAGCTGCGGCTTCTCGCCGGCAAGATCGTCCTGACTCTGACGCAAGAGAAGAACAAGAAAAACATAACAACCGCTGAGGCGATAGGCGCTGTAAGGTTGTCCATAAAACAAGACGCCAACCAGACGATCCAAGCCACTTGCGCCAGAGCCGTTATCCGGCCCGCGCAGGACCGCGCGGAACTGTCCGGCAACGTCATCGTGAAGAGTTGGGACAAGAAAAGATATTCCGCGCCGACAACTCTAACCGGCGACACGGTCACTTTATACCTGAAAGACCGGCGAATAGTAGCAAGCAGCAGCCCATCAAAGAGCAGTTTCAGCGCAAACCCAAAATAGTATATTAGTTGTTAGTTGTTAGTTGATAGTAGCTAGTGAAATACTACCGACTACCGACTAACCACTCTGTCACGGGGAGAAACCCTAAGTTTGAAGATAACAACACAGGATTTGATAAAGACATACAAAGGCCGTAACGTGGTGAATGGCGTCAGCTTGGAAATATCCAAAGGCGAGATAGTCGGCCTGCTGGGTCCAAATGGCGCCGGTAAGACTACGACCTTCTATATGATCGTCGGCCTGGTCAAGCCCGACAGCGGCCGGACGTTCCTCGACGGCAAAGACATAACCGATCTGCCGATGTACCGCCGCGCCAGGCTCGGCATAGGTTATTTGCCCCAGGAGCCTTCGGTTTTTCGCAAACTGACGGTAGCGGAAAACATACTCCTCGTCCTGGAAATGGCTGGAGTCGGCAAGAAAGAACGCCACCAGAAGCTGGAGCAGCTTTTGGAGGAATTGCGGATCGCGGATCTTCGCAACCAGCGAGGCCAAGTGCTATCGGGCGGTGAGAGAAGGCGTACGGAGATAGCCCGCGCTCTCGCCACTAATCCACACTTCATACTCCTAGATGAGCCTTTCACGGGGGTCGATCCGATTGCAATCGGCGATATTCAGGACATTGTCGCTCAGTTGAAAACCAAGGGGATCGGCATCATAATAACTGACCATAACGTGCGGGAGACGCTGGCTATAACCGACCGCGCTTATATTATCTCTGACGGTAAAATCAGAACGGCGGGCGCGTCAGCCGATCTGCCGAACGACCCGATTGCCAAGCAGTTCTATCTCGGCGATCGGTTTGCGATGTGAAGGCGGAGCAGGGGATACTATGAGACTAGTCGACCGCCTCATCTTGCGCGAATTGATCGGACCGTTTATATTCGGGGTCGCCGCGTTCGCGTCCATATTTTTCGCCGGCAAGGATTTGCTCAAGATCATCGGCGATGTCGTAAAAGGAATGCCCATCACGGCAGCGGTGGAGCTAATCGCTCTGCAATTTCCCGCGATTCTAGTGATGGTCCTGCCGATGGCGGTTCTGCTGGCTGTGCTGTTGGCGCTCGGGCGTTTATCGGGTGAGAGTGAGATAATCACTCTTTACGCGGGTGGGATCAGCCTTTATCGAATCGTAGTAGCGGTATTCGGACTCGGCATAGCGGTGAGCGTATTGACGTTCGTCCTGAATGAGAATATAGTCCCACAGGCAAATGCAAGGTCAGCGGCAATTCGCGCCGATCTATTAAAAGAAGATGTCAGGGTATCGAAACCGGTTCCTCTCGCCGATGTAAAGAAAGGAGTCACGAACTCCATTATTTACGTGCAGGGCGGAATGGATGTAAAGACCAAGACACTGAAAAACGTGCATGTGATGTTATTTCGGGATAATATCGCCAAAGCTTTCTTTTACGCTAAAACCGCCCAGTATGAGCGCAGCCGGAATGGAGATTATGTCTGGAAGTTTCATAACGGATACTCCCAGTCACTTGGCCCCAATAGGGAATCCAAAGGACAAGCAAAACATTTTCTAGTTTTAACGCAGACATTCGGTTCTATGGATGTGAAGTTCAACCATACGCCTGAGGAAATAGAGATATATCAGAAACAGGCTGAGGAGTTGAATTTCAACCAGTTGTTAGGCCATATTCGTCTTCTTCACAGCAGGGGAATGCCTACGACCGAAGAAGAGCTCGATCTGTATAATAAGATAGCAATTCCGTTTTCCGCTTTTGTTTTCGCCGTATTGGCTTCATCGCTTGGTCTAAGACCGCATAGAGGCGGGTCTTCCGTTGGCCTGGGACTGAGCGTGTTGATAATTTTTGTTTACTGGATAGTGTGGCACTCTATGTCCGCGTTCGCGAATCAGGGAACGGTTCCGCCGATTGTCGGATCGTTTTCGGCGAGCGCGCTTACACTTGTCGCGGGCTTCACGCTGCTTGCAAAGGCCGCGCGATAGCGGCGCTGGGGGTGGGATTAGTTGGTTTACACGGTAACGTTTCTACTGATAATGGTCGCGGTATCCGGCTTCGTAGCCTACTGGGGCGACCTCCTCGGACGGCGGATGGGCAAACGCCGGCTGACCCTCTTCGGCATGCGTCCGAGATATACGGCCATAGTCGTCACAACAATCACAGGTATGATAATCGCGGCGTTCACGCTTGCGACCATGCTCATTTTCAGTAGTGAAATGCGAGAGTTGGTCAAAAAAGGCCCGGAGCTGCTCGCCGAACAAACCGCGCTCAAGAAGCGTAATTCTGACCTGCGGAAACGCCAAAAGGACTTGACCCGCAGGCTGGAGTCTACCAACAGTAAGATGGAGGACGCCATAGCCGGCGCGGAAAAAGCAAAGAGCGCTGAGGCATTGGCGCAGCAGAGATCTGCCAAACTGGAGCATGAGGTCACAAAACGAATAAGAGAGCTTACGGCTTTGGAGAAGCGGCTCAGGCGAATTACCGGTGAACTGAATAAAGAACGGCGCCAACTAAAAGCTATCCAGGCAGAGCAGCGCGAAGCCAAGAAGCAGCTTGCGAACGCCTGGACGATCAGCAACCGGTTGTGGCGAGAAAACCAGCGCGCTCATACCGGCATTGAAAACCTTATCAACAAACCCGTCATAGCTCGCCATGGAGAAGAAATCGCCCGCGTAGTCGTGCATCCGTCAGCGTTGGCCGAGAAAGACGTCAGGTCATTATTGAAAAAGGCCAGTGACGTTATGGCGGAGAGAGGCGCCAAGATCGGGAAGAACAATAGACGCGCTGTCGAGATCGTTCCCTGGCTGGCGGGTTCCGGTTCCTCGTCAGGCGTTGCGCGGGCGCGAATCATCAAGGAGGCGCAGCGCATCCCTGAAATCGCAAGAAAAATCGCCCGCTCGAAGGGTGACGTGGTTGCCGTTGTCCGTGTCTATGCGAACTGCGTCGAGGGAGAGCAAACGCTTATTGATGTGTCTCTCTACAACAACAACCTGGCTTTCACCAAAGGGCAGGAAGTCGCCGGCGCCACGATAGACGGCAGCGAATCGGAAGGCGGCGTATTCCTATCTCTCATTCAGTTCCTGCAGCGAGATGTTAGAAGCGCGGCCTTAAAAGCCGATATGATTCCCAAATTCGATCCCGACCTCCCCGGATTTGGCGCAATTTCCGGCCCGCAGCAGTTCGACGAGCTTATCGACACGGTGAATCGCATCAAAAACGCAGGCAGGCCGGTCACCGTGACCGCCGTTACACAGGAAGACATCTACGCCGCCGGGCCGATGAATCTGTCAAATCTCGATTTCGTGATAACGAAACCTGGTGTTGCCGCCTGGCGTTCGGAGTAAAAGGAGACCGCTTGGAGCTGCTTGTGTTGGCCGTTGATCCAGGTAGAAGCAAATGCGGGTTGGCGGTTGTCGGCGCGGACTCCGGTGTGCTGACGCGCGCGGTCGTGCCCAAGGACCGATTGGGCGAGATGGTTCAGAAGTTCGCCGGCTCATTCTCTCCCGCGGTCATAATAGTTGGAGGCGGAACGGGCGGCAGAGACGCCAAGACCGTGATCGAATCGCTACCGGTGGGTCCGCCAGTGAAAACCGTAGACGAGCGGTTCACGTCATTGAACGCAAGAGTTCGTTTCTTCAAAGAAAATCCCCCAAGGGGCTTGCGCCGCCTAATACCAACCACTCTTCAAGTCCCCAGCGTCCCTTATGATGACTACGTCGCCGTACTCCTGGCCGAGCGCTACATCGCGGAGCACGGGAAGAGTTGATGGTTGTCGGTTGAGGGTTGAGAGAAGGGAACATCCATCCTTCGGCTTGTTCTTGGGAGTGTTCAAAAAGCCGGTGGACGGCACGACACGTCATTTCGAGCGAAGCGAGAAATCTGCTTTTAAGCACGATTCAGAGTCTCCGAAAAGCAGATTCCTCGTCGTTCCTCCTCGGAATGA
>JAUSEB010000407.1 GCA_030650495.1 Armatimonadota bacterium | reverse complement strand
GGGCGGCGACGTCGTCTATTAGAAGGGAAGCCGTGTCCAGTCGCCTAGTAACGGTGTAGGTGTGCGATCCGAGTGAGAAGACCAGCCGGACTTGTGGCTTCGCGCCGCCGTCCGAGTTCCTGCTGCGAATCGTGTCGTTGGTTCCGCGAACAGCCGCCGCGCCGTATAATGCCCAGGCGATGGCTTCGAGGATCGTCGTCTTGCCCGCGCCGTTTCCGCCGATGACGCCGGTGACGCCGTCCTCAAACTGTATCTCCGTATGGCGATGCTGTCTAAAGTTGTCTAACTCCAGCTCGATAAGTTGCACAAATCTACTCCGGGGCCGCCTCTTGACGGCCAAGATAAGCAAGACCAATATCTACCAAATCGCTGCGTTTGACTCCGCCGGGGAGGTCGGAACTTGCCTCTACATACTCGCGCCATTCGTCTTCCAGCGGTCTTGTCTGCGCTCGATCCTGGGAACCTCGGCTGGAATCGCGCTTTGGGGGCCTGCATTGAAGCTCAAAGTGAAGAGCTTCGGCCTTGATCTGACGTATCAACGCGAAATCAAGGTCCACTTGCACCTGCCGTGGGATATTCTCGATAACCAGCCTGATGATCTTATCCTGATGTCTGCCGTCTATACCATCGATTCTGCGTTCGATCATCTCATTAATGCGCTGGGCGTCAATATCCCTGGCATCTATCTCTCGGAGATCGATGACCGGCCGGGTTTCCAATTGGTGAAAGACAGCCAGCCGGGTGTCCGTATCATACTCGATGAAACCTTTTGGCTCGGCGGCCTCTTCCCATATGTTGAAGCTGGTGAACTCCGTGGAGCCTGAATAATAGGCGTTTTCCCTGAGTTTTGTATGTATGTGATAATGTCCAAGCGCAATATAGTCCCAGGAATCATTCAGCGCCTGGGATGGTTGGATGGGGTAAATATCGCTGAAATTGCGCGTCACTCCCTCGATCGATCCGTGAAGCGTAAGAATGTTGTAACGGCTCGCCGGATCAGGCTCCAGTTTCAACTGGCTGAGTTCCGGTAATGCTCTATGGCAGAGACAGAAGACCGTCGTTTCAAGCTGCGGTATTTTGATCCCTTCGTAGTCATGATGGACAACATAAACATCGGGAATCTTAGTCAGCAGGTCGAGTATACAGCCTGTGTCAACTGATCTTGGCGAGTCATGATTGCCGCCGATGATGACAATAGGAGCTTGCAGGTTCTGTTTCAGACGCAGGTCGAGAAACGCGCCGAAAGACTGTTGAATACATAGATTACTGGGCCGGACGGTGTGGAAGAGGTCTCCGGCGATCACGATCAAATCGGGCCGTATCTCGACGGTCTTCGCCAGCGCCGACCGAAACGCGTTGAACACATCAGCTTCTCGCCGGTTGATTCCCTGCGACGTAATTCTATTGTAAGCGCGATAACCCAGATGAAGGTCCGCGAGGTGAACTATACGCATGCCAACTATTATTGTCCCTGATTTTGCCTGCAATGGCAACCGTGCAGGCGGAAAGTTTTTGGCACGGTTCAGAAGAGAACGCAGATGAACGCGGATAAGCGCAGATAAACACAGATGGAAAAGGGAGTGGCTAGTGGTTAGTATTACTAGCCACCAGCCACTAACCTGTATTATTCACGAAGATAGTAAAGCCATCGCAGACCGTCATTCCGAACGAAGTGAGGAATCTGCTTTTTAGCTTCAGGAAAAGCAGATTTCTCGCTACGCTCGAAATGACGTGAATAATACGGGCTAACCACTATTCACTCTTTCCCTATTTCGTGATTAAAGCATGCGGCCAATCAATCGGCGAATGGATCGTCCGGGTCTGGGCGGGATAGCTTGGTGATATGGCTTGTTTGGCCGTCTACTACTTGCAGGCGGGCTTTTTTTCGCACTGCGTTTCTGAAGAACGAAAAAGCGTCTTCGGGTCGTTTTTGGATGGTCATGTTCATCGCTCTTATAACTTCCTCTTCGTCGCCGGTGGAGGTTATCACGTCCTTAATTTGTGTCCTTGTCAGACCGCCGTCCAGCGGTTGAAGGTTTCGCCAAATGGCTTCGTCGAGCGGAAGATCGGCGGCCGGCGGAAAGAGCTTTACGCCGTCGGGTCCACGCAGGATGTTGGGGCGGGGGAATTTGACGAACACAGGTTGGTTGAAGTGGGGGTGGCGGATCATCAACTGGCCCTTGGAGAGAGTCGCCAGCTTTTCCTTTGTAGCCGCTGTAAGCGCTTGGTAGCCTGGGGTGGCAAGCTCGTCCATATCCATCCGGCCATATACGCAAGTGGCGCTGTTGCCGACGACGCGCTTGTGAACCTGCGATCTAAACTGCTGTGCGGAGAAAAGGACTAAGCCCAGGTAACGTCCACGCTCGGAAATGTCGAGAAGCGTCTGTTTCAAATATGTGTCTGAGCCATCGGAAGGAGCGTATTTGTTCAGCTCGTCAACCACTACGATGACATGTTTGACACCGAGGTCGCCTTTTTCCAAATGCTGGCGGAGACGGCTGACGATTCGCGTGAATACCAAATCCTGCGCTTGAGGGTCCTGATTGGCAACATCGATAACATAGAGCCTGCGGTCTTCAAAATTGCCCCATGGGAGATCGAAGGTCGTTTCGTCGCAGCTTATCAGGCCGCGATACCGGGTCGTTAAATTGGAGAGCCTGTTATAGACTTTACGGATGGTGGCGTAGTGATGTGTCTTATACTCGGAGCGATTTGCCTCCTCCATATATTTGAGCACAGTATCGAACCAGTGGTTGAGGTCCTGAAAGTTCCGCACTATGTGAGGTTCCTCGCCGACTTCGGACTCCTGGTTGACTACGCGCTGCTTGATGTATTCGATAAGAGCGTCGGCTTTTGCGTCTATGTCGTCGCGATTCAGGACAACGGCGGTGTGTTCCAGTATATCTTCAAGGCCCCAGGAGAGTGGGTGGACATTGCCGATCAGATCAGGGTGGGTGCGAAGCGTGTTCAGGTTTACCCGATCCGGCTTGAATGGAGCGAAGTAGGACACATTTTGAAATGGTTCAGCGGAAACACTCATGCGCTCGTACATTTCCAAATCTCGTGTGTCGAGGCCGGTGATATTGAACTCGGCGTATTTTTGCGCCAATGGGTCATCTGAGGAAGGGGAAGTGGGATAGTCGAGGAATAGCAAATCAGAGCCTTTTACGTTGAAGCACAAAACAGCGATGTCTTCCTTGAAATGGGCGAATATACTGCCGAGAACGAACTCAATCGAGCTTGTCTTGGTCGCCAGGCCGGACACGCCGGTTATGTTGAGATGTGCGGCTTCAGGGCCAAGCAGGAACTCGGAATCAAGATAGACGGGCGATAGCTGCTCGCCGTTTTGGTACAGGCCGATTGGGATGCCGGTTTGGTCTTGGTAAGCGTCCATACGAAGGGCTTTCGCGACGGCGGCATTATCCGCGAGGAACACAGGTCCGACTGGAACAGGTTGGAGCGGCTCTTCCGGCTCGACTCGCAGGACGGCGGCGGTGTATAGTCTCACCTCCGGACGCAGTGTAGCCGGCTGAGCCTGCGGATTGCCCTCAGAGCCGATGAAGTCGTGCAAGGCGGATGCGAGGTCGGTATAGCTGAAGCCTTCGACGACAACGCCGTATACCTGGACGTTATCCTGAATGACGGCGACGAGGGTTCCGATGCCTACAGGAGATTCCATAGGCGTCCAGAAGTTGAAGCTGTAAGCCGTGCTGGGATTCTTCTCGGTTGCTACTACACGACCGATTTGTTCCATTTGGCGCTGATTATCCAGTGCTTGCTCGTCCATGTTCTAGTTCTCCAGGTTATTTAGATTCCAGAAAACTGCGCTTCCATTGCCGTTTTGGTTGGCGCTATGCTTCGCATGTATTCCTCGCAGTCTCGTATTGGGTAGATCAGACGGTCCCATCTGCTGTCCGGCAGGGATAATGGTGACCGCTCCGCAAGAAGCCAGCGGGAAATCTCATCCGCCATTGTTATTGTCTCCGGCCTGGGTGAAGCTTCGATTCTAATCAGTCCGAAATAGATGTCTCTGCCTGCATTTGGGTGAAGTCGCAAATACCAGGAATACGCGCCCATGCGCTTGCGACCGGGTATTTCGAAAACGCTGCTTCGCTGCCCGGCGGGTAGATTCAGTATCTTCTTCTGGTCTTCAAGCGTGAAATACTGCGTTTGGTGGCTCTTGATTATGCCTATAACATTTGCTGTCGCAGAAGAGTCTATGACTTCGGTAAGGCTGCCGTCAATGAGAAGCCAGTTGCCGGCGCTTGATATATAGCTTTCGATCCATTCCTTCGCAAGCTGCGATTCCAACTTGCTACGGACGCGGTTAATTGACTTGCGAGCCTTATCCAGCATGCCTATAGGATGTTCCTGGTTTTGTTCATCGCCGTCCGAAGTATCAACTACGTTCAAGCCGCGGACTTTCATTTCCGATGGATCGATTTGTTCAAAAGGAAAGAACAGGCTCTCGTTCGGCAAGCTGCGCCAAGAGCGCATTTTGCGATTGCTGTCACGTTCCCTTATAACGGCGGCGGTGTATCCATATAGGACGGGAACCATCGACCAGTAACAAGCCAGATGGGTGCGCTGTATGCCGTCGAGAAAGTGGGTGAAGCGAGTTTTGCTTGGATTGCCGATGCGAATAGCTGTTAGGCTGCTGCCTTCGACCAATTTGGCTGGCGATATTTTGGGATCGGCGGCGGAAAGAGGCGTGGATGATTCTTCTCCAATAGTGTCATTACGGTTGACTATGTGGAGTGACGGATCGCCGGTTTTTTCTCTTAGATAGGAAGCGAAATTCTTAAGAAGCAAAGGTTTGCGACTCCATGGCGAATAGAACAAATGATCGCTCTTCTTCTCAAGGCCATCAGCCTTTAGCAGCATCGTAGCGCCGGGGAGATCGGTTGTCAATGAGTTCAAGTAGTTTCATGTTTGCCGGGCTTGGCCTGGGGGTAGGGATTACTCTCGGAGCATGGCTTTATGGTGCAAAAAAGCATATAGGAGGACAGAATGGAAGAACGGTTAATTCAGGGTGTAAGATGCACGGTCAGCAACTGCGAGAATTGGGTTGAGCAGAACAGGTGCAGGGCGGGGCAGATTTTGGTTACCCATGGATCTCCGATGCTAATGGCGGACAAACATGGGGCCGACGCTGACCAGCTTGAGCAGACACCGGCGGAGAATATCGAAGCGACTTGCTGCTACACGTTCGAGCCTGAGGAGTGATGAAGAGGCTATCAGCTGTCAGCCATCAACTGACATCTGATAGCTTTTACTATGTTCCGTTGTATCGGGAAACCCTTTTCCCGATACGTCGCCGGTTAACCGTGGGGATTTCGGGAAAGGGGTTTCCCGAAATAACAGTTTTTCCTCTATCTGGTGACTTGTGGTTAGTGGCTAGTGAATGCTAGCAGGGATCGGATAAAGTCCATAATCGACGTAGCCCCGCCCCTTGTGGGCGGCAAATTTGCCGGAAGCCACGCTCAACCGGACCGGGCACAAGGCCCGGGGCTACGCAGGAATCGACTTTATCCGTTGGCTGCTAGCCACTAGCCTGTATTATTCACGAAGATAGTAAAGCCATCGCAGACCGTCATTCCGAACGAAGTGAGGAATCTGCTTTTTAGCTTCAGGAAAAGCAGATTTCTCGCTACGCTCGAAATGACGTGAATAATACGGGCTA
>JAUSEB010000389.1 GCA_030650495.1 Armatimonadota bacterium | reverse complement strand
ATATTCCAGGAAGGTCATTTGAGCCACCAAACGCTAAGAAGTAATTTGACATAACTTTTACGCGCCGAAAAGAGGAGGAAAGCGTTGAGAATCATCTACTTCGACATAGACTGCCTTAGACCGGACCATCTGGGCTGCTATGGTTATAACAGGCCGACTTCGCCGAATATCGACCGCATCGCCAAGCAGGGCGTGCGTTTCGATCATTACTATTGCGCGGATTCACCCTGCCTGCCATCCCGCATGAACTGGTCGTCGGGCCGGTTCGGAATCAATAACGGCGTAGTTTCAAATAACGGGGCCGGAGCAAAATTCAACATCCGAAAGCGCGGCTATCAGGGGCCTATGCCTGAGAATGAAATGCTGATGCGCCAGTTGCGAAAGGTTGGCTGGGATCCCGTTAGCATGTCCAACTTCGCCGACCGCCATAACGCCTGGGAGTTTATGTGCGGCTGGAGCGAGTTCCATACTCCAAATCTAAAGGGCGGCGGCGAGACCGCTGAAGAAATCCACAGACCGCTTATGCGCTGGCTGAAGAACAACGCCAAGCGGGAGAACTACCTCCTTCACATCAACTACTGGGACGCGCACAGGCTATACAAAATGGACGCTTCCTGGGCGGACCGCTTCAAAGATTATCCCGTAACCCAAGCCTGGCCGGATGAGGACGCTATCAAGAAGCAGCAGGAACTTAAAGGGTCGTTTACCACTCACCGCCAGTTCCTTGAAAATAAAAGCTTGGCGCCATTGATGCCGGGCGCTATCGATAATCGCAAAGACTTCGAGCATATGATCACAGGCTATGACGCGGCAATAGCCTATGTAGACCACCATGTAGGCATTGTTTTGGATGAACTCGCAAGGCAAAACGCGCTGGATGACGCAGTTGTTATCATCTCCGCGGATCATGGCGACAACTTCGGCGAGCATGGCATTTATTCCGACCATGTCTGCGCCGACGAAGCGATTCATAATATCCCGCTGATAATCCGCTGGCCCGGCGTTACCCCTGAGAATCATAACTGCGGTTCGTTCCTGTATAACGTTGACCTTTCCGCGACCCTCTGCGATATGCTGGGGGCGGATATTCCTTCGGAGTGGGACGGGGTCTCATTTGGCAATCAACTGAAAGGCAAGCCGGGGAAGGAACGTAACTATCTTGTCTGGGGGCACGCCCTCTACACGGTCCAGCGCGCCGTGCGGACGAAGACGCACTTGATGATAAAAACCTACGATCAACTGGACTATGAGCTCGACCCTGTTCAGCTTTACGATCTGGAGAAAGACCCGTATCAGACAAAGGACATTAAAAACGAGCGTCCCGATATAGTCTGCGAGTGCGAAGATTATTATATGAACGATTGGCTGAAGACGCAGCGAGCCAAGCCGCACGCGATTCCCGATCCGTTTAACGCTGTATTGAAAGAGCGCGGCAAAGAGGCGGCGTTGTAAGTTTGGTTCAGAGAAGAACGCAGATGGAAAAGCTATCAGCTGACAGCTGTCAGCTGATAGCTTCCCATGAGAGGACGGTTAGTTGATGAATAGAGAGGATTTCCGGCGGGAGATACTTTCGCTGGATGTGTATGACACTCATACGCATCTGATCGGCAAGACTCTTGCGGCGCAGGACTTCTGGGACATCGGCCACTACTTCTGGTTCTTAGAAGAGCTTTGCGCGGCGGGTTATCCGCACAAGGCTATGGCGGGTTATCCCCAAAACGCCAAAGATATCTCGGAGGAACAGCAAATAGAGGCTTTCGTAAAAGCATTTCATGCGACGCGCAATACTTCGATGAACTGGGTAGTCTGCCAAATCTTCGATACTCTCTATAGCATCCAAATCACCGATGAAGCCAGCGTGTGGGCAGCCGGTGAGGCTGTTCGCGCAACGGCGAAACGCATTGATTGGCCCGCGGAAGTCGCCGCGCGCGCATGCTCAAAACGCATGGTGGTAAACGTGGCTGAAGACGCCGACTTTCACGATTTGCCCGGCGTTTCCGTTCTTGTTCCCCGCATCGAGGGTCCGATAGACAAATGGCAAAACGCTATAATGAGCGCGCCGGATCAGAGGGACGCCGCTGAGCATGTTGTTTCTGATATAGATAAGACTCTCGGCGGTTTCAAACAGCAGGGCTGCCCGGGGATTATGACCGCTCTTGGGCGTATGGGGCTTAGGACTCATGGAGCGCCGGATGAGCTGAAGGTCAGCGGTAATTCCAACGATGAGGTTCTCGTGTTTTTACTGCGCAAGATAGCGGCTGCGGCGGAAGCCAATGGTCTCTTTGTTCAACTCTTTTTGGGTGTTGAGGGCGATTGGAACAAGATGGGTTATGCTTCGGCTAACGACCCCGACCGGATACTTAATTTGCATGGTTTGTTTGAGGATAGCGGCTGCCAATTCGAGCTGGTTTTGGGTTCCGAGATAAATACATTGGATGCGGTCCAGGCGGCGCGGGCATTTAAGAATGTCTCAGTCGGCGGCCAATGGTGGTTCAACTTCCGCGCAAGCACGTATCGAGACAGCATGCAGAAGCGGCTCGAAGCCCTTCCGCCGGAGAAAAGCTCAGTGGTCGTCTCGGACGGACGCTGCATCGAATGGTGTTACGGCAAAATACTTCTCATAAAACGCCTGCTTGCGGATTTCCTTTTCGATCAGATACAGCTTGGCTGGCTAGACCGCGAGGAAGCGCTGCGAGTAGCCCGCGAATGGCTTCACGACAGTGCGGCGGCTCGATATGGGGAGCGCTCATAGACTGTAGCCTAGCCCTTTATGGGCGTAAATATAACCGTAGCCCAGCCCCTTGTGGGCGTCGAACGGGCACAAGGCCCTAGGCTACAGATAAACGGGAGGAAGTAAATGACCGAAAAAGTCTTATATATCGAACTCACGCCCAAAGAGTTCCTCGAACGGCTGGAAAAAGCTCCAATTGCATATCTTCCTCTTGGGACATTGGAATGGCACGGCGCGCACCTGCCGCTGGGTTCGGATGGAATCCAGTCCCAGGGGTTTATGGTCGAATTGGCAAAGAAGGTCGGCGGGATAGTCCTTCCAATGCTTTATCTCGGTCCCGACAGGTATAAAGTCGTGGACGGCAAAGAGTTGTTTGGCATGGATATATGTAAAAGTTGGGCTTATGAGGCGTATGAGGACCAGCAATTGCCCGGCAGCGCTTATTGGGTTGGTGAGAATCTATTTACGCAGATTTTGGACAACACCCTGTCGCGGCTCAGGAGGGCTGGTTTTCGTATTATTGTCGCGCACGGTCATGGGCCATCTACTAACCTTTTCATCCGTAATATCGAAAAGTGGAGCGAGCAATACGGTTTGAAGCTGTTTCACTGCTGGCGGGAGGACGAGTCGGACGGCTTTGGCATTCAGACCGACCACGCCGGGGCAAATGAGACTTCACTCGTAATGGCTTTGCGGCCCAATCTCGTGCAAATGGAGAATCTCGATCCCGACCCAAATGTGTTCCCGCTTGCGATCGGCAGGCTCGACCCGCGCACAACCGCAAGTCCTGAGCTTGGCAAGAAGGCGATTGCGATGCAACTGGAGCGAATGGCGGGGGTTTTAACGCAAGCGCTCGCTAAATTAACCACAGATGGACACAGATAAACACAGATGGTGGAGATAGATTTGAAGAAAGTCCTATACGAAGAGCTTACACCAAAGGAGTTTCTAGCCAGGCTCGAACAGGCTCCGATTGCTTATGTGCCGCTTGGGACGCTGGAGTGGCATGGGGAGCATTTGCCGTTAGGTTCGGATGGTATTCAATCGCAAGGTTTTATGATCGAGCTTGCTGAGAGAGTTGGTGGGATAGTTCTACCGATGCTTTTCCTCGGACCGGAAAGTTATAAGATCATCGACGGCAAAGAGTATTTCCACATGGATATGTCTCCCACCGTCGGACCGGAGCCGAGGCAAATGCCGGGAAGCGCGCACCGGATAGGCTGGAACTTGTTCGCGCAGATATTGGAAAACGTCATCTCCCGACTCAAAAGAGCGGGTTTCAAAATAATCGTCGCTCATGGCCATGGCCCATCGACCGGCGTTATGAGGAGCAATTTGGAGAAGTGGAGCAAGAAATACGATGTTCAATTGTTCCACTGCTGGCGGGACGACGAGTCGGACGGCCTGGGAATCCAGACAGATCATGCCGCCGCGAACGAGACATCCCTAGTGATGGCGCTGCGTCCTGATCTTGTCCAAATGGAGAACCTGCCTCAAGACCTGAGCATTTGGCCCGCAGCCATCCACGGAAAAGACCCCCGTGTCAACGCAAGCGCCGAATTGGGTAGTACAGCTATTGATATGCAGCTCGAAAGAATGACCAGGATACTGACAGAGGCTCTGCAACAGATTCGATAGCCTGTCGAAAGCGAGGTTCCTTATGAACAATGCTGAGTTGAATGTAGTAACGGGAGCTTTTGGCTTCACCGGAAAATATGTAACCAGTCGGCTTCTGGCGATGGGGAAAAGGCTAAAAACGCTCACCGGACACACTGACCGCCCCAATCCATTCGGCGATCAGGTGGCGGTTGCGCCGTATAACTTCGACAATTCGGTTGAGCTTGCCAAAAGTTTGGAAGGCACGGCGACTCTTTACAACACATATTGGATTCGTTTCCCGCATGGCGCTATGACTTATGAAAAAGCCGTGGAGAACACGCGAACCCTCATCAAAGCCGCCGAACACGCCGGGGTGCGCCGGCTCGTGCATGTCAGCATCGCCAACGCGACGGAATCTACCTTGCCCTATTACAAAGGTAAAGCGGCGTTGGAAGGCGCTATAAAGGAGTCAAAGCTTTCCTATGCCATTATCCGCCCGACGGTGTTATTCGGCCCGGAAGATATTCTCATCAACAACATCGCCTGGTTTCTAAGGCGTTACCCGGCCTTTATAGCTCCGGGATCGGGCGAATACGGCATGCAGCCTATATACGTGGAAGATTTCGCTGATATACTTGTCGAAGCCGGTCAGAGTGAGGATAATATCATCGCCGACGCCGCAGGCCCAGAGGCTTTCACGTTCAATGATCTGCTTGCGCTCATAAAAGACACTGTGCAAAGCAAGACAAGGATCATACATCTGAATCCTGCCGTGGCCTTGCAGCTTGTCAAAATGCTAAATACGGTTGTGAGCGATGTTGTCCTGACGGATGGCGAGATCAAGGGTCTGATGGATAATTTGCTGGTCTCGCACGAGCCGCCAAAGGGCCGCACAAACCTGCGCGAATGGCTCGCGCAAAACGTGGAGACAGTTGGCAAAGAATATCATTCCGAACTGGCCAGACATTATCGTTAAAATACCGCTCAAACGGAGGTTGAACAGAATGCCCGATAACCGAGAAGTCGAAGTTCGCTACCACATGCTTCGACCCGAACAGATCGTAGCCAGGCGAAAGGAATGCCCGGTGGCTTATATCCCAATAGGCACGCTCGAATGGCACGGCGTACATAATCCGCTTGGCGCCGACACGCTTCAGGCCGAGGGAATTGCAATCCGCTGCGCTCAAGAGGGTGGGGGACTAGCATTTCCGCCCTTATACTATGGCGAGAGCAGATCGGAAGCGCTGATGGAGGCGAACGCTGGTGACAGGCATCTGATAGCCGAGAAGATGGGGCTTTCTCCCGAAAACTTCAACCCGGAGAAACTGCCATTTACGCCGACGGAACAGGTTCTAAATTACAATAAACTGCTGCTGCATATACTCGCGGAAGCTGAGACTCTAGGCTTCAAGGTCGGAGTCCTGGTGGCCGGACACTATCCATTGATCGATCACGCCCGCGCCGCAGCGCTGCTGTTCAACCAAAGGCGGTACGGTAATAAAGAGAGGATGCTTGCATGGGCGTTTGTAGACTACGCGCTGGTCGATGACAAGTTTCCAATAGCGGGCGACCATGCGGGCGGATGGGAAACTTCGCACGTAATGGCTCTCCACCCGCAGACCGTGGACCTGAGCCTTCTTCCGCCGCGAGGGGAACCGCTGATCGGCGTCGGGTTCCGAATTGACCCTCGTGACTCAACTGCCGAATTCGGCAATGAGACAATAGAGGCCGCGGTGGATGTCGCGATCAAAGAAGTCCGCCACCGGCTCGAAAACCCTGGCCGTTACTTCTCGCATGGCCGAAGTTTGCAAGAGCGGAAGTGGGAGGATGGGAGTTAGAAGTTAGGAGTTAGAAGTTAGAATAAAACCCCACCCCAGCCCTCCCCTTCTAAAGGGGAGGGAGTAGTTCCCCCTCCTTACGAAGGAGGGGGTTAGGGGGAGGTCTTCCCTTCTCTAAACTCTCAACGCTCAACTAAGAAAGAATTGGAGAACAGAATTGAACCTCATAGTTATCGTCACGGACAGCCTTAGATACGACCACCTCGGCCATAACGGCAGCCGGGTTAAAACGCCGAATATAGATAAATTCGCGGCTGAGTCCGCCGTGCTCGACCAGGCGTACGCCGAAAATTTGCCGACCATGCCCTGCCGCGCCGCATGGTGGACCGGCAGGCATTTGTTTCCTTATCGCGGCTGGCAGATTTTTGAGAATGAAGACGTGCTTCTGGCGGAATACTTATGGGACAAAGGCTTTACTTCAGCGTTCGTCACTGACACCTATCATCTCCACAAGCCCGGCTATAACTCCGCGCGAGGCTTCGACAGCGTTTTCTGGATTCGGGGGCAGGAATACGACCCGTGGATAATGGATGAGAGTATCCAAGTCGATTTCGAGAAATACTATCGCCTTCGCGGAGACGCCGGTGACGAGCATTGGAACAGAGCCGGAAGGCAGTATCTTCGCAACCAGTCGGCAATGCCTGTTGAAGAAGATCAGTGCCTCTGCCGGACCGTCAAAGCGGCCATCAAGTGGCTGGATGACATAACAAAACATCGGAAAGACAACCTGTTCCTCTGGGTGGACTGCTTCGACCCGCACGAGGCGTGGAATCCACCGGCGCCTTTCCATGATATGTACGACCCCGATTATACCGGACAGGATTTGATCGATCCCATACCCGGCCCTATCGAAGGCTATTTGACTCCGCGCGAGCTGGAACACATCCTCGCGCTATACGCCGGGAACGTCTCCTGGGTTGATAAGTGGGTGGGAATACTATTGGACCACATCCGCGATCTCGGCCTTTTCGACAACAGCCTGATAATGTTTACCTCCGATCACGGCGAGCCGTTTGGCGAGCACGGCGACATACGCAAGACCGGTGAGAGCCAGGGATATGAAGAAGTTGCCCACATTCCTTGGATAATCCGCCATCCGGACGGCGTTGGCGCAGGCAAACGATTTGACGGATTCGCCCAACCCCCGGATTTGATTCCTACCGCCCTGGAATTGATGGGTGTTCCATTGGTGACAAGCCAGGAAGCGCGCAAACACGGAAGACCGCTTCCTCCGTCGGGATTCCCCGTGATAACGGGCAAAAGCCTTGCGCCGATGCTGACAGGTGAAGCCGAGTCCGTGTGGGACTTCGCGGTGACCGCAAACCACGGCCTGATATGGAGCATCCGCGATAGAGAATGGTCGTTTATTTATAACCTAAGAAGCCAAAAGGCGAAGTTATTCAACCGCAAATCAGACCTCACCGAGCAGCATAATTTGATCGAGAAATACCCCGACATCGCCCGCGAGATGGAATTGAAGCTGCGGAGGTTTGTGGAAACTATTTGACTGCCGCTTGCCCTGGTCTTTGTGTGGCGGTTTCCGGTGTTTCGGCATTTCAATGCCGA
>JAUSEB010000375.1 GCA_030650495.1 Armatimonadota bacterium | reverse complement strand
GCATTTCTAATGCCGAAACCTGCCCCTCTTCAGATACTTCGGATTGTATTTGGGAGTGTTCAAAAAACGTCTTTCCGAGGAGGAACGACGAGGAATCTGCTTTTCAGAGACCATACATTGTGCTTAAAAGCAGATTTCTCGCTTCGCTCGAAATGACGGGTCGCGCTAAGTTATGCCTTTTTGAACACTCCCTCTTTGAAGCCTAAGCTTGCGCCGTTGTTTCGGGATTTGAATGAAGCGCAGCGGAATGGAAATCCCGAAACAAACCACGGATGTAATGTTGAAAGATAGCGTGTTGAAAGCAATACCTTAAACCTTCGACCTTCGACTGTTCTTCGACTACGAAGCCGGTTTCTCAATTGGTATCGCGCGGGGTTGCCATTCTATACGTCTGGTATATGTTTACACGCCCAATCGTGAACACCCTTTTAAGATAAGGCTTACGACTTGGATCGAGCGCGGACCGTGAAGGCTCTTCCGCAAGTCGCGAAGGGATCATCTTAATCGAATTATCCCACCACACGTATTTCGTTTTCGATCTTTTAAGAATGTCCAAACGCACGGTGTCCGGTGTTTCGGCTTCAGCGAATTTGCGCCATTCATTGAGCTTGCGTCCAAAGTCCGGCGTTTCGCTCCAGTGTCCGACATAAGTTCGATTGCCTGCCAGGACAGGAATGAAGCAGGCGGCGTCGGGAAAAGCGAGCACGGTTTCGGATCTATTTGTGTTCGCGCGAAGCCACTGCATAGCAAGCAATTCGTCGTTGGCGAGGTAAGGCCGGTGTATAAGCGTAGCCGTTTCATTTACATTCAATAATGCAACGTCCCGCCTCATAAACATCATATTGGATGGTATCGTAAGCGCCACTAAAACCAGCGCAGCCAGCCGTAATGACCAGCCTCTTTTCTCACAGAGTCTGATCAGGGCAAGAGTCGCCAATATTGCAAGCGCAATATGGAGTCCCATTACCAATTTCCGCTGTTGAGCGATTGGAATATAAGGCAGAGCAAATCCAATCACACCCCAAACTGCCGGTAATAGAAGGTCGCCCCGTCGTCTCAACGCTAACGCAAGACCTATTGCAGCCAAGACAAATATCAATCCAAATCCGGCGATGTAATTCCACAACTCCGGTGAAGGAGTCGCGGTGTTGGCTCTCATTCTGAATACCTGCTCGGTGTGATAAAGATACCATTGATAGAGTAGGGCGGGGGAGGCGATTGCCGCCGCAAGCGCGCTCAACGCCCACGTACGCAAACCCGCGCGTTTGACCAGGGAAGCTATCACCAAAAAGACAACCCATACTGCGCCTACTATCGCAACATCATAAGTGTGGATATTCGCAAGGAGAAGCAGGAATGTCCCCGCCAGGACCGCGTCGGACGCTTTACCGCTGGAGCGCGATTTCAGCAGAAAGCCGAAAGAAGCCAGCATAAGTATCTGAGCGATGAGGAACAGTGGGTTCAGGTACATGCTGAGGAACGTTATCGCCTCTGGCTGCCAGTTGTCCACCGTACCCGAATGTCCAATCGGCGTTCCGAAAAGCCAGCCGATTCCAGATGAAAAAGCGATGACCAGAATCAGAGCGAATCTATGTTCATCCTTCTTGAAAAAGAACCTGCCAAACCAGTAAACGGTCAGCAGCAATCCCGCGATTAGCAAAATACGAGCGGAGTGATACACAACGATCAATGGAATTTGGAGAAGCCCGGCTATCCATCCAAGCGCAAGAAAGAATATGTTGAATTGCAGGCGCTGCTGGGGTTCTATTGCGAATTGATTGCGGATAAATACATGGCCGTCAGCCGCCTGCCGCATCCACGACAGGTACACACAGCCATCGTCGATATTATAGGTCAGTCCGGTGAACTGATGACCGGGCGGAGTGGTGGCGTATCCATATATATAAGGGATGGACGAGAGAAATATGGCTATTATGATCAAAGCAGCGATGGAAAGTCGAACTCTCATAGCGCTTTACCTGGAGCCTGCGCGGATGCCCAACCGGGCGCACAGCGCAGCCGAGCACGCTGCAAGGCACAAAAGTGAGATATAGAGACCCACGCGGAAGCTGGATGGCTCGAATCTGAATGTGATGGAGCTGATCCCTTTGGGAATGTCGACCGACCGGAATATATCTTCAGCCGGAGTAATTTTTGCGGGGCGGTTGTTTACATACGCTTTCCAACCGGGATAGATAGTGTCGCGCAGGATAAGCTTGGACGGATAGCCGCTATCTACCCGGAGTTCCACCAAATTCAGGCTGTCAACAGCCCAATCCATGCTTGGCGGCCCATGTGTTTTCGACGGTTGCATTAGAACCTCGGCGCGAGGAAGCGCCGCCAAATTCTCGTAAATGAGATATTCGTCCTGATAAACCAATAACAACTCCGGAGCGGCAATAGTCTGCTCGCTGATCATATATCGCGCGTACCGAGCAGCCCGTTCGTTGTATTGCTTAAAGAACACGATGTTGCCGTTCTGAACCGGGCTTGGGTCATCGCCCAGCAGCTTTGCGGCAAATCGCTTGTAGTATCCCGGAAACAGCGAGTCATAGCCTTGAGTGTCGTGGATGCCGTAAACAGTGGCGCTGTTTGGCGGCAAGACCGCGCGAGGAATATTGGTCAGGCTCCAGTTTTTGTTGATCGGCATTATCCGTTCGTGGCCCGCGACCTCCTGCAGGAACGAAATCCCCGTAGTGGGGGGGTAGATAGACTGGCGGCTGCTTACCGCGTTAAAATGGTATCCAAACAGCATGAGATCGGCTACTGTCAATATGAGAAGCGCGGCTGATCCGAATGATGTCCCCACCATACCGGCTGCCCTCCATAGCAACACAGCGGCTGAGGCAAGCGTAAACCCAACGGCAATAAATATGCTGTAGAATCCGAGCGGAGCTTGCTCCCCGAACGCTTCTGATACCGCATTTATATAATATTTTGCGTAAAGCCCACTTGCGAGAAACGCGCAGATCGCAACGCCAAGGATAAGAAGAGTAATCGATATTCTATTGCCCAGCAGGTGGGGAGTCTTCTCCTTCCATCCAGTTGTGACGGAAGTGGCGCCAAAGCCGGCCAACACGGCTATTGCAAAGCAATAAAGCACGAGAATTCTGGCCGGCGATCCCGTTGAACTGAATCCCGGTATGCCGAAGTATAGAATTGCGTCCAACTGAGTTCCAAGCGCAGTAAGCAGGGCAAATCCAGCCATGAGGGCAAAAAACAACGAAGGCCGGCCGCGGCGATCAAGCGCAACTCCTCCTATTGCCAAAATGAGCGGAAGTATACCTACATACATGGCGTACTCGGTATAGTTGCCTATTCCCCAAAACGTGTTTCGCGAGGGATTGCCAAAGAAGTCGGGCACGAAGGCGGTGACCAGATTTATCGACGGTAGGGCTGTATTGATGTAGTTGAAGTAACCCGCCATAGTTGGGTGCGAAACCCTGTGCGACAGCCTGGCAAGCTCAAGGGCAGGAATGATCTGAGCGGCGGCCAGCGAGAATCCAATTGTAAGGATTACCGTAAGGTAACCTGCGGATGGCAACAACGGGCGCTGCTCGGATTTGCGCAGAGCAATAGCTTCCCATAACCACCATGCGACCGCCGCGAGTATAACGTAGAGGGCGATCTGAAAGTGTCCCGCCAGCAGCGAGAGGCCTACGGCCAGTCCGGCGGCAATGCACAGAATAATCGATCTTCGCCTAAGCGCAAGCCGGATGAGCAGCAAGACCAACGGCAGCCATGTGGCGACGCAGACGAATGTTGGCAATTCAAGCCAGGTTATATTGAACGCGCACAGCGCGAATGTCAGGCCGCTGATTGTGGCTCCCAAGCGAGACGCGCCGAGGGAAGACGAGAACATATAGGTAAATAGACCCGCAAGGAACAGGTGCAGGACTGCCGAAATTCCAAACGCTCGCGCGGGGTCGAAGATGCAAAAGATCAGATTTGGAGGATAGAGAATGGCGGATTGGACGTTGGCGAGAAACGGTGTGCCACTGAACTGATAAGGGTTCCACAAAGGCAGTTGACCTTGGTGAAGCGAGCGATGATATAAATCTCTCCACGGGTGGAATTGTGCAAGCGCGTCCCACATCAGGGGGTTCCACTGGTGGTCTGATGGCTCAAGAACTGAGTTCCAGGGGAGCATAAAGGCCAGGTCGCCGGACGGTAGCAGCGCGTGTCCGCCGGTAAGGGCCGGTAGAAGAAGCGTTACGACACAGATAAGTATTAGCGCCGGTGGAAGAAATCTAAGCAAATCCAACCTTCGGACGGATTTATTGAGCCGCGGTTCGACCCAGTCCCACGCCTACCAGCGCCACACCGCAGCATATAAAGAAAAGCCCTGTCACTGAAATCCAATTGACGTGTTCGCGAAAAATTAGCCATGAAAGGAAGGTTACAAGAACGTAACTGAGCGCAATCATTGGATAGGCAAAACTCAGTTGGACGTTTTTCAAAATCACCAGCCATAGAAGGGCGCTTGCTCCGTACAGTGCGAAACCTACTGTCACATAAGGTCTGGTGAAAATCACGATTATGAGGGCTTGAATCTTGTCAATCACGTCTCCGCTGAGTTTTATATGGGATGTGGCCATTCCATGCTTCAAACTTATTTGGCCGAAAGACCCCAACACTATACTTGTCAGGATCATCAGGACATGCTTTGGCGCTATGCTAACCAACGATATGTCTCCGCTTCTAAGTTTAATCTACAAACAATTGCGCAAAGCCACAGCGGCGGCAAAATATCGCGCCAACCGCTGTGACTTGCGAGTTCGATTAACTAAGCTACGCCGAGAAGGGCTTTAGCTTGGTCAACAGCGCTGGCGGCGTCCGGCGCGTATCCATCAGCTCCGATCTCATCCGCATAGTTCTGGGTCACGGGAGCTCCGCCGATCATTACTTTTACGTTGCCGCGTAATCCCGCGTCCGCAAGCGCCTTGATCGTGTCGGACATTGCCGGCATGGTCGTGGTCAGCAGCGCGGAAAGGCAGAGCACTCCAGCGCTTCCGGTTTGCACCGCCTGGACAAACTGTTCCGGCTTGACGTCTACGCCAAGGTCCATAATCTCGAAGCCCGCGCCTTCGAGCATCATGGAGACCAGATTTTTGCCGATGTCATGCAAGTCACCGCGCACTGTGCCGATAGCAACCTTAGCGACAGGCTGCACACCGGTTTCAGCAAGAGCCGGCTTCAGGTGCACCATAGCTGACTTCATCGCGCGAGCAGCTATGAGAACCTCTGGCACGTAAAACTCGTTGTTTTTGAACTTCTGACCAACTACGTTCATTCCTGCTACGAGGCCCTTGGTCAGGATGTCACTTGCGCCCGTGCCTTCGGCTAGAGCATTCTGCGTTAGCTCCGCCGCAAGAGGCGCTTTCCCGTTAATGATGGCCGAAGCCAATCCTTCAAAATCCGCCATTCACTCTCCTCCGCGTTACATTGTTTCAAATGCATTATATTACGCATTATAGCCGATGCTCCATTTTAACAGAACACCTGAGCATTTTGCAACCAACTGTGGCGAGTTGAATCACGAAAGCACGAAATTTCTGAAAGCACGAAAGGGCTGGTTCAGAAAAGAACGCAGATAAACGCTGATAAACGCAGATAATAAAGGGAGTCGAGCGAGTCGCAAGAGTCGAAGGAGTCGAGGAAAAAGCGGTGTCAAGCCATGGCGCTCCATAACCGACAACTATCAACTATCAACCAACAACTCTTCCCTTATCGGTGTTCATCTGTATCCATCTGTGGTTAAAAACTCTTTCCTTTTTGTGCTTTCTCCCTTTCGTGTTTTCGTGATTAAAGGACTTGGACTATCCCGTTACGATCTGCTGCGGAAAGAGCATCATCTCCATAAATTCATTCTGGTAGTCAGGATGATTGGCAAGCTCGATGTGCTCCGTGGATTCAGCCAGTTTTCGCGCCAAGCCTCGTTCTTTCACGGATAGCAGAGCCAATTTGGCTCCAGTACCGGCGGCGTTGCCTACTGATGTTATTTTCTCGATTGGAATATCGGGACAGAGGCCGATTCTAACCGCGCTTTCTTTTCTTATATAGTTTCCAAATGCGCCCGCCAGCAGGAGTTCCGACAGGTCGGATTCTTCCGCTCCAGCTACTTTCAGGAGGGTTTGAATTGCCGCGCGAATGCTTCCTTTTGCGAGTTGAAGCTGCCGAATATCTCGCTGGGTTAAAACTATGGGCTTTCCGGTAGCGGAGCGTTTTGCTTCGGCCAAAACAAACCGCGGTCCATCATCTTCCATCACAAGCCGCTCGTGTACGGATGGACTTAACGAGGGAATTTCATCAGGCTCAAGCAGTCGCCCCATTTCATCCACTATCCCGGCGTTAAGCATTTCGGCTACGGCATCGACAAGGCCGGAGCCGCAAAGTCCGCGAGCTTTCTTGTTGTCGATTGTTGAAATAACGACTTCCTCGCCTATGCGCACGCTGTCTATGGCCCCCGGTCCGCCGCGCATTCCGCAGCCGATTCTGGCTCCTTCGAAAGCGGGACCGGCTGCCGCTGAACATGCAAGCGTTCGCCCGGCGTGTCGCAAAGCCATCTCGCCGTTTGTGCCGATGTCCACCGCCAGTCGGGTTCGACCATCGTCCTCCCACATGCTTGCCAGTAGAACCGCAACCAGATCCGATCCAACAAAGCCGGCCACGTTCGGCAGCACGTGGACCAACCCACTTGAGTTGATCTTGAGTCCGACCTCAGGCGCGCGAACCGTCATCTCCTTGCAAATTGTCGGAACATAGGGCGATTGGCCCAGGCTGGTAGGATCGATTCCGAGGAGGAGATGCGTCATGCAACTGTTGCCGACCACTGTTGTTTCGTAAATATGATTTGCGTTGATCCCGGCGGAGGCGCAAAGCTGTTTGACGATTCGATTCATTGCGTCGCTTGCGGCGTGGGTCAGCATTTCAAGGCCATTTGACTGTGTTGAGGCGAAGTTTATTCTGGAAATCAGGTCGTCGCCATAAGCCATCTGCGGATTTGCGCTGGATGCGACCGCCATATCATGACCTGTGTTTAGATCCAGCAGATACCCGACTATCGTAGTGCTGCCTAAATCGAACGCGACGCCGAATTTCTGAGCCGTGGTGTCGCCTGGCTCTATGGCCAACAGATGTGAGCCGGCAATAACGGCGGTCACTTTATAATTGGAATCTCGCAGCGTTGAAGATAGCTTCCGCGCAAGGTTCACGTCGATCTGTAACTCACCGGGCCGCAGGTTTATCGAGTCCGCGATGCGCTCGAATTCAGCCCTTTCGTCCAACAGCGTCGGCTCAGGCGCTTCCACATAGTACTTGTGGATGTTGCTCTCCGGCGTTACCTGGCGAACCATGCCGCTGCACAGTATTTTTTGAACCAGCGAGCGGCTGGCCTCCGGTATATTCACAACAGTATCGGCTGTAACACGCGCGCGACAGGCCAGTCTTACGCCTTCGGCTATCAAATCGCCCAGGAGTCTCTTTTCGCTTTCATCAGGCGCGGACACCCCGTCTGTTACAAATACGCGGCATTTGCCGCAGGTACCCATACCTCCGCACGGCGTTTCTACCGCGCATCCCGCGCTGATAGCTGCGTCGGAGAGAGTTGTGCCTACTTTTACATGGATTTCAATGTCATCCGGCTCGAAACGAACTTGGACCAATTTACCTTTAATATGTCCTGATCGGACTGTCATAACTACTCCTAGTGGCTAGCAACTACACATTATTTTAGTGAGGCGGCTGAGGTCGATAGATGGTCAGAATAAATCTCCCGCGAGGAGAATTCCGAATCATAAAGCAAAGGCCGGGCAAGAGCAGGCCGTTTCGAAATCAGAAGTAAATCAGGTTCTTCTTTGCGACGGCATTATCGGGATCGGCCTCAAGCACGCTTTCAAAATGAGCCTTAGCTTCCTCCATCATACCGAGCATTGTGTAGGTAAGCGCGAGATCATTTCTGGCGTCCAAGTCATGGCCGTCCAAATCAACCGCCGTCCGCAGCTCTTCTATAGACTCATCAAACAGGCCCATGAAGCCGTAAACAAGCCCCAGCTGCCTGTGCGCTTTCGCATTTCCAGGCTCGACGCTCAGAATTGCCTGGAACTCAGCTGCCGCCTCTTCATAATTCCCAGCAATTTTGTAGGCTACACCTCGATCGTAGTGTTCTTCGACCGGGCCCATCGTAGTCGTTTCTCCCAACGTTGCCTCTGATATGAAATATAAATGATGTCAGGACAGTCCAGCTTGGGCGGTTTTGGTACCTGCCCGCCCGCAACGTTAAGTATGGCCGACAATACCCACGGGCTTGTTGCAGCCAAGTGCAGTATAGCGCCTTCGATAGGACAAATCAACGGCGTTCCGACTATGGGGTGCACGCCACGTTTATGGTAGACGGCGTAGGGGTTAAGCATTTGCCCTTCACCTCTACTGCCAGTTGGCGTATTAGCCGCAAATGCTTAACCCGGCTTGGGTGTTCGGGCGAAGCATTCCCGACGAAATCCGATGC